>JBEVLT010000137.1:0-6996 GCA_040509055.1 Chitinophagaceae bacterium
AGGCGCACCTGTTTGGTAGCAGCATCCGCATACTGCAGGATTTCCCGCTGCGGTTTCGGCTTGGCATCTTTTTGCTGATCGGCTGCTGTTTTCAGCCGGCAGCCGAAAACGGACCAGGTATCGTCAAAGGAGACCAGGCTGATCCAAGTCAGCTTGTCATCCTGCGCCAGCAGGCTATCCCATCCCTTGTCGCGCGTCAGGTCGGTCTGCAGCCCGGAGCTGCCTTTGGGATAATAGATCCATAGAATAACGTTTTCCTTCAGCAGCGCCATCACTTTGCTCAGTTCCTTTTCTACCTGCGTCTTATTCTGTACAAACCAGTGTGCCTGGGTATATTTTTTCCCCGAGCCGGTGATGGTAACGCCCGGTGGCAGCCCGCCCAGCGATTGGCGGAAGCCTGCAGGTGCATGGAGCGTAAGCAGGATGTCGTTTTCCCTGATGCGAAGTTTTTGAAAAACAGCTGTAGCCATATTGAAGAGGTTAAAATTAAGCTTCCCGATCCATACCGGTTTCTCCGATCCTGCTCTTGTCAGGACACCGGATCGCCCGGTCCGGCAGGCGTGGCCTGGCCTCCTGATGTGCCGGTACCCGGATTGGCAGGTGCGGAGCGGTTTTCCATGGTTTTCAGGGCCGCATAGGTGCCCGAGCTTAGCCCCAGCAGCAGCAGGTTGTTGTCGCTCATTACCGGGATGATGCTGTTGATGCAGGCATCGCCGTCACATGTACGCAGGTTGGCAGCTACGGTGGTGATGATCCACAGCCCAAATACGAAATTGAACACGATGGCCTGGAAACGGTGAATGCTGGGACCGTTCTGGTCGGACAGGATGTCCATGAAAAAATTGGTGCCGCCCAGGTCCTGGTGACGGGTTACCAGCGGATTGGCCTGGTCCGATACGTCGATGGCGCGCGCTACGGCCGTTGTGGCAGCGCTGATGCCCAGCAGGATGAGCATAGAGGTGTCCAGCGCCGGCACTTCTTTTTTTACCCAGAAGATGGTGATAAAGGCAGACAGGACCAGGAGGGTCCACCAGGCCAGCTGCACCCGTGACCAGCTGTAGGGAGAATGCCTGGCCGCACTGGTATCGCGGAGCATATAATACCTGCGGTCCAGCAGGATAATGGCGAGGGCCAGGCCCGCCAGGGTGATCCACAGCTGGTATGGCATGGCAGTTGTGCTGGGCATAGGTGGTTTTTTGGCAGAAATAGAAAATATCTGGCAAAATCCCAAATGTATCTGGTTCAGGCTGAGGGAGCCCGCTTGTGGTAACCAGCCGTCATGCGGCCTGCCATTTTTTCATTTTTGTCCGGTGCGGCACAATGATTGACAAGTGTTCACGGCTTCCGGAAAGGGAGCGATAAAAAAGGATAAAATTCAACTATGGGAAAAATAATCGGAATCGACTTAGGTACTACCAATAGCTGCGTAGCAGTTATGGAAGGCAATGAACCGGTGGTCATCGCCAACGACGAAGGCCGCCGCACTACCCCGTCGGTAGTGGCTTTCCTGAAAAACGGAGAGCGCAAAGTAGGTGACCCGGCCAAGCGCCAGGCCATCACCAACCCGCAAAACACCATCACTTCGGTAAAGCGCTTTATGGGCCGCCAGTTTGATGAAGTGACAGAAGAGATCAGCCACTGGAGCTACAAAGTGGCAAAGGGTGACAATAATACCGTACGAATTGACATAGACGGCCGCCTGTACACGCCGCAGGAGATTTCGGCCATGGTGCTTCAGAAAATGAAGAAGACCGCCGAAGATTACCTGGGGCACGAAGTGTCCGAAGCCGTGATCACTGTTCCGGCCTACTTCAACGATGCCCAGCGCCAGGCTACCAAGGAAGCCGGTGAGATCGCCGGGCTGACCGTTCGCCGTATCGTAAATGAGCCGACGGCTGCCGCCCTGGCCTATGGCCTGGACAAAGGCAAGCACGATCACAAGATCGCCGTATTCGATCTCGGTGGCGGTACGTTTGATATTTCCGTACTGGAGCTGGGCGACGGTGTGTTTGAAGTAAAATCCACCAATGGTGATACCCACCTGGGTGGCGACGACTTTGACAAAGTGGTTATGGACTGGCTGGCCGATGAATTCAAAAAAGACGAAGCCATCGACCTGCGCAAAGACCCCATGGCCCTGCAGCGTCTGAAAGAAGCCGCTGAAAAAGCCAAGGTAGAGCTGTCATCTTCCAGCGAAACGGAGATCAACCTGCCGTATATCACGGCCGTAGACGGCGTACCCAAGCACCTGGTGAAAAAACTGAGCCGCGCCAAGTTCGAGCAGTTGGCAGACAGCCTGTTCAACCGCTGCCTGGAGCCGTGTAAAGCTGCGCTGAAAGATGCCGGCCTGAGCACTTCCCAGATCGACGAAGTGATCCTGGTGGGTGGTTCTACCCGGATTCCCAAAGTGCAGGAGATCGTAGAAAAATTCTTTGGCAAGAAGCCGCATAAGGGTGTAAACCCGGACGAAGTAGTAGCCATCGGCGCCGCTATTCAGGGTGCCGTGCTGACCGGCGAGGTAAAAGACGTGCTGCTGCTGGACGTAACGCCGCTGTCGCTCGGTATCGAGACCATGGGCGGTGTGATGACCAGGCTGATCGACTCGAATACCACGATCCCGACAAAGAAATCGGAAACTTTCTCTACCGCCAGCGACAACCAGCCCGGCGTACAGATACATGTACTGCAGGGTGAGCGTACCATGTCAAAGGACAACAAGAGCCTCGGTATCTTCAACCTGGACGGCATTCCGCCGGCCCCGAGGGGTGTGCCGCAGATCGAGGTTACCTTCGATATCGATGCCAACGGTATCCTGCATGTAACGGCTAAGGATAAAGGTACCGGCAAGGAGCAGAAGATCCACATCGAAGCAGGCAGCGGCCTGAGCAAGGACGAAGTGGAAAAAATGAAGGCCGAGGCAAGGGCTAATGAAGCAGCCGACAAGGCCGAGCGTGAAAAAGTGGAAAAGCTGAACATGGCCGACAGCCAGGTATTCCAGACCGAAAAGCAGCTGAAAGAATACGGCGATAAGATACCTGCCGATAAAAAGACCGTGATCGAAGCGGCAGCCGAAAAGCTGAAAGAAGCGCACAAAGCGCAGGATATTGCCGCGATCGACACGGCTCTGGCTGAGCTGAATACAGCCTGGACCGCAGCCAGCGAAGATATCTACAAAGCTTCGCAGGAAGCCGGTGGCCAGCAGCCGGGTGCTGATGGCGGACCGCAGGCCGGTGGCGGCGCACAATCAGCCGGGGCAGGCGCCGGTGATAATGTAACCGATGTGCCGTACGAAGAAGTGAAATAATGCTGATAACCGACCAATAGATAAACAGGCCCGCGAGGGCCTGTTTTGTTTTATACGCCATGCCCGGCGGGATCAGCTTCCTCTCTTTGCTGCCCGCCGGTCACGTATAGGTTCTGTTGGCAGTTCGGTTGGGATTGTCATAATATCATTTATGCCACGTCTTATCGTATTCCTTGTGTCCTTTTGTGTCCCCCTGTCCTTGGAGTTCACCTTGTTTTTTCACAGCCAAATAAGTAGATTTATATCAAACTTATTCTATGCCTCACAATTGTGGTCCTGCCCGTGTAGCCGTGCACCGCTGCGAAAGAGCTGTCAGCGATCTGCGAACAAAGATCAGCCAGAACGAAGAATTCCTTGTTTCTCATCCGCATGATGCAGCTGTGCAAAACCGTTTGCGCCAGCTGCGTACCGAATACCAGGCCGCCCAAAGCCAGCTCAACATGGCCGAGGAAGCGCTTGCCAACTGCGAAGCGCAGAATGAACATTGATCCGGTTACTTTATTCGTCTTCCCGCAGGCTCCTTATCTGTGAGGGCAGAGATCAAGGCTGCCGAGAAAATGTTTTACCGCTTTTTCCTGCTTCTTCGTCTTTGTATTCACGATTTTCCTCCTGCCCGGGCAGCCTATCTTTGAGAAAAATTACATGCAACCTGCTTCTGAATACTGGCTCCGCGGCCCGGTGCCCGGCATACCTGCCTTATTACAGCCTGCCGCCCACGCTTTGCTGCAGGCCAGGGACGAAGTACGGGAATGCCTGGCAGATTTGCCGGAAGCATTGATCTGGCATCGGCCTGCGGGCATGGCTTCGGTGGCTTTTCACCTGCAGCACCTGGCCGGGGTAATGGACCGCCTGCTTACTTATGCGAAAGGCGGGCAGTTGGATGCAGTACAGCTGGCCCATCTTGAGCGGGAGGGAACGCAGGATCCTTCTCTTACGCTCTCCTCTTTACTGGAGCGGTTTAGCCAACAGGTAGACAAGGCGCTGGATCAGCTCAAAGCAACGAACCCGGCTGTGTTGACAGAAGGAAGGGGAGTGGGACGGAAGCAAATTCCCTCTACGGTGATCGGCCTGCTTTTTCATGCTGCCGAACATACCATGCGGCATACGGGCCAGCTGCTGGTGACGGTGGCGATACTTAAAGAAGGCAGGGTATAATGCGGAGGCCTACTTTTTTCCGGTAGCTGCCCAGTAGATGCCGCCGTATAAATGATTCAGGAAAGCAGGATCGCTGTAGTTGGCCGATACATGCCCTAATGCCGTATAAAAGGCACGGCCGCCATCATAGTCATGGTACCAGGCCAGCGGGTGAAAGCTGCCCATGCCTTCGCCTTTCTTTTCGCCCCATTGCACTTTTGCGTTGTACGTGGTTTCGTCCACGGCCAGGATATAATTCAGTCCTGCTGTTTTTGCAGCGCTGAACTCGTACCACTCATCGGTCCAGAGCTGGCCATCGCTAAATCCCTGCAGCCCGGGAAAATCCTTGTTCACGATCTTCAGCTTTGCCGTCTGGATAGCCGGATGGATTACGAACATATGGCCTACCAGTTTGGTATACCAGTCCCAGTCGTACTCCGTATCAGAAGCGCTGTGAATACCGACAAAACCTTTGCCCGCACGGATGAATTTTTCAAAGGCCTGCTGCTGTTCTGCGTTCAGGATATCGCCGGTGGTATTCAGGAAAATGATCACCCGGAACTGTTCCAGGAATTTATCGTTGAAGCGGGTGGGGTCTTCGTGCCACTCCACGTCGAAATAATGCTGCGCCGCCAGGGCCCGGATGGCGTCCACGCCTTCGTGGATGGACTCATGGTGAAAGCCATTGGTTTTGGTAAACAGCAGCACTTTGAATTGCTTTTGTGCGGCTGCCGGCAGCGTCATTGCGGCCAGAAAGGTGAGCAAAGCGATAAGAAGCGTTGGTTTCATATGCAGGCGTTGATCCGATAAAAATAAGGAATGTAACCGGTTGCTCAAGCTGGTTTGGCATTGTACAGGTTTTCGATGGCCAGCTGCTCAGCAAACTCTTCCAGCGAGGAACCGCCGCGCAGCGCATTCACTTTGTTTTTCAACCGTTGTGCATGTGCCGGGTGTATGATCCTGCAATCCCTGAAGTGAAAAGGATCTGCATAGCCGCCAAGCAGTTCGTCGAGTTCCTGCCGGGATACAAGAATGCGGTCCTCCACGGTGCGGAACCATCTTTTATAGTGCCGGCTGATCAGGTAATGATCTGCCGGCGGGATCACTGCAGGCAGGGGCGCCGGCCACACGGCAAGTGTAAAGGCCTCGTGGTGCTGCCTTGTTTTGAAAAAAAACAGCCGCGGCACGAAATAGTCTGCCCCGGTCTCTTCCTGCAGCATTTGGCGATGAAAATTATATTCCCATGCCTGGTCCGATCTGGCGGCAGGCAGGTAGCAACTTTGCGTGTCGCTGAAATGGTCGGCGCTGGCCGCGAGGTTGATGCGGTTCCATTCTTCAAACAGTTCTGTGGCCGTGGCTTTGTACGGGGTTTCTGTAGCGGATTGAGGATTCAGCACATACAGGTCCAGGTCGTTCATGAACCGCTCTGCAAAGCGGAAGGCTTCCCGGCCGAAAAAGGCCGGCCGCATAAAGTTCAGGTTAAAGGAGAAATGCGTGTTGTCGTATGCTGCAAAACTTTCATTGACTTCGATGGCATCCGGATCGTTTGCCGGCCCGCTGTAGTCAAACAGGTAGTATACTTCTGTATCGGGATTGGTAAAAAACCATTCATCGCCCTGTTCGTTTGGCTGCACCAGGTGGGTGCCGAGGTAGCCTGCGATGTGGTCTTTCGTCAGCGCAGTTCCCTTAGGCTGGTAGAAATAAAGATCGTAGCTCATAGTTTCGGTTTGCATGTAGTGGCCGGTATCAGCACGGCCGCATTCATGTCTGTCAAAATAAATTAAAAATTCCGGGACTGCTGCCGGTAAATGAAAGAAAATAATGGTTGAAGTTTGTTCGTACGAAATATTTCCTATATTTGGGATGGCAGGTTCATTTCAAGTAGTTATTCGCCGGAGATGTAACAAGCCGCCCTTCTACAGCGTCTATATGATCAGCAGCGTACCCACCCCGTATCCCGGACGGATATAACCGTTTTCTTCATCGCCTAAAAAAATTGCCGGGCAGCCGGCACGGGAAGCTTTTGTCTGCTCACATAAAAACCTATGTATATGAAACCGATCCTGTTGACCTTCCTGGTGGGAGCCATATTTGCCGCGTGCAGCACTCCGCGCCCTTCCCAAACCGCCGCGGACGCCGTTACCGTTATCACCGTCGAGTACCGCTATGATCCTTCTACCGCGCAAACCATCCGCCAGCTGCTTCGCAGGA
The DNA here is from genome assembly GCA_040509055.1 of Chitinophagaceae bacterium. Lineage (GTDB taxonomy): Bacteria > Bacteroidota > Bacteroidia > Chitinophagales > Chitinophagaceae > JAJKIP01. The sequence goes on from JBEVLT010000137.1 coordinate 6,650, forward strand.
AACGGGTGGCGGACTGGATGGTGAGCCGGACTGATACGGAACAGACGGTCGAAGCGCGGTACCCGGAGCTTTCTGCCGCCGACCTTGGAGAAATAGATACCCGGCTGCGCGAGCTGCCGGCCGTGTTGCGCATTGATGTGCGCAGGGATGGCGTACCGGTGAAAAATAGCAACTGAGCCGGTGTATTTTTTAGCGTTCTCCGGCACTATGCCCGGGTGCGTATCCTTTGCAGCTACCTGTTTCCCGGGTAGTTTTTTATATCAATAGCGCCCTTTTTCCGAACATCCCAGCGCAGATCCACTAATTTCCGCGTCATCAGGACCGATATTTCTCTTGTCTGTTAAAAC
>JBEVLT010000138.1:0-18504 GCA_040509055.1 Chitinophagaceae bacterium
CTACCGGCCTGCTTGTCATCCGCGACAGGAAGCTCCTGCTGGCCTTCAGCAACAACAAGCAGTGCTTTTACCTGCCGGGCGGCAAGATCGATGCGGATGAATCGCCGGTGAGCAGCCTTTGCCGCGAAATAGCGGAAGAACTGAACATCCGCCTGCAGGAAGACGACCTCGAATATTATACCCATATCACCGCACCTGCCTACGGCGAATCAACCGGTGTGATCATGGAGCAGGATTGCTTTTTCGTCAACAAACCTGTATACCCGGAGGCAGCGGCCGAGATCGGCGCGCTGGAGTATTTCTCCCTGGCGGAATATTTGGGGCAATCGTGTACGGCTCCCGGCGCGGTGCTGGTGATGGAACGGCTCCGGGCAGACAATTACATCGACTGAGCATGACGCGCATCGGCCTGATAGCAGATACCCATGGCTTCCTGGACCCTACCCTGTTTCAGCATTTCGACGGTTGCGACGAGATCTGGCATGCCGGCGACTTCGGCAGTGCCGCACTCGCTCAGGAGTTGGCAGCTTTTAAACCATTACGCGGCGTTTATGGTAATATCGACGGGCAGGACATCCGCAGCCTGTACCCGGAAAACCTCCTCTTCCGCTGCGAAGAAGTACCGGTATTGATGACGCATATCGGCGGCTACCCACCCAATTACAACAGTCGCAGCAAACCACTGATCAGGGAGGCCAGACCCAAACTTTTTATCAGCGGGCATTCGCATATCCTGAAGATCATGTACGACGATCAGCTGAACTGCCTGCACATGAACCCCGGGGCTGCGGGCAAACAGGGCTGGCACAAAGTACGCACAGTCGTCCGCTTCACTATTGACGGTGCAGATATGAGAGATTGTGAGGTGGTCGAGATGGGAAGATGAGGTCAATAGGTAATGGCAATAAGCAATAGGCAATTGCGTGTTGTTAGCAATGCCTCCGCTTGCTGTAGTACTCTTCAGCCTTGCAGATTGCTTATTGCCTGTTCACTAGTACCAACCTCCTCCTAACTGACGGAACGGCCAGGGAATGGAAATAAGAATGATGATCAATGCCAGCAGGTAAAAGATAACGGTGCGCCGGTGTTTGGCTTTGTCACTGATGGCTTTTTTGCCCTGCACCTTGCCTACATGTATGAGAATGATGGCGATCAGCATCATCGTAATGTGCTCAATAGCAAAGAACCGGTAAACGGGCTCCTTCATGACGGCCTTCATACCGACTGACTCGATGATTTTGTAGCCTTTGGGACCAAAATACCAGAGCGCCACACCTACCAGGAACATGATATCGGCAAAAATGGTCAGGATGGACCCGGTCCGCGCATCGGTCCTGATCCAGGGACGCCTGCCCGCTACCAGGCTGTTGAAAATCGCGATCAGGAGCAATAATAAAATGATCCATCTGCCGATGCTATGGAGATGCACCAGGAAATTGTAGATGTCTGCGCTCATACAATGTGGTTTTAGTGGGCTAAAGCTACACCAGCCCCGCTGAACGATCAAAAAATTACATTATTGGCCTCCGTTGGCATGCAGGTCTGCCCGGCAACCGGCATCCAGCGGGGGCACATTGCCGGTAAGCAGGAAGCCGAGCACATCCGTGGTTTCAGAAGCATAATACATCAGGCAATTGCTGTTGCTGCAGTGATTGCCATGATCGCTGTCCTTGTGATTGGCCTGCATCGGCGACCCCAGGTCCACCAGGCCCAGCAGGTGCCCGAGTTCATGCCCTAGTACGGTAGCTTCCAGTTTGGTACGGCTGGTCTGGCCGATGCCCCCGGAATTATCATGTATCTTTTTCCCGAACAAGGCTATGGATGTGTTTCTGTAAGCAATGCCCAGCGTGCTGCCGCTGGTATAGCTGCCATTCGTATACAGCACATACACCCCCAGCCGGCTGCCTGATGTGAAGACCGTACGGTTGGCCTGTTCTATTCCTGCGATGTCGTTTGCCGAAAGCGTTTGAGACGCCGCACCGGCGATTTCTTTGGTAACGATTGAAATGCCTGCAGGCTTATTGACCAGGCCGCCCAGCATGGACTGGAGATAGGACAATGCGGCGGCATCGGGCGCATAGCCGGTCATATACTGCACTTCGATGGTAAGGGATGTATATTTCGCAGCGGCCAGCAGTTCGCTGGCGGAAGCGCCTACCGGCCGGTTGTGCAACTGCGCGGGCACATCGGGATTGTTTGCATAGTCGTCATCCTGCTGCTTGCTGCAACCTGCCAGCAAAACAAGAGCGAGAAGGGATACAAAATAGCTTTTCATGCCTGTACGATTGGGGTTCGGTACAGAGCAGTCAAATACTATTCCAAACCGGTAATGTTATTCCACCCAGTCGGCGATGAATACATTGGTTTCGCGGGTGCCCCCATTGTTGCGGTTGCTGCAGAAAACGATCTTTTTACCATCCGGCGAAAACATCGGGAAGGCATCAAATCCTTTGTCGCGGCTGATCTTCTGCAGGTTGCTACCGTCTTCGTTGATCGTATACAGGTTGAAGGGAAAGCCTCTTTTGTACTCGTGGTTGGAAGCAAAGATGATGCGCTTGCTGTCCGGCATAAAGGCCGGGGCCCAGTTGGCCTGGCCGTACTGCGTCACCTGTCGGGGGTTGCTGCCATCGGCATCCGCCACGTACACTTCCATATTGGTCGGGGCCACCAGGTTTTCTGCCAGGAAATCTTTGTATTCTTTCACTTCGGCATCGGTCTTTGGCCGGGAGGCGCGCCAGATGATCTTTTTGCCATCAGGGCTGAACCAGGCGCCGCCGTCGTAACCCAGGGTATTGGTCACGCGCTTTTCTTTACCCGTTGCCAGGTCCATGATATACAGGTCGATATCGCCATCCTTGTCGCTGGTGTACAGCATTTTTTTCCCGTCGGGCGACAGGGTGGCTTCCGCATCGTAACCTTTGGAATGAGTGAGCTGTTTGACGATATTGCCGTTCAGATCGGCCATAAAAATATCATAGCTGTCATACAGCGGCCAGATGTATTTGTTGCCGTACCTGGCGCGGTCGGGTGTGGGCGGACAGGTATCGGCGCCGGAGTGCGTAGAAGCATAGATGATATGCTGACCGTCTTTGGTAAAAAACGGGCAGGTGGTCCGTCCTTTGCCGGTGCTCACCATTTTGTATTCAAACCGGTCGCCGGGTTTTTGCGGCACTTTGCCCAGGAATATCTGGTCGCAGAGAAGTCCCTCCTTCGGGTTGGTGCGCTGAAAAACGATCCACTTGCCGTCGTAGCTCCAGTAAGCCTCTGCATTATCGCCGCCAAAGGTCAGCTGCTGTATATTCCTGAAATGCACTTCGTCAGGATACTGCAGCGTGTCGGCTGCCGGAGTAGCATTTGCCGTAAATGCGCCGGCATTTTTGAAGGATATAAAGGCCACAGCAAGGAGCAACAACGCAAAGGGAATAAGTTTTTTCATGTTTTATCGTTTATCAGGAAACCTGGCCGGAAAGGCGGGTGCAAAGGTATTTTTGACAATAGTTTAGTTCGTCACAAAACTGTCATACAACCCAAATAGTTAGCTTTGACCCATGAAGAGGATCTGTATTTTGTTTGCCCTGCCGGTAGTCCTGGCCGGATGCGGCGGACCCGGCAATGATTCGCCTTATGCCGAAGTGCTTGCCCAGCCGCTGTACCGCCCGCTGACCGACAGCATCGAGCGGGAGCCGCAGCGCAGCGACCTGTATTTCCGCAGGGCGGTATTGCTCAATCAAAACAACCTGCCCGAGCCGGCACTGGCCGATTTTCAAAAGGCCTGGTCGCTCAGCAGGCAGGAAATATATGCCCTGGGCGCAGGCAACCTGCTGCTGGAAAAGGATCCCGCCGAAGCAGCCGGTTTTTTAACAGACGCCGTAAAACAACTACCCAACAGCATCCCGCTCCAGCTGACCCTGGCCCGTGCCTATGCGGCACAAAATAAAACCGCTGAAGCCCTGGCCATCAGCCGCGCCATCCTGCAAAAACAACCCGGCCAGCCACATGCCCTGCAACTGCAGCTCGACCTGGTATCGCAAACAAACGAACCGGATAGCCTGCTGGCCACCCTGGAGCAGGCCCACCGCCTGGCGCCGAAAGATGCTGACATCAGCCAGAAACTGGCCTACCAGTATGCTGAAAACAAAGACCCTAAAGCACTTGCCCTGGCCGATTCGCTGATCGCGGCCGACCGGGAAAAACTGTATGCCCACCCGTTGTATATCAAAGGCATGTATTACGCCAATACCGGTGACAATGCCAGTGCCCTCCGGTTCTTCACCGAAACCCTGCAAAGGGATTACAACTACCTGAATGCCTACATCGAAAAAGGCAAGATCCTGCTGAAGCAGAAAAAAACTACGGAAGCGCTGCAGGTGTTCGCGCTGGCCAACCGCATCGACCCGGCCTTTGCCGATGCCTGGTTCTGGATAGGCACATGCCAGGAAGAGGCCGGGCGCCGGGAAGAAGCCCGGCTGAGTTACGAAAAAGCCTATGAACTGGACAAGACCTTTACCGAAGCAAAGGAAGCGGCCGGCAAGCTCCGGTGACGCACTGCTTTTGCCCGGAACGGAATTACCACGAAAGTGGTATTGACAACCGCGCTGCCCCTTGCTACCTTGCTCCCGGAAACAGCAAACTTATTCATTTACTAACCCTACTTTGTTTCTGTTAACTCCGCCCGTTAATGCGGGCATCTCATGTGGCAGGTCCGCCGTCAGGCGGACTTTTTTTTACTACCTTGCGGGCCAAACCGAAAACAGGCCATGTCAATTGTAGCCCCCTCGTTGTTAGCCGCAGATTTTTTACAGCTGGACCAGGAATGCCGGATGGTAAACGAAAGTGAAGCAGATTGGTTTCACCTGGATGTGATGGATGGCCGGTTCGTACCCAATATCAGTTTCGGCCCCATGATCATCGGGTTTGTGCGCCAGGCCACGCAAAAGGTCTGCGATGTGCACCTGATGATCGAAGAGCCGGGAAAATATGCCGAAGCTTTTAAAAAGGCCGGCGCCGACAACCTGAGCGTACACATCGAGGCCTGCCCCAACCTGCATTACAATATCCAGCAGATCCGGTCGCTGGGCATGAAGGCCGGCGTAGCCGTGAACCCCCATACACCCGTGAGCGCGCTGGAAGAAGTGTTGCACGACATCGATCAGGTGATCCTGATGAGCGTAAACCCGGGGTTTGGCGGGCAGCAGTTCATTCCCCATACCATCAGCAAGATCAAACAGTTGCGCCGGATGATCGACGAACGCGGGCTGCCCGTGCTGATCGAAATAGACGGCGGCGTCACGCTGGACAATGCGGCTTCCATCATGGCGGCAGGCGCCGATGTGCTGGTGGCCGGCAGCACCGTATTCAGGTCAGCCGATCCGAAACAGGTGATCAGCCAGCTGAAAAAATTGTAACCGCAAGCCGATTTCTCCCGATCTTCATCACATGAAAAATCTGATGTTCACCGTATTGTTTGCAGTCCTTTCCCTGGCTGCCACCGCCCAATGCGATAAAAAAGCCACGGCCAAAGCTACCACCGGGTATTTTGTTCAGGATGGCAACAAACAGCAGGGTATGCCATTCGACGCCTCGCTTACCTTCAGCAAGGATAAGATCGTGATCACGATCAACATGAGCGGACAATCCATGACCGTGACCAATACCATCACCGAAACAGTGAGCTGCGAATGGAAAAGCTTCCTGAAAGACGGTAAAGCCGTTTACAAAGCATCGGCCAACAAAGGCACCGGAGATGTAGAACCGACCACCATCCGCATCAACGGCAAGGATGGCAAAACTACCATCTATTTTGGCAACGACCCTGACACCGACGGAGGCCTGGAGCTGGAGCTGACGGAGATCAAAGTGGAAGAGTGATCAAAATCCCAGGATTTCTCTTCCTGCCATTTACCTGGTCCAATCCGTCACCGGCATAACTTCCACCCATGAGAGGCTTCTTATTCCTTTTGCTGCTGCTGTCACTGAAAGTTTCCGGCCAGGGCGGTGCGGCCCAACCCGATGTGGCAAAGCTGAAACAGGCCCGGCTCGATACCATGGTTGCGGTGATCGGCATCACCGGCAGCGATATCGTGGCCGACATCGGCAGCGGCAACGGGTATAACCTCATCCGGTTGTCGAAGTATTTTCCACCGGCCCGGTATTATGCCGAAGACATCGATTCCGCACGCTGCAACCGGGAGAATTTTAAAAAAACGATCCGGGACTTCCGGGCTTCTGTGTCCATCGACAGCTTTACATTCCGGTACGGAACAACCGCTGCTACCAACCTGCCTGAGAATTTCTTCACCAAAGTGCTGATGATTGCCGTGGTGCATGAATTTGATGAAAAGCAGTCGATGTTTGCCGATATCCGGTCCATCCTGCAGCCGGGCGGCTTTATCTTTATCGAAGAGCCGCTGGTCATCCATCCTGTGCCAAAGGATAAAGGATGCAACAATCCTTACCTGACCGAAGCGCAGCTGAAGCGGATCATTTCCGACAACGGGCTGGAGATCGTTATGGAAAAATACATACCGGACCTGGGAGACAACAAGTACCGGAAAATATTCAAGTGCCGGCTCAAAACGGCATCTAGTGCAACCATTCTTCTCCAATGACCAGCCTGCAAAGAACCGATTCCGGCCACCCGCATTTTATCGAACTGGTAAAGCAGCTCGATACCGACCTGGCCGAACGGGATGAACAGGACCATTCTTTTTATGCGCAATATAACGGCATCGATACGATCAGGCATGCCGTCGTAGCCTACGCAGACCGGCAACCGGTAGCTTGCGGCGCCATCAAAGAGATAGCACCCGGTACCATGGAGGTTAAGCGAATGTATACCCTTCCTGCAAATCGTGGCCAGGGCCTGGCCGGCCGGGTGCTGGCGGAACTGGAAAGATGGGCCGCAGAGCTGGGTTTTTCCAAATGCCTACTGGAAACCGGCAGGCGGCAGCCGGAAGCTATAGCGCTGTATGAAAAAAGCGGTTACCGCATCATCCCCAATTATGGCCAGTATGCCGGCGTGGACAACAGTGTGTGTTTTGAAAAAACGCTCGGTACAGGCGGCCAGGCACAGTAATACCGCGGCATCTCATAAAACGACAAAGGCGCGCTCACGCGCACCTTTGCGGAATCAAAGCCTCACTCCTGCTACAACGTTACGGTTGCCAGTTTGCCGGACGGTAAACCTTCCTTTTGGCGTGCCCCGGAATAAGTACCGCCACTTTACAAGCCATTTACATTGGTACCACTGCTGGTACCGCCGGTGCATACCCTATATACGGCGCCGCTTTGCAATGCGGTGAAAAAAAGACAAAAGAATATGCGGAGCGGGCCGGCCCATATGTCACCAATTGTTACGGACGACCTCCCCGATAGGAACGATAAGCTGCTGATGGTTTACGACAGGCAAAGTAGCCTGCGCGCTGTTAAAGAAAATTTAACTGCCCATGAACAGGCTATTTGTACCGGCGAACCGGCCTACCGGAAAAGACCGGTGAATTCACGGCAACCTTCCGCTAAGTTTGTTACCTTACCACAGATCCTCCATTTTTACAGGTAATAAAACAGCTTATGCCGAAATTCATCATTGTCCTGCTCCTGCTCTGCTGCTCCGCCATCGCCGTAGCACAAACTCCGAATGCCCGTTTCGACAAAACCCTGGCCGACTCTCTTGGGGCGGATGAGTATGGGATGAAAATGTATACCCTGGTGATCCTGAAAACCGGGTCCAATCAATCTGCCGACAAAACGCTTATCGATAGTTTATTCCGCGGGCATATGGAAAACATTGGCCGCCTGGTCAAAGCAGGCAAACTGGTGGTAGCCGGCCCGCTGGGGAAAAATGATAAGAACTATCGCGGCATTTTTATCCTGGACATAAAAACAGTGGAAGAAGCGAAAATCTTGCTGGAGACCGACCCGGCCATCCGGGAAAAGCTGCTGGAAGCCGAAATTTTCCCCTGGTACGGCTCTGCTGCGCTGCCTGTATATTTGCCCTATCATGACAAGGTGCAAAAAAACAGTTTTTAACAGATGGAACTGAATATACCCGCGCAACCAAATAAAAAACAAAAAGCAGCGCTCTTCATTCCGCTGGTCATCATTGCAACCATGGTGATCCGCACCTGGGTCGTATTGCTATCTGCCGGTTATATATCGTCGTGGCGTCATTATACCGCTCCCCTGCTCTTTATCCCGGTTGTATACCTGGCTTTTACAAATTATCCAAAAGCGCTGATCGGTACAGGCATCTATCTCCTGCTTGCCTCTAGCAACCTGCTGTCACTGACCGCGGAGATCAGTTCACTCATGGACATTACGATTGCCGGCATTAATATCCCGACTCCTCCGCTCCAATTGTCTGCCCTGGGTGTCCTTCTTCTCTTCCTGGTGCTGAACTGGGGCACACTTGACGAGATGTACCTCGACTACAAAGAGGCCAGGGAAAAGAAAAATAACTGATCTCCCACCGCTTCCAACACCCGCATGATAAATTCTATTTTTACTTTTAATGCATCAATGATATCAGGATAAGATTTACAGCCTGCCTGCTGGTACTTTTCATTTATGGCTCCTGCCATACCCGCACAGGGACTGCAGACCCTTATAAGGATTACATACTAAGTGCTACTGAAGCAGATACCATTACAAACGGCGCATTGAAAACAGGCGATCTCTCCGGCACTGTTTTCACCAACCGGATACTGCTGAAGGACGGGCAAACAGCCATGGCAGGGCTTGGCTTTATCATGAAAATGGATACCGCCACCTACTTTGTCACCGCCAAACACCTGCTCGGACCGGATGGCGGTTTTAAGCACAAAATAAAGGAGGAGGATATTGCACAAACCCTTGTTGCCTGGCAGGCGATCGTCCCGTTCCGGGCTGATAGTTTTGCTGTCAGCACCGGCAACATAGCCGCAGCGCAGGGGGATGTATTATTGTTTCGTATACCGGCCGCCCTGGGCAATCCTGCTTATAAAACCTTCCGGCTTAGCAAACTGATGATACCGGAACAAACGAACAAGGTGCTTGTAAACGGCATGGATATCTCTAACGATTTTTACCTGGTAGCCTATGCATCCGGGAAGGAGGCACTGTTCCCGCTGCAGCTTGCAGGCAAATACGAGGACTATTATGTTTTCCGGAAGAAAAAGAATGTTGATTACCACGGCTTCAGCGGTGGTCCCGTTCTTGACGCCAAAGGCAATGTATTTGCCATTGTATCGGCCGGCTTTGACAACAACGGCGAAGAACAGGTAGCCGCTACAAAGATCCGTCCGCTGGGACAATGATCGCCGACTGAAACCGGCCAGCTAAAACCACCGGTTCCTCCGCGCATCCCAGGTGGTAAGCCCTACTTTGAACTGTACCGGGTTGTGAAACTGGTTGGCGGCCGAACCCACTACATACACGCCCAGCTTGAACTTGGCCATCGGGCTGAAGGGCCATTTGAACACCCGCTCCACTCCTGCAAACAACTCTGCATAACGCAGGTTGCGCTCCTGCGCGACCAGGAAGCCGGCGCCGGCTACTTCCCGCAGCTGCAGCTTTTTCAGGAACGGCACTTTGTTGATCAGGAACCCGTTGAACTCATGCACATAATGCCCTTCATAAAAACGGCGGAACACGGCAAACGTGGAGTCCAGCGATTGAAATGCTTCATTGGGGTTCATAAATAACAAGGGATCGCCACGACGCTGGAATTTGTAATCCACCAGCCGCAGGTCTTTCTGACGGGGAAAATTACCGGTGCGCAATGTATACGAAGAAATACCCGTAATGCCCAGTTTCAGCTGCTGCTCGATGCCAAACTCGAGATAGTCGAAATCCACCTTACTGTTGAGCACCCCCGGTACTCCCTTGCGCCACAGCACATAGAACGTGGGCCAGCGCGAACCGAGGATGATCTTTTCTCTTGGCTCGCGAATGTAACGCTGCCCGGGCGTATACGCCAGCCTGAGCTTGCCGTACACGGCATTGTACGGTTCAAAAGCCAGTGCCCGGTTATCGTCCAGCAGGTCACCAAACAGGCTGTCCACCTGCGGGTTGGTCTTGTAATCGCTCACCGATCGGCGGAAGGATACATCCACATCGCTGTACAGGAACAATCCGTTTGCCAGCTCCAGTCCATGCCCCACGCCAAAGGCATTGTTCAGGTAAATATTGCTTCGCTTCAGCATATTGATCCAGGCATCGCCGGAATAGATATATTGAAACTGGCGTCCGCCCGAAACAGTGTAAAAACCACGGTTGAACGGATTGTACATTCTCGTCACACTGAAGCTGCCGTTGATATCCTTATTGCGAAGACCATAGCTCAGGTTCAGGTATGCGCTAAAGGTTTTCCGGGATCGGTATACCCGGCTGTAAAATGCAGTCGGGCTGATGCGGGTGCCTCCAAACTGGAAGGGTTGGTAAAAGGTAAACAGGCTGGGCAATACCCAGGTTCGCTCTTTTTCATGGTTGTGCAGGGTCTGGCCCTGGTATACCACTTTCTGCCATGTCACTTTGTTGATCTTCCGGTCCATGGAGTCCAGGTAAGCTTTGGTATGCGTGGCATTGTAAACGCTGTCTCTGTAGCGGATAAACCGCGCTTCCTTTTCGGTCAGCGGTTCGGTACGGGTTTGCTGCCAGAAGCTGCTATCCTTTTTATAAGCTTCCAGCGTGGTCACACTTACCTCGTTGCCGAAATAGCCTCCCGGAAATGTTTTGTTGAAGTCGAAGTCGCTGTACCAGGCAGTGGTTTGGCCGGAACGTTTGGCCCGGGTGGATTTGGAATAATAGGTAAACGATTGCCGGGTGATCATCCAGGCCGTACCCTTTACGCGGTCATACTGCTGGCTTACTTCGAAAAAATCATATTCCGGCATATGGTAAGAAGGAAAGCGGAACACTGCATCCAGGATCACCCAGGAGCTGTCGGCCACCGTCACCTGCCCTTCTACGGTAGCATTGCTCAGCTGGCGGGGCCTGATGCTGATGATGTACACCTTCCGGCCTCCCTGTTGTTCGATCTTCAGCGTTTTGAACCGGTAAGCGAGCAACCCGCTGTAGCTGGCCGGCGAGATAAACGGGATAGCAGACAACGATGGCACTTTGATCAGGTTATTATACAGGCTGAAATCGCCGTCGGTGGCAGACAGGTAAAACAGGTCCTGCACAGTGCCTTTTTTGCTCACGCCCACCCGCTCTTCTTTTACCTGGCGCGGCGAAGCGTAATCGTACCGCAGCGATATCTCGGCCATGGCCATCCGGTTCAGTTCCCTGTTTTGCAGGGCAGCGGCGGAGGTATCGGGTTTTATCTTCCCGCCTTTGCCGGTCACCGAGTCCTGCTGCACAGCCCGGATATAGATCTGGCAGGAATAAGCGCCGGCCTCCGCCTGCAGCTCATCCTTGTGGCCGATCACGTTGCGCATGATCTCTTCGGCCCGGTCGCGTATCTTTCCCTGCACCACCACTTCGCCGAGGTCCTTTGTACCGCCCTGCTCCAGGATAAAGTTCTGTTCGGTTTTCTCACCCACGATCAGCGTTACTTTGGTCGTCTTATACCCGATCATGCTCACCACCAGGTCATATTTGCCGGGTTCCAGTTTTATTTCATACCTGCCGTCTTCCCGGGTGGTGGTACCATACTTCAGCTCCCTGATCTCGATGCTGGCAAAGGCGAGCGGCTCCAGCTTTTCATTGATCACTTTGCCAGAAAGGGTGATGGATTGCCCGCAGAGAGAAGAAGAAAAGAAAAGCAGCAACAGGGAGAGCCGGTGGCGCCTCATGTGGTGGTTGGTTTACATGATAAAAATGCACTGAACAATCATAACTAAAAAGACCGGTGGCTATTTTGGCCGCGATTTAACAAACCCGGGCAGCCTGTGCCGGATGCAGCACCTTGTTTTACCCGCTTTTCTTTATCTTTCGCTGCAAACACCGCTTATGCAAAAGATCACTGCTACCCTGCTGGCCTGTCTCCTGGTTGCCGTATCGCTGGCCCAGCCCGGCTACCAGCCCTCCGCGGCCAACCTGCAAAACAGGCAGGAATTCCGCGACAGGAAATTCGGTCTCTTTATTCACTGGGGCATTTACAGCCTGCTGGCCGACGGCGAATGGGTTATGTTCAACAAAAAGATCCCTTACGACAAATACAGCCGCCTGGCCAACGCGTTCTATCCCCATGACTTTAATGCAAAAGAATGGGTGCGGGTTGCCAAAGCCGCCGGTATGAAATACATTACCATCACGTCGCGCCACCACGATGGCTTCAGCATGTTTGCCACCAAAGCCACCCCTTACAATATACTGCAGGCCACCCCCTGGAAAAGAGATCCGCTGCGCGAACTGGCGGATGCCTGCAAAGAAGAAGGACTGAAACTGAATTTTTACTACTCCCTGCTGGACTGGGGACGGGCCGACTATGGCTTTGGCAAAAAGATCGAGAACGGCCTGCCCGAAGGAACCGACTGGGACAGCTATATCAGTTTTATGAAAACGCAGCTGACCGAACTGCTGACACAGTATGGCGATGTGGTAGGCGGCATCTGGTTCGACGGCGATTGGGAACGCAAAGAGGCGAACTGGCACTACGACGATATCTATACCCTGATCCACCGCCTGCGGCCCGACGTGCTGATCGGCAACAATCACCATACCGTCCTGAAACCCGGCGAAGACTACCAGTTGTTTGAAAAAGACCTGCCGGGCGGCAACACGCATGGCTGGAACTCGGGCGGCGTAAGCACCGACCTGCCGCTGGAAACCTGCGAAACGATCAATTATTCCTGGGGATACAATATTAACGACAAGGGATACAAATCCGTAGCCACGCTGATCCAGTACCTGGTAAAAGCGGCCGGCCACGACGCCAACTTTTTGCTGAATGTAGGACCGCAGCCCGATGGCAACATACAGCCTGAATTTATCGACACGCTGCAGCAGATCGGGCAATGGCTGCAAAAGAACGGCGAAACGATCTATGGCACCCGCGGCAACATCATCCCGGCACAGGACTGGGGCACGGTAACTGCCAGCGGCAAGAAACTGTTCGTGCACCTGCTGAAGACCCCTGCCGGCGATTTTCTGTTCCTGCCCGGCATCACGCAAAAGATAGCGGCAGTAAAAGGATATGCATCCGGGCAACCGCTGAAATGGAAGCAGCAACCCGAAGGCCTGTTCATTTACCTGGATGGGGCTGCCTGGAATGGCCCCGACGAGATACTGCAGGCCGATCTGAAATAATACCCGCATAAAAAAGAGCCGGTTTCGGCTCTTTTTACAATTTGGTTATGACCCTCACTTGTTCTCTTCAAATTCAAACCCGTCTTTTCGCTGGTAGGCTTCGAACGCCGCAGGATCGCCGTACGGCCCCAGGTAGCGCGCGCTGCCAAAGCCCAGTATCGGCCAGAAAACGATGCCCAGCAATATCAGTCCTGCGGTAAACCCTTCGTCCTTTCCAAAGCTTTTGGAGATCATGTTGTAGATCCAGATGATAAAAACAAGATTCACCAGCGGGATCAGGCACAGCAGGGTCCAATAACCCGGCTTGCCGCCGATCTTCGTCATGATGTAAATATTGTAGATCGGGATGATGCAGGCCCACCCGGGCTGGCCTGCTTTGGTAAATACGCGCCATTGGGCGGCGATAATAAATACTGCAAAGGCCAGGATGCCGATGATAAAACCAATAGGCAGGCCTGAGTCGTAACTGTCGTACCGGTACTCTTCCATGTGTGGTTGGTTTTGGTGAAGAACAAGTATAATAAATATTTCCCGCCACGTCAAGCCCCCGGCCGGTTTTTTGCACAACAGAGTGGCTGAATTTTTACCAATCTATTCACATCCTGTGTATAACAAACTTTGGGAAATTACTACTGAAATAAATTAAATTTGAGAACAGAGGGTAAAGCTTCTGCAACAGCCAGAAGACGCAACATAACCCCGGCGTTACCCTTCGCCGGCTTTGAGCAAAAGCAATAAATTAATCCGCATTGACTGAAACAATCATCAACCTCGAAACCGTCAACCCTATCGAGTTCTTCGGCGTCAACAACGGCAAATTAGACATCCTCAAAAAGAAATTCCCGCTTCTCAAGATCCTTTCCCGCGGCACCCAGATCAAGCTGTCCGGCTCTCCCGAGCAGATCGAAAGCGCAAAGGAAAAGATCGAACTGATCGTGTCGTACCTGGAACGGAATGGTCACATGAGCGAGAACTATTTTGAGCAGGTGCTCGGGGGCGACGATGCCGAAACCATCGATCACTTTAAGGAACGCAACCCGAACGAAGTGCTCGTATTCGGACCCAACGGAAAATCGGTACGTGCCCGCACCAACAACCAGAAAAAACTGGTACAGGTAGCGGAGAAAAACGATATCGTCTTCGCCATCGGGCCTGCCGGTACCGGCAAAACCTATACGGCCGTGGCGCTTGCCGTAAGGGCATTGAAGAACAAGCACGTGAAAAAGATCATCCTCACCCGGCCTGCCGTGGAAGCCGGAGAAAGCCTCGGCTTCCTGCCCGGCGACCTGAAGGAAAAGATCGATCCCTACCTGCGGCCGCTCTACGATGCGCTGGACGACATGATCCCTGCCGACAAGCTGGGTTATTACATGAGCACCCGCACCATCGAGATCGCACCGCTGGCGTATATGCGCGGCCGCACACTGGACAATGCCTTTATCATCCTGGATGAAGCGCAGAATGCCACGGAGCTGCAGCTGAAAATGTTCCTGACACGTATCGGCGCCAATGCCAAGGCCATCATCACCGGCGACCTGACCCAGGTGGACCTGCCGCGCAACCAGAAAAGCGGGCTGATGACGGCCACGCGCATCCTTCGCAATATCGACGGCATCGCCCATATCGAGCTCGACGAGGAAGACGTAGTACGGCACCGCCTGGTAAAAGCCATCCTGCGGGCCTACACGAAAGAACATGATACGAACCAGGCAGCGCAGAAATAACCGAACGATTACTAACCCTTCATGCATACAAAGCCCCGTACGGGGCTTTGCTTTTTTACGGTACGCGGCAACGCATAAACTTTGTAATTTGCAGGATGAAAAAATCACTCCCCCTCCTTGCCCTCTTTTTTTGCGCGGTTGCCTGTAACAATGCAGACAAGCAGGAAGCCGGCGCTTCGGAAAACGATGTGGATGCAGCAAGAAACTTTATACAGGCTGCCCTGAAAAGCGATTTCCGGCAGGCCCGTACCTACATGCTGACCGATTCGGTGAACGAAGGATGGATGGTCCTGGCGGAGCGGGTGAACGAGCACCAGTCGGCCGAAGAAAAAAAGAGACTGGCCGCCGCTTCCATCAACATCCACAATGTGAGCAGGCCGGTGCAGGACTCGGTAACGATCGTGATCTATTCCAACTCATATAAAAACAACCGGGATACGCTGAAAGTAGTAAAGCAGCATGGTAACTGGCTGGTGGACCTTGATTATCTCTTTACGCATGACCGCGATACCGTGGGCCACCGTATCGATACTATTTCCAGATGATCAAAAACATCTTACTGGTAGGTATGGGGGGTGGCATGGGCAGCATAGCCCGCTACCTGTGTCAGAAATGGTTTATCGATCATTACCCTTCCTCCTTTCCCTGGGGCACCTTTGCTGTCAACATCACCGGCTGCCTGCTGATCGGTATTTTCTGGGGCATCACGTTCCGGTCGGCCGAAAGCAACCTGCACTGGAAATTGCTGCTGATGACGGGACTTTGCGGTGGCTTTACCACCTTTTCGGCTTTTACGCTCGAAGGTGTGGGTTTGCTGCGGGAACAGCGTTTCGGCCTGTTTTTTTCTTATATTATCGTCAGCGTCATGCTGGGACTGGCCGCTACCTGGGCCGGCATGAAGATTTCGCGCTTCTGATAAAACCATTTTTATGCTTACAGTCAATCATCCCTGGCATGGCGCCCATTACGGCGATAAGGCGCCCCGCGAGGTCAATGCCCTGATCGAAATACCACAGGGATCGAGGGCCAAGTACGAAGTGGACAAAACCACGGGCCTGCTCCGGCTGGACCGGGTGATCTATTCTTCGTTTCACTATCCCGTCAACTACGGCTTTATCCCCCGCACGCTGGGGCAGGATGGCGACCCGCTGGACATCCTGGTGCTGTGTTCGCAATCCATCCAGTCGCTCTGCCTCGTGGATGCCATCGTGATCGGCAATATGCAAATGATCGACAGCGGGCAAACCGACGACAAGATCATTGCCGTGGCGGCCAAAGACCCATCGGTCAGCCACTACCGCAAAATGGAGGACCTGCCCCACCATTTCCTGCTGGAGCTGCGCAATTTCTTCGAACAATACAAAGTGCTGGAAAATAAAAAAGTGGCCATCGACAATTTCCAGGACCAGGATACGGCATGCAGCATTATCCGGCAAGCCATCGACTTTTACAGGGAATCGTTCGGGCATTGAGGAAACCTGCACACAACAAGCCTATGACCATTCAGCTGGTATTATTTCTGGTAATGATCGGCCTGCTTGCCGGCATCCTGAGCGGGCTGGTCGGCGTGGGCGGCGGCATCATCGTGGTACCGGCCCTGGTACTTTTTCTCGGTTATTCCCAGCAGGCGGCACAGGGCACGTCCCTGGGGCTGCTGTTGCTGCCGGTGGGCATTCTGGCGGTGATCAATTACTACAACAAAGGGCATATCGATGTCAAAGTAGTGGCCGTCATGAGCGTTGCGTTTATCCTCGGCGGGTGGCTGGGCAGCAAGCTGGCCCTCCAGCTGTCGCAGGAGCTGCTGCGCAAAATATTCGCCATCGTACTTTTCTACACAGCCTTCCGGATGCTGCATTGGGATACGCTGCTGATCAAATGGGTGAAAAGCTGGTTTTAAGATCATCGCTTTTTTTAACGCTTCGTTGAAATGCAGAACGGCGGCCCCTGTCTATATTTGACTTACCACCCACCTGATATGAAAAAGAAACTGCTGTTTGTACTGGCCATCGCCTGCTGCTCCGCGGCGGCTCATGCACAGGTCAATGATGATTACTGGCAAAAAGCCGGGTACCTGCTCAAATTTTCCAAAAACTATTTCCGTTCCGATCCCTTCGCCGGCGAGTTCAGCGGGTTCCTGAAACACCTGCTCAACGATCCCGGCATTACCGGCAGGGTGGTCCGGAAAAAAACCGATACCAGCCTTTATGTCGTGCATGGCATCTATACCAGCTACAATCCGTTTTTCTTCAAACCCAAACGGGTGGAAGTGATGCTGGAAGAAACGCCGGTGGAATACAACGATTCCCTGCACACCACCGATACGATATTCACCTACCAGCTGATGGCCTATGCCGACGACAATGGCGACGGGCGGAGGGAGATCATCAAAGAGTTTGAAAAGATCCACCGCCAGGTCAACCGGCAGCTTGAAAGCAATTACAAGGAGGTAAAAGAAGGGACCGCCGTTACAGCAGCCGTGCACAATTACTTTATGCCGCTGTATTTTCTCTCGCCCCTTTCGCTGGCGTGGGGCCGGCTGGATACCAAACAGGAGCTGGTACTGAATATTACGCTGCGCATCAAGGTGAGGGCCAACCAAACCGTGCTGCCGGCCATGCAATTGGGGCGGCACCTTCTTCCCTGACAGATTACCGTGTCCTGCTATATTGTATGGCAACTGTGATCGTGATCCTGTCGCAGGCCATTGACATTTGATGATCCAGTCCCGGCACAGGGCCAGGCCACCCATGTGGGGCTCGGATGTAATGATAAAAAGAAGCTTTTCATAAGACATGGCCCCGGTTTATCAGTACGCTTAAATATACCTGGTCTAAGGCTGGCATCATGCGGCAAGCTGTCTTTCTCTTACCATGCCAGTTACACAATATGTAAAAATCCTGTTCCTGCATCTAAGAGAAAATACGTAGCCAACTGCGGACAAAATATCAACAAAATACCTATTTTCCGTTCGTGAATAAGGACAGGCACAGTCATATTTCCGATCAGGAGCTGCTGGAAAAGTTTTATACCAGCCGCAACAACGAATGGCTGGGCATCCTTCTGCAGCGGTACACGCTGTTGCTGCTGGGTGTATGCATGAAGTACCTGAAGGACGAAGACGAAGCAAAGGACTGTGTGCAGCAGGTATTCCTGAAAGCGATACAGGAGCTGCACAAATACCGCGTGGAGTACTTCAAATCCTGGCTGTACATGGTGGCCAAGAATTACTGCCTGATGCGGCTGCGCGATAAACAGGGCCGGGTACCTGCCGAACTATCCAACCAGCCGATCGCCGCACCGGAAGACCCCGATACGCAACGGCTGCAGGATACCGATCATACACTGGACCTGATGGAAACCGCCCTGCAGGAACTGAATGCCGAGCAGCAGCAATGTGTAACTTTGTTTTACCTTCAAAAGAAAAGCTACCAGGAGATCAGCGAGGAGACAGGATTCTCCATGATGCAGGTAAAAAGCCATATTCAGAACGGTAAGCGTAACCTTAAAATACTGATTGAAAGAAAACTAAAGGATGAAATGAAATAAGATG
>JBEVLT010000139.1:0-5292 GCA_040509055.1 Chitinophagaceae bacterium
GATTGATGGGGATTCCACCAAACAACAGCATAAATCTTTCATATGAAAAAGAAAAAACAAAAGAAAGCCAGCGCCTTTTTTGAAAAATTTGCGGCCAAAGTAACCAAAGCTACCGGCAGCCCTGCTGCATTTATCATCGCCTTTCTTGTCATCATCGTATGGGCAGTATCCGGTCCCATCTTCGGATTTTCAGACACCTGGCAGCTGGTGATCAATACCGGCACCACCATCATCACTTTCCTGATGGTATTCGTGATCCAGCAATCCCAGAACAAAGATACCATGGCCCTGCAGCTGAAGCTGAATGAGCTGATCGCCAGCACGGCCACCGCCAGCAACCGCCTGATCGATGTGGAAGACCTGACCGCTGAAGAACTGGAAACCCTGAAAAAATTTTATGTAAAGCTGGCTGTCCTGGCCAAGAAAGAAGCCAACCTGCATGCCACCCATTCCATCGATGAAGCCGCAGAGATCCATGAAGAGAAGATAAAACACGGAGCGTCGGCCAAAAGGTTAAAAAAACAGTAAATCTTGCTGCTTAGTCCCGTGGCTGCTGTTTGCCGGGGCGCATGGAGTACTTTTGGCCTTCAACCGCCATTTTATTCATGAAAAGATTGTTGACCCCGCTCGTAGCCGGGCTGTTATTCTGTTTACTGTGCCCTGCCCTGCTGTATGCGCAGGAAACACCGGTGACCATCAAAGTGATCAGCAAGGACAACCGGCCGGTGGCTGCGGCTTCGGTAACGGTAACAGACCGGATGGACAGCCTGAAGCAGTTTACCCGGGCAGCCGACAGTACCGGCAAGGCCGTGTTCCGGCTGGTTAACGGCCGCCAGTATACCGTGCAGGCCTCTGCTGTCGATTACCTCCCTGTAGAAAAAGGCATTACCGTATCCGGTACCGCCGTCTTTACCCTCGTTACGGAAGCGCAATCGAAAACACTGGGCGGCGTGGTGGTCACCTCCCGCAAACCGCTGATGCGGCAGGAAGACGACAAGACCATCGTAGACCCCGAACCGCTCGCTGCCACCAGCACCAGCGGGTACGAAGTGATCGAAAAAACACCGGGGCTCTTCGTGGACCAGGACGGTAATATCTATATCAGCAGCCTGAGCCCGGCCACCGTGCACATCAACGGCCGGGAGATGAAGATGAGCGCTGCAGATATCGCCACCATGCTCAAAAGCCTGCCGCCAAATTCAATCGAACGGATCGAGATCGTACGGTCGCCATCGGCCAAATACGATGCGTCCGGCAGCGGTGGCATCGTAAATGTGGTACTGAAAAAAGGCGTCAAACCGGGTATGACCGGCAGCATCAACGCCGGCTGGCAGCAGGGCGTATACGGCAACAAGTTCGCCGGCTTCAACCTCAGCAATAACAATGGCAACCGCAGTTCTTACCTGAACCTCAATTACGGCAACCGCAACACTTTCGAGCAGATCAAAACATACAGGACCTTTGCCCCCGATTCACTGCTCAGCCAGGATGCCACTACCCGCTATCCTTCCGACGCCTGGTATGCAGGATTTGGATACAGCTTCCAGCCTTCCAAAAAATGGGAGCTCAGCTACGACGGCCGCACCAGCCTGAATAGTTTCATCAACCGGAGCAACAACAGCAATACCATCAGCAAGATCAGCACCGGGAACCTTATTTCCGACAACCTCAACAGGGTAAGCTACGACGGCTCTTCCTTTATGATCAACAACGGGATCAATACAAAATACAAGCTTGACTCCCTTGGATCGGAATGGACCAACGACATCTCTTATGTGTATGCCCGCAACCAGAACGACCAGGTCTTCACCACCTTTTTCAATACGCCTTTTACGGGCACCACCGGTGGCGACGGCAGCAGCCTGAACAAACGGAATTTCGTGTCGGCCCAGTCCGACCTGCGCTGGAAGCTGAAAAACAATATTACCCTCGAAACCGGTGCAAAGACCACCTGGCTACGCTTCAACAGTGTGACGGACTATTACAAAGAATCCGGGGGTACCCGTATCAAAGACAATAGCCGCACCAACACCTTCCGGTACAACGAGAACATCAATTCCGCTTACCTGCAGGCATCGAAAACTATTCGCGACATCGTGATCAAGGCTGGGGCCCGGATGGAAAATACCAATATGAAAGGCCGGCAGGTGGTGCCGGGCGATACCTCGTTCACCATCCACCGCACCGACTTTTTTCCCTATATATACCTGAGCAAAAAGATCATGGCCATTGCCGGCTTCGACCTGCGGGCCTACCTGATCTACCGCCGCACCATCAACAGGCCGGTGTATGAACAGCTGAACCCCTTTGCCCGGTACGTGGACCAATACCTGACCGAAGTGGGCAACCCGGCCCTGCGCCCGCAGTTTACACAGAACTACGAGGCCAATATCAGCGTGGACGAGCGGCCGCTGCTGGCCGTGGGGGTAAACGATACCAAAGATATCTTTACCAACGTGGTGTACCAGGCCGATACCAGCCGCAGCATGGCCTACCGCACCTACGACAACCTGGGCAGCAACCGGGAGTGGTATTTCCGCGGGCTGGGCGCCATACCGCCGGGCAAAAAATACTTTTTCGTGGTAGGCGCGCAGTACAATTACAATATTTACGACGGGTGGTATGAAGGCAAGCCACTGGCTTTTCGCAAGGGCACCTGGACCTTTTTCACCTTCCACTCCCTGAAGCTGGGCAGCCTGTCACAGGCTACGCTGAACGGGTTTATCCGGCTCAAAGGACAACAGCAGTTCTACGAACTCAGCTCTTTTGGCGCGCTGAATGCCAGCATCAACCGCCAGTTCCTGCAGCAAAAACTGATCGTGACGCTGAGCGCGAACGACATCTTTGCCACCAACCGCAACGACTTCCGCATCAGCCAGGGCACGGTAGACGCCTCCGGGTTTCGCCGGGCGGACACGCGCCGGTTTGGCATCAATGTGCGCTACAATTTCGGTATCCGCAAACGGGAAGAGCGGCAGGAAGGGTTTGACATGAATGTGCCGGGATCGTAGTATTATAACGACTGTATTCAAAACAAAGCAGACTGTTTTTGGCCGGTTTGGAAATATTCAATACCGGTAAGCAACACTCATATTCATTTTCTTCGATCAATGCAGTAAATTTCCTGCCGAATTGTTTGCTATGAAAAAGATACCCTGCTTTACGCTTTTCTCTCTTCTTGTATACACGTCTGCTCTTGCTACGATCCGGCTGCCTGCCGTCATCAGCAGCAACATGGTGCTACAGCAGCGTTCCACCGCTGCGCTCTGGGGTTGGGGCGACCCGGGTGAAAAACTGTTCGTCACCGCTTCCTGGGGCACCGCTACCGATTCGCTTACCGTACCCAGCGATGGCCGCTGGAAGATCCAACTGCCCACGCCTGCCGCAGGCGGTCCCTACACGATAATCCTGCAGGGATGGAACCGGATCGTGCTCGACAATATCCTGCTGGGCGAAGTGTGGCTCTGCTCCGGTCAGTCCAACATGGAATGGAGCAGCTATAACAACAACCGGCAGATCATGGACGAGCTTCCCAAAAGCGCCAACAGCCAGATCCGGCTGTTTCATATTGCCCGCACCACGGCCGACTATCCGCAGGATAACTGCGAAGGCCGGTGGGAAGTATGCGGACCGGAAACGCTGAAGGGGTTCAGCGCGGTGGGCTACTTTTTTGGCAAAAAACTACAGCGCGAACTGAATGTGCCCATCGGGCTGATCGAAGCGGCCTGGGGCGGCACGCCGGTGGAAAGCTGGACGCCGGCCCCCATCATCGCCAATGACCCTGTATTGCAAACCGCCGCGGCACAACTGCCTGCCACCGTCTGGGGGCCGCACCTGCCCGGCCTCCTCTACAATGCAATGATCGCTCCTGTCACTTCTTTCGCGATAGCAGGCGCCATCTGGTACCAGGGCGAGTCCAACACCGGCACGGCCGCCAGCTACCAGGCCACGTTCACCGCCATGATCGAAGGCTGGAGAAACAGCTTTGAGAAGAACTTTCCGTTCTATTATGTACAGATCGCACCGTATAATTATGGCAACCATAACCAGGGCGCCCTGCTGCAGGAGCAGCAAACCCGCACCCAGTCCCTGCCCGGCACCGGCATGGTGGTGGTCACCGACCTGGTGGACAATGTGAACGATATTCACCCGCAAAACAAATACGATGTAGGCGAACGCCTGGCCGGGTGGGCGCTCGGCGATACCTACGGCCGGCCTGTTGCGGCCTATAAAAATCCTGCATTGAAAAGTGCAGCCCCGGAAAAAAATACGATCGTCCTCAGTTTTGACCATGCACCCAACGGACTGGTAACAAGGGAAGGAAAACCCGCTACAGAATTTTATATCGCCGGCAGCGACCAGGTTTTCCTGCCTGCCGATACCAGGATCGAAGCCAACCGCATCATCGTATCGCATAAAAAAATAGCCAATCCTGTTGCGGTACGGTTTGGCTTCAGCAATACAGCCCGGCCCAACCTTTTCAGCAAAGAAGGATTGCCGGTAACACCGTTCCGCACGGACAAATGGGACACCGTTTTGACAACACCTTAAAACCAGACGCCATGCAGCAATACATCGTATACGCCTGGGACGATACCGATGATCAGGCCCTGCAACGCAGGATGGACAGCCGGCCCGCTCATTTTGCCAATGCGCGCAGCATGAAGGAAAACGGCAACTTCGTGTTTGGAGGCGCCATCCTGGACGAGCAGGGAAAAATGATCGGCTCCATGATGGTGGTACAATTCAACACCCCGGAAGAGCTGCAATTATGGATGCAAACAGAACCTTATATCACCGGGCAGGTATGGCAAAAAACCGATATTCGTCCCTTCCGCACTGCGGATGTGTAAGAAAAGTTCATGCAGCTTTAACATACCGGAGTCAAACGGATTACTATTTCTCGCGAAAATGGTATATCTTTGCACCGTCAATTTGAGCAACACGTTATTTTGTAAGTGAACGATTTTTTCTGCTACGCATTTTCTGCTAATAGTTAGTCTTCTTTACGTGCGTTTTCTCAAAGTATTATTTAAACTCAATCTGTTTTTTTAATGAACATTTACGTTTCAAACTTAAGCTACGCCGTACAGGACGAGGACTTAAGAGAATTTTTTGCAGAATACGGAGAAGTATCTTCTGCCAAAGTAATTATGGACAAATACACAAACCGCAGCAAAGGTTTCGGTTTTGTGGAAATGCCGGATGATGCGGCTGCTGAAAAAGCAATCGCTGAACTGGATGGCGGCATGGTAGACGGTCGCGCGATCCGTGTAGCCGTAGCTAAGCCCA
>JBEVLT010000140.1:0-5448 GCA_040509055.1 Chitinophagaceae bacterium
ATTGCCTTTCGCATGATCTAAGGTTGGGGTGGAGGTTGTAGTTGGGTGTCAGCATTGACGTCTTCTTTCCGCTGCTCGCGGTTGCCCCTGCGTACTTCCCTGCGTTTTTGCCGTTCTTCCCGGCTCAGGAAGATGTCCCGGAAGCGGTTGTAGTCTACAGAGATGATAAAGCTGACGCCGGTTTCGATAATGTATCCGTCTATGATGCCTTCATACTCGTTTTTGCGGTAAGCCCGCAGCAGGTAGCGGCCGTCCTTGCTGAGGCGGTAGTTCAGCGCCACGTTGCCGGCAATGTTGTTGGCGTTCTGGCTGGTTTGCGGCCCCTCCAGTTCAAAATTACTGCCCACGCTTACGGTCAGCCGGTCGTTGAGCAGCTGCTTGGAAAGTCCCACGTTCAGGTCTGTCCGGTCGCGGCGCTCGCCGGTGGTATAATCTTCCGAGGAAGCAATGTCGAAGTTCAGGTCCACCCCCTCGATCAGGTCGTCGGCCAGGCGGTTCAGCTGTTCGGTCAGCAGCTTGCTCACGCTCTGGCGCACCATGGTGCCGGCTGTAGTGCCTTCCGAACTGGAGTTGAAAGGATTGTCGCCGATAAAGCGGTTGAGCAGCAGCAGGGCGAATACCTGTTTGTTCATTTCTCCTGTTTCCTGCCGCATCAGTTCCAGTTTATTCCGCACATTGGTCAGGATGTCGTTGGATACACGGTAGCTTTTATCCTCCGGCAGCCGGATGTCGAAGCTGATCTGCGGCTGCAGCAGTTTGCCCTGCATCTGCAGCAGCACTTCAAACGGTATTTTCTGCAGGTAGGTATTGCGCTGTGCGGCCGAAATGTCGTTGCCCAGCTCATTCTTCACCAGGTCCAATGGGGCTGTATTGGCCACATAGATGGCCCGTACGTCCACTTCGGCGTCGGTAGGCTCGCCCAGCCATACGATGCGGCTGCCTTTGTCGATCGAAAACTTTCTCCGGATGGTATTAAAGCTGAGCTCGTACGATCCTTCGTCGATCTCGTACGATCCCGAGAGGGTCATCTTGCCGCTGGGGTCGATGCCGGCTACCAGCGCCGCTTCGCCTTTTACATTCAGAAAATCGCCGTTGCCTTCATCGATCACCAGGCTGAACTCGGCCTCCTTGCTTACCTGGATGGTGGCAGAAACGTCCATACCGGTAAAGGGAGTGGTATTGAGCGAGTCGTAGGCGGCCAGGAACAGCGAATCGTTCAGCGGGGCATCCATGTCTACAAATTCGATCACGCCTTCGCGCTGTACGATGCCGGGTTCGCGCTGCGGCAGTACTACCGCCATTTTAGTGCCTTCGTTCACTACCAGGCTGCCCTGCACCACCGGTTGCTGTTCGGTACCGCGTACGGTCAGGTTGGTATTGAAGAACAGCTTGCCGTAAAACAGGTTGTTGTCCTGCTTGGTGCTGTTCAATGCCTGGAAATTGTTGGCTCTTACGGTGAAATCAAAATTATAGTTGCGGAAATTGCGCGTAGCCGCCGTGCCGTTCAGGACCAGGGCATTGTTGGCCGAGTCGCGTATCTCGAAGCGGTTGAAGCGGATACCCTGCTCGTTCACTTCGATCTTTTCGTTGTCGATCCGGAAATAGCTGTTCAGCATGGCGAGGTTGAAGCCGGCCTGTGCGAAATTGAGGCTGCCCTTCACCACCGGCGCATTGAGCGTACCGGTAATGGCAAAGCGGCCATTGACGTTGCCGGTGGCGGAGCGGATGGCGCCGCCTGAAAAAGCCTGTGCCGTAGTAAGCGGCAGCTGCACGATGTTCAGGTCCATGTCGAAGCTGCTGTTGCCGCCGGGGCGCATAAAATATTTTCCGTTCAGCCGCAGGTCGTTGCCACGGCCGGCAAGCACCACATCGGCTTCGTAGGTATCCGGCGTGGTATTGTTCACGCGGATCACGGCATTGCCCACCGTATCGTTTTTCACCCGCAGGTCGGTCACGTTCAGGTCGCCCTTGAAGATGGGGTCTTTCAAAATGTCGGTAAACGTAACGGAGCCGTTTACCACCCCGTCTACCAGGGTAGAATCGTTTTGTACAAAGGCGGTGATGGTAGCGATGCGGAAATTGCTGAACTGTACCTGCAGCGGAGCGCCGGCGCTTTGGGTCAGGCTGTTGATCCGCAGTTGCTGCCCGCTTTTGCTCAGTACAAAGTTGGAGGCGATCACATCGTTCGGAGTGATCAGGATCTGGTTATCGTTTGGCACGGTCCACTGCTCGTAGTTCAGCAGCAGGCCGCCGGGTTTGAAGGAAAAGCTGTACTGGCCGGGTTGCGGCTGGCGGAACAGGGCTGCCAGGTTGTACCGGCTTTTTCCTGCCCTGTCCTTCACGTCAGCGGTAAAGTCGATGGTATTATTGGCCAGGGTCGCTTTTACGGTCGTATTATACAGCATCATGGAGCCGCTGGTGATCTGCCTCACCAGCACATCGGCCTGTATGGCATTCTGCCCGGTACCCGCATTGACCGAAACCCCGCGGATCAGGTTGGTACCGTAGTCGATAGCTGCAGCGTTGAGTTTTGCGTTCCAGCCGGCATTGGCAAAATGACTTTGCAGGTAAAGCGAGTCCATTCTCTTCAGGTCCGGCACAAAAGCCTGCAGGGGTTTGCTGTTCACCACCCAGGCGTTGAATGTAAAATCGTAAGGGTCGGCTGCAGGCGCCTGGCCCGCCGGCGTTACGGAAAAATAAGGTTGAATAGCCTGCTGGAAAATGCCGCCCAGTTGTGTCAGCTTGTATTGTCCCGCCAGGTCGGCATGTACCACATCGCTGGTGAGCCGGATGGAATGTCCGCTGTCGGTACGGGCCGCCACGATGTTTACCGTGTCCAGCTGCAGGCGCTGCACATTTTGTACCATCAGCACCTGTGTCAGCCTGATGGTGCCCACCAGGTCGTCGGGGTTGGTAGAAGCGAGGTCGGCTTCTATTTTACCGCGGTAAATGCCGGCAGCGCCGAGATTCAGGGGCCCGGTCTTCAGGCTGTCGATCATGGCATCCAGCCGCACGGCAGGATATTGTTGCGACAGGTCGGCTGTAGCATTGAGCGCGACATGAATATTCGGGTCGCGGATAAAAGCATTAGCGGTAGCCTGGCCGTTGGCCAGCGTGGCCGCCAGGTCCAGGTTGCGATACGTATATTGTTTGAACACCGCTGACTGCACGGTACCTTTTATCGTGGCGTTAGCCGTTTTTATATCCAGGCCCGACCCCTGTACGTTGAAGGTGGCGGTCACAGGTCCCAGGTTTTGCGGGTCCTGAAGGATGGTGCCGAAGTCGATGCCCTGGGCCTGTACATCGGCCTTGTATTGTGCCAGCCTGGGGTTGTTCAGCTGCCGGATATTGCCTTTGATGATGGCATTGCCCAGGTCGGTACGGGCATTCAGCTGCGCGGCCATGTCGCGGGTATTGCCTTTGAGCGAGCCCGACACGGCCAGCCTGGATGGCAGCGTTACCTGCTGCGGCAGCGTGCCCGGTGGCAGGAATAGATTGATATCCCTGCGGGAGCTGGTAATGTTGCGGATGGCCAGGTCGGCGCTGAAGCGGTTGATGTCGGGCAATCCGGTCAGCCGCCCGCTGATGTCGATCCGCGTATCCTGCAGGCCACGCACCTGCAGCACACCGATGTTGAGATCGGATACCCGACCGGTCACCCGGCTGTTGATATACCAGGTCGTGTTCGGATTGGCAAAGGCAGGCTGGTTGCGCAGCGAGGGTACAAAGGTCAGTACATCTTTTACCAGTAGTTTGCTGTTGTCGATGTCCAGGTCGATCTGCAGGTTGCCGATATCGCTGGCCAGTGCTTCCGGCGAGGCATAACGGATCTCCACGCTGCGCTTCAGTTCGGTGCCGGGTGTTTTCAGGTACAGGTTGTGCAGGTAAGCCCGGTTGCCGCTATACAGGAAATCCGTGGTCAGCTCCTGCAGCTCAAACCCGCTTTGCTCCCTGAAATTTGCTTTATTGATCCGGGCTGTGACGGAATCGTCGCTGAACAGGAAGTCAGATGCTTCGAGGTTCAGTGGGGTCACTTTCATATGGGCATAGTCCATGCCGCTGCGCTGGCGCGGCAGGTTGTCATTATCAAACTGCAGGTTGTTGTTGTCCGATACGAATGAACCGATCAGCAACCGCCATCCTTTTTCGATGGCGCTGTCTGCCGTTTGCTTAATGTCTTCCACCATTTCCCGGGCAGCTTCTTTGCGCCCGATACGAACGGTAGCCGTGGTATTTTGCAGCGCTATTTTTTCAAATTGCATCACCTGTTCGGACAGGTCGATCTTTTCGGGATCGGCCAGCAGCGAACCAATGTCGGCCGTCGTATACAGGGCCGATACGTCGTTGCGGTAGTCGAGATTGATCTTTTTCAGGTCCAGTTCACCGATGGTCAGTTGCGGGGTAACGGCCTTGCCGGTCTGCGGCGTTTTCACCGCGGTTTGCCCGGGGCTGAGCAGCGGTTTAGCCTGGTATACGCGGGCCACCATCCCGTTCACATGAATGCGGGCAATGTCATAGCTCATGGCAGCCAGGTCCATCCGGTCCACCTTTGTGTCAAAATGGTTGATCCAGGCTTCGATGTCATTGCCGGTGACCACGTCCTTGTACACCAGCCTTGATTGATCCATCACGATGGAGCCGATGGAGAAAGTGCCCGAAGAAGCGGTAGTATCTTTTGGTGTGGTGGAAGGCGTGGCGAACGCGTCGATGATGAACTGGAAATTGAAAGTGGTATCGGGCAGCTGGCGTTTTATTTTAGCCGTGATATGTTCCAGGGTCACCGACCGGATATCCACATCGCCGCTGATCAGTTTGAAAAGCGCAATGTCGACCTTCACCAGGCCGCCCGCCAGCAGGGTATCTTTTTGACGGTCTTCAATATAAATGTCTTCGAGAACGACCTTTTTGGGCAGGCCGATGTAGATGCGTCCTACCTCTACACGGGTATGGAGTTTATTTTCAAGATAAGTAACGGCTTTTTTGCGGAGAAAATTCTGAACAGGCGGAGTGAGGACTAACACGACGATCAGCAGAAAGAACAGGATCAGGAACAGGACGGTTTTAACGACAATCCTTATCAGTCTTAGCCAGACTGGTCTTTTCTTTTTTGGTTGCTTCATTCCGGAAGGGTGCTTACAGATGTTTGGGGTTACAGGGCTGGGATAACGATATATTCTATGCCTGGCGATTTTCTCCAGTGGCATTTGTCACCGGAAACCGTCAGGCCGGATTGGTTTCTCCTACGCTATCTTTCTTCTTTCACTCCTGGCAGAATACACTTTGTGACTGCAGGCCAGTATAGCATGAAGGTAGCTCACGATCGCCAGCAAAATCAACACATGTATCTGCGCGCCTGTACGGAAGAAGAAAAAGACTGATGCCCAGGTCAGGGTCAGCAACACCGCAATAATGTAACAAATTCTTTTCATAAACTGTATAGAGAAAAAA
>JBEVLT010000141.1:0-3869 GCA_040509055.1 Chitinophagaceae bacterium
CCACAGATCCTTTGGAATACTTAATGGCATTATCGATAATATTATGAAAGGCAGTTTCCAGATGAAGCCGGTCGCCCTGTATGAAAACAGGTCCTTCTCCGCTTAACCAAAACCTGACGGGTTTTCCCTGAAGAACGGAGTGGCTTCGTACAAGCTCCCCGAAAAGAGCCAGCAGGTCTATTTTTTCCTTTTTCAAGCTGAAATCCGAAATATCCCGGACCGCGGCTTCCAGGATCCTTTCTACAAATTCATTGAGCAGGTGCAACTGTCTTTTGCTTGTATGCAGGTAAAAATCAGTGCGCTCCGTTGGGGATACATGGTGCTCCAGGGCTTCCAATCCTGCCGATCCGATGGTGATCGGCGTTTTCATTTCATGGATGATATTATTGATGAAGTCGGTCTTTAGCTCATTGATCCTTTTTTGCTTCCTGATAGTCCGGTATACAAACACAAGCGCCGTATTGC
Source organism: Chitinophagaceae bacterium (assembly GCA_040509055.1). Lineage (GTDB taxonomy): Bacteria > Bacteroidota > Bacteroidia > Chitinophagales > Chitinophagaceae > JAJKIP01. Next base: position 466 of record JBEVLT010000141.1, read on the forward strand.
CAATCAGCAGGATCAGTGCAAAAGCCAGTAAAGGCCACAAAAGATCATTTTTGATAAAGGCAGGATCATATTTCACCTCGGCGTAGATGGAAAGGTTGGAATTGTACGGGGTCCGTACCGGGCCGGTAGCGTAGAAATATTCCTTTCTTCGTTTCTGAGCCCACCTTTTCTGGAGCAGCTGCCGCTCCAGCTTCTTGCCCGGCATATAGATGGTATCCAGGCGGTAGCCGGCACCAATGCCTTTGGAGCGAAGCGCTTTCCGAAAAAGGCTGTCAAAAGATCCCAGGTCCATTGACCGGAAAGCCCGGGTATTCACTATCGCTTCTATAAAAGCGGGTTCCAGGGTGTCAGCAACCAGGGACGAAAACGGGGCGCTCAATTTCACACTTTGTGTATCCGGGCGGTCTATCCTGATTTGCTTCGGGGCATATATCACCCATGCATGAGCAGGCATGGAAGTACTATCAACCGCTTTCAGCTTATTGTACTCATTCAGGGTGGAAACTATTGCGGCTGTACAGGCAGCACCGAACTTGCTCTTCGCTTCTGCAATACGTTCGACAATGAGGTAGACCTGAAGAGAATTAAAAGAAAGGAAGAAGAGCAAAATGAACAAAGAAGCTACCCGCGCAGAACGTTTCATCCGGTTCAATTGAGAATGGAAGATACGGCAGGATGGCGGATATCGGGTCACCGCCAGTCCCTTGGCAGGCGATCATTTTTCCGGCCGGATTACCATTTATCAGACATTTATTTTCATTTATCTTAATTAAGTTCAGTTGGCCATTCTTTAGCTACTCTCCTGTTTCTTTTGTCTATTGGAAATAAAATCCCGTAAACATAAACCGACCTGTTGTATGAAGAATAAAAAGATCCAAACCAGCCTACTCCTTGCCGTATGCCTGGTCTTGTTTTTCTGTGGCAACGCACAGGAATCAGCAGTCAAAGGCAGGCTGGTCGACAGCGCGTCCTCGAAGCCGGTCCCCGACGCTACGATCAATTTTCAGGACCTTGAGAAAAAGATTTCCAGGACTGTGGTTTCGGACCAAGGCGGGATGTTTCAAACGAATTTGCCGCCAGGCAAATACAAAGTGATGGTCACCCATGGCAGCTTTAGAAAAAAGGGCCTGGCCCTGAAGGTGGAAGGAATGCCTGCAGACCTGGGAAACATGCAGCTTGTGGCCTTGGTCAAAAACCTGGCCGGGGTCACGGTTACCGCTGCCAGGCCCCTGGTGGAGCAACGGGACGACCGGCTCATTTATAATGTAGAGGAAGACCCGGCCGCAAAATCGGAATCGGCCAGTGACATCTTGCGGAAGACGCCCTATGTGAATGTGGATGGAGATGGGGGGATCCAGGTGAATGGGCAATCGAATTTCAAAGTTCTGATGGATGGAAGGGAAACCGCTTTATTTTCCCAGAATGTAAAGGATGCCTTGAAAGCATTTCCGGGCGCCTCCATTTCGCGGATAGAGGTCATCACCTCGCCTTCTGCCAAATACGATGCAGAAGGTGTTGGCGGCATTATCAATATTATCACCAAAAAGAAGGTGGCCGGTTATAATGGAACGATCAACTCGAATATCACCACGATCGGGAACATGTCAACAGGGCTGAATATCAACCTGAAGAAAGGAAAGGTTGGCGTCACCGGGATGTATAGCCTCATGCGCAATGACGGCCTGCGCAGCCGGCAGCTTTCCGTTACCACGCCGGTTCAGCCGATTGCTTTTGCCGGCAGACAGGTCGGTGGAGGACGGCAGACGGATCTGTTTTTCCACCAGGCGAGCCTGGAAATCAGCTATGACCTGGATAGCACCAATACGCTTGTGGTATATGGCAATATGGGAAAGAACAGCAATGAAGCCGTGAACAGCTACTCGATTTACACGTTATTTGCGAATGGAACTTCCGATACAGACCCTTATTTCCTGGAAACCCGGTTTGCGTTGCCGACACATGGATTTGGCACCGACTATATCCGGAAATTTAAGGGGAAGCCTCAAAAGGAATTAACGGTCCGCTTCCAGGGTTTATTTAATACGAACCGTTCTTTTAGCAACAGCCAGCAGGAGATTGGCGCTTATGACCGGTTTATTCTGAACAACAGCGAGGCATCGAATCGCGAGTATACGGTGCAGGCGGACCTGATCGAGCCATTGAATAAAACAACCCGGCTGGAGACAGGCGTTAAAGGGATTTTGAGAAAGGCTTATTCCGATTTTCAGAGCCTGGTCAAATTCAATAAGGCGGGTCCCTACGAGATCGACCCGGCCAATAGTGACAGGTTCTCTTATGATCAGAACGTATATGGCGGGTATGTGTCGGTAAACAAGGTGATGAAGGCGGTTACCGCCCGCATCGGCCTCCGGGTAGAGCATACAAGTGTAGATGGTGATTTTACCAGCACCGGCACGGTTGTGAGGCAGGAATACACCAATTTTATTCCGAACCTGATGCTCTCCAGGCAGTTCAGCAAAACCATGAACTCCAACCTGACGTATACCCTGCGACTGGGGAGGCCATCAATATCGGGTCTCAACCCGTTTGTAAACAACAGCGATTCGCTATTCATTAGTTTTGGCAACCCGGACCTTGGCCCTCAATACATTCACAGTCTGGCGGGACAGATACGGTTCTTCAAGGGAAGCAAGTTCATTTCCATCAACACCGGGTTCAATTTTGCAAACAACCTGATCATCCAGGATCCCCGCTTTGACCCGGCCACCGGCATTACTTCCCTTACCAGTGCCAATGCGGGACAGATCAGGGAGCTTAGTCTCGGTTTCGTGTCCAATCTTCCTGTTGGCAAATGGAATTTCGGGGTAAATGCAACAGGGCGTTTGGCACGCTTGCGCAATAGCCTGCAAAGCACCTGGTCTGGTACTGTTGCCAGCAATGTGAATGCAAATATCACGTATAAGGCATCACCGGTTCTTACAATAAGCTCCAACAGCGGCTATTTTGTTCCCTTGCGGATGCCCAATGCAACCTTCCCCGACAACTACTTCTATGGCTTCAGCTTTGCCCATAAACTATTCAGGCAAAAAATGACCATCACGGCCAATATCACGAATTTCCTGGAGGAAAAAAGGAAGCTGAACTTCGTAACTGAAAATAATAGCTTTATTACGAAGAACACCCAAACTGTACTATTCCGGAATTTTGGACTGGCGCTGAGCTATAGTTTTGGGAGGCTCAAGGAAAATGTTTCAAAGAAAAAAGGTATCAATAATGATGATGAAGTACAGTAAGCCTTCCCCAATTATAGAAAGCATTAAAAATTACTGAATCGTTCCTCGCATCGGTTTTGTATTTTAATAATTGGCGGGAACCTGTTTGGGTTAAACTTTTGATGCCCGCAATCATTTCATCAATTCTTCACCCTGTTTTGCTCATTTTCG
>JBEVLT010000142.1:0-3002 GCA_040509055.1 Chitinophagaceae bacterium
AGGGTTGCGCTTTTTCAAAATAGGACCTGGCCGTCGCCAGGTCCCCGATGCGTACAGCTATCTGGGCCAGGCTCAGGTAGGCGCTGAACCAAAGGGCGCCAGCCGAAGGGCCGGTAATATAGCGGATTCCTTCCTGCAGGTACCGGATGCCGGCGGCGGTATCGGCCATTTCAAAATGCAGGGCGCCTAAATTTTTATATCCCTTGAAAAGCCCGATAGAATCTTTAATGATCTTTCGCTGCGCCAGCGAAAGATTAAAATACCGGAGGCTGAGGGAATCTTTCTCCTGCATATAGTACACGTTGGCCAGGGAGTTATAGGCATTGGCCAATTCCAGGTGGCCCCCCAGCTGTCTGTACAGGCTGATGGCTTTTTGCGCATACGCTTCTGCCTCCGGGTAATTCTCCGTTTCCGTATAGGTTGCCGACAGGTTGTTGTAATTGGCGGCGACGGTTGCACGGTCTCCATGCCGCTCGGCTATTCTCAGCGAGGCAAAAAAGTAAGAAGTGGCGGCTACAAAATCACCTTTGCTGTAAGCGTCATTGCCCTGGTGAGATATAATTTTTCCGATCTCCACCGAGTCTTTCGTGTTCTTTAACTGCGCTTTCAGTTCGTCAGCAGATTGGGCATGAAGCTGTTGACCGGATATGAGAAGAAGCAATAACAGCAGGAGTCTGGACATGGGGACGGGATTGGTGATCACCGCGATGCGGATGCCGGCAAATATATTCTGTTCCGGCCGATTCGACCGCCGGATGCGGACACAGCTGATCAATCTTTTTTATCGCCAAATTGCCAGGAGAGGTTCACCGAAAAATTTCTTGCCCTGATTGCCCGGTAGGCAGGGTTGGGCTCGATGTTCCGGAATCCCTGGTCGTATTGCAGGTGCGCACCCAGTGACTGTAGCATGGTGAAGCCGGCGATGTACCGCATACCGTAGTCCATTCTTTTGAACCCATTGGAAGCATCTTTGCCAATGGTATAATCACTGGTGGCCTTGCTGTCGTCAAATTCTACTGCGGTGGCCGTGGCTTTCAGCAGGGCCGCGGCATAAGGACCTGCACCGATATCGATCCGGAAATTATCATTGTCATCCATGGACGGGAGCGAGAGGTCCAGCATCACCGGTACGGTCAGCTGCAGATAGCCCAGGCGGTTCACATACTTCATTGGACCGGTATAGCCGATCGGGTAGAAGGGATAAGCCTGCCCGCCTTTGCCGGTCCAGGCCAGCTCCGGCTGCAGGGCCGCAATTTTAGAAAGCGGTTTGCGGTAATAGATGCCCGCATTCCAGCTCATGATGGCCTTGCGGTCGGTAAGGTCGGCCGCGTCGGCTTTGATGCTGTACCTGGAGAGGTTCATGCCGGCGGTGATACCGGTCTGGGCATGGCTGTGAATGATAGCTGTAGTGGCAAAAGCCAGGAAAATAACTTTTTTCATGCGTAGTGATTGAGAGGGGATTATTGATTGAGGCGTTTGCCGGTCTTGTCGATATAAAAAGATTTGCCGTTCAGCGTTACTTTGGTCTTACCTCCAGAAAAATCGTCCACGGAGTCGTATTGCACAGGTATCACCAGCTTGCCGGTCATGTCGGCAAAGCCCCATTTGCCACCCCCGTCTGCCGTAGCGCCGGTATTCACTTTTACAAGGCCTTCATGATAGAAACCTGCATCATCGTATTTGACCGGGATCAGCTCTTTGCCTGTACGATCCAGGAAGCCCCATTTGCCGCCATCCATCACCTCGAACAGCTCATCGAATATGCCGCCGATGTTCACCCGGGAGATCCCGTTTTCATCCACGGTGATATCATCGTATTTCAGCGAGGTCAGCTGCCTGCCCGACCGGTCTGCCAACCCGAACTTTAAATCGTTTCCTACCACAAGCACCTGCGGGTTGGACGTTTGGATCGCGTCATATTTTGCCGCGATGATCTCCTTTCCGGATATGTCGATCAAACCCCATTTCCCGCCGTAAAAATCCCCTGTTTTCGCATCGGTCTTCCCGCCGCGGTTGATGACGGCCAGCCCTTCATGAAAAGATCCCACCATCTCATACTGCGGGGTGATCAGGACGTCGCCCTGCCGGTTCACAAATCCCCACTTGCCGCCTTCGAAGATGTCATCGGTGTTGATCCGTCCGCCGGTATTTACGGCTGCCAGGCCTTCCGAGAAGTGTACGGCCATGTCGTAGCGGAACGGCACTATTGTTTTCTCCGCCGGATCGATAAAGCCAAAATGATCTTCTTTGTAAGCAATGGCCAGGTTGTTGTAAAACGAATCGAGGTACCCATACCGGGGCTGGATGACAATATTGCCGGAGGCGTCCTTTGCTCCGTATTTACCACTGGCGTCTTTGAAAGGGCTTAATGACTGTGCCCGGAGGGCGATCGTGGCTGCAAGGAGCAGCAGGGGTGTGATGATGTATTTCATGGCACAAAGTTGATGCAGGCCATGAGCAGGATCAATAGGGAGGGATACCAAACCTGATGGGTATATATACCTATTTCAGAAAAGGAAGACTGTAACCTATTTCATCGACATCTGTTTTTCACCCCAGCTTCTCATCTGGCGGATGAATGGGATCAATTCTTTTCCGGTTGCGGTAAGCGTGTATTCGACTCTTGGGGGAACTTCCAGGTATACTTTTCTTGACACCAGCTCATCGGCCTCTAATTCTTTCAGGGTTTGCGTAAGCATTTTCGGCGTAATGCCAACGATGGCTCTCTTCAATTCGCCATACCGCATCAGCCCGTCTTTAAGCACCCATAAGATCCTTCCTTTGTACTTCCCGCCTATTCGTTGAAAGGCATAATCAACAGCGCAATGAGCCTTTTCGGATTTCTTTTTCATTTCTGAACTTTTAAATCATTCACAATCAGCATTAGTATACTTTTAGTATGTAGAGTACTTAATAGTAACTACTTGTTATAAAGATAGTATTCGGTTTCTTTTGTGCAAATTTTACACAACAGATATGAATACTTCACTGAAAAGGTTTTT
>JBEVLT010000143.1:0-7666 GCA_040509055.1 Chitinophagaceae bacterium
TCTATTCTCACGTCGTACGGTACCATCGACCCCGGCAGCGAATACGAGCATGCCATCGAATCGGTGCCTTATGACCAGGACAATCCTTGTTTGTTACCGAAACCGGTGAACGGGCAACAGGATCCGAAAGAACCTAAAAAAATAACGGATAAAAAGTAGTGTTATGACAGAAACGCCGGTGATATCAAAAGCGCCGTTCCCGCATGCCAGTATGGATTTTGATGCATTGAGGAAAATGGGGATCGCGCACCTGGAAAAAATGGGTACCAGGCTATGGACCGACTTCAACCTGCATGATCCCGGGATCACGATACTCGAAGTGCTCTGCTATGCCATCACCGACCTCGGCTACCGGACCAATTTTCCCATCGAAGACATCCTCGCCGCTGCCGGCGGCTCCCCGGATAAAAAGCAATTTTTTTCAGCCGGGGAGATCCTGACCTGCAATCCTGTGACCGAAAACGATTTCAGGAAGATCCTGATTGACCTGGGAGGGATCAACAACGCGTGGCTGGTAAAGACGGAGCGACAGGAGATGTGGCTGGCAACGAATGAAAAAGGAGGGCTGACCGCAACCCAGCCTGGCAATACGCCCCCGGAGATACGATTGAACGGCCTGTATGATGTGTACCTGGACCTGGACGATAGTGTGGATCATGACGATGCCGACAGGGTGGATGATATTGTACAAAGCGCCTGGCGGCAATTGTGGAAGCACCGCAACCTGTGCGAGGATTTTGTAGCCATCAGGGTGGCCGGGGAAATGGAATTCGGAATCGATCTGCAGGTGGAGCTTTGTCCCGATGCGGATGTAAATAATGTGGCAGGCGATATCTGCTACGCGATCCAGGAATTTCTGACCCCTACGATCCGGTTCTACGATTTTAATGAAATGTACAACGACAGGAAAAGATCCTGCGGGGAGATCTACGAAGGCCCGGTCTTGTGCAATGGGTTTATCGACGACGATGAGCTGGACAAGGCCCGGCTCCGCAATGCCATTTATAAGTCCGATCTCTGGCAGGTGATCATGGATGTATGCGGCGTAGCGGCGATAAACAAGCTGAATATCCGGAGATGCGATGGCACTGAAGGCGACAGGTGGTGCCTGCCCGTGGATAAATACCACAAGCCGGTGCTCAACCTGAAATGCTCTGCCCTGGCCTTTCAAAAGGAATTCGATTGTATCATGGCGGATGAAAAGAAGGTGCTGGAGCGTATTTCCTTATTGAAAAAGCTGAACAAGCCGGTAAAAAAATCACAGGACGGGCTGCCCATACCGGCAGGCACCAACCGCAATCTTGAAGAATATTTCAGCATACAAAACGAGTTTCCCGGTACCTACAAGATCGGCGAAGGCCAGATCATCGGTACGGATAGCGAATTGCGCCAGGCGCAGGCCCGGCAGCTGAAAGGATACCTGCTTTTGTTTGACCAGCTCCTGGCCGGTTACCTGAGCCAGCTGGCAAAAGTGAGGGACCTGCTGACGGTCAGCCAGGCGGAAGATCCTACCTATTTCTACCAGGCATTGTACGATATCCCCGGGATCAGCGACCTGGTCCGCGCCGCCAACCGGTTCACCGTGACGGCGGAAACACGTCACTACTGGAACAAACTAAATATACCGGAGGAAACGATAGCCGCGTTGACCGAATTTAAGGAGGGGACCGTCTTCCGGAGTGAAAAGGATTTTATCTACCAGCTTTCCCTCATCCTTTGCGAGGAGCAGATCGAGCCGCATAAACCGGCCGTCCTTTCCCAGCTGAAAAAGAACGGGAAGGGGCAGTGGGAGATCCGGAGAAACAGCGACTACCAGCGCCTGCCGGAAAACATCAGGAATGCGGTGGAAGGATTGAGCGCCGGTACCTTCCGGGATGAGGAGAAGGTTCTCCATGAATTATACATTTCAGTTTGCTCCATCCGTATAAAAAAATACCGCCGCCAGCTGGTGGAGCAATTGGTGGTATCACCGGCCGATGGATCGTCGTGGGAAGATTTTACAGGCGATAAAGGAAACGGGTATCTCTCCGCCCTGGCAAAATCGGTAGAGACCGATACCAAGAACAGGCAGCGCAGGAATATTTTTCTCGATCACCTGCTGGCCCGTTTTGGAGAGTCGTTCAGCGAATATGTAGTAAAAAGCTACCAGGAGCAATGCAGCTGTTCCGTTTCGGCGGAAGGGGTTTTCATCGAAAACAAGCTCCTGCAGGATAAGGCTGCCTTTTTACAGGAATTGCCGGTGCTGGGCAGCGAGCGCGGCAAAGGATTTAACTACAAGGCATTGGATTGCGGCAAGCCGGATGTATGGGACACGGCGAATGTGGAAGGGTTGAAAAAAAGAGTGTGCAAGTACCTGGGCTATGACTATACGCGGAAGACGCTGACCTGCCCGCCGGAATTTGATATTGTTCCTTACCGCGTCATTGCGGGGGGCAAAGTGCAAAAGCATCGTTTGCGGCTGCAGGACAAGGCGGGGAAGGTTTTATTGGACGGGGTCAAAGACTATCGTCAGCAGGCGAACGCTTTGAAAGATGCCAAGGACCTGCGCGAGCAGGTATTGCGGAGCCGCATCTTTCTATCCGCGCCTGATGCGGTTGGTTCAGTGAGGGTGTACGTGCTCGACAGGGAAGACAACATTGCCTTGCAGGGCGAAATGCTGAAGCCTGCAGAAGCGGATGAACTGAAAGGGACGATCGAAATGCTTGCTTTTCCCGAATGCTGCGCTATCCGGGGCTTTCATATCGTAGAGCATATTTTACTGCGTCCGAAAGATGATGACTACCTGCCTCTTTTCGATCCTGTCATTGTGCCTGACCTGTCTGCCGGGCAAACAGGGGATAAGGCGGATAACGGGGTCATTGCAGACCCGTATTCCTTCTGGATCACCGTGGTGGCGCCTGCCTGGCTGCCGGAGTTTAAAAATAATTCCAATGCGCAAAACAGGTTTGAGCACCTCGTCCGGCGGGAATGCCCGGCGCATATTGCCGTTAAATTTTGCTGGCTGAGCGCCCGGGAGATGTACTGGTTCGAATCATTTTACCTGCAATGGCTGTATGAAAATGGGTTGGAAAAACCCAATGAGCGGGAATTGACAGGTCATGTGAATGACCTGGTCACCTTCCTGAAACAATACCTGTTCAGCATCCGTGACAAGAGGGATCCTTGTTTTCAAAAACCAGAAAAAGAGAAGTACAGCTAATATAAGAGATGCCGGCGCCGTCAGTTTGCAATGGACAGGCACCGGTGAATGTTAACAGCCAATCTTAATCGTATGACCGCTTGCGACAATATAGCCAACTTATCATCCAGCCAGGTGACGCGCATCAAATTACTGGGAACGGGAATAGTTTGCGGACTGGAAGTGTTTCGCGATACGCAGTGCTTTATCAGCATTACCAAAGGCGTGGGCGTTACTTCCACCGGGCAGGTGATCTGCATCCCGGATAAAACGCTGAAGTATTACAGGGAATACAGCAATCCGAACCAGTACTTTCATTCCCTGATCAATTGTAAAAAGAACAAGGGGACAAAGCAATGCAACTTGTGGGAGCTGGTAGAGCATCGGGGCGAGGACACGACTCCGATCGTTCCGCAAAATGCAGCGGCTGTTGAAAAGCCCTTCCTGGAAGACAAAGTGGTGCTGCTGTACATGGAGGACGAGGCGAAAATGACGGTGCGTATCCTTTTGATCGACCAGGGGGATATGTGGGAGATCCTGAAATGCGGCTGTATTCTCACCACCCATTGTATCCAGACAGAGCCCAAAGAAGAAGAAAGCATTTCCATCTTCGATAAGGAGCAGGACACGTTGCTGCCCGGCGAGGAAGAGTTGTACAACACCGTGCATAAAAAGTATATGCTCGATGCCATCCCGGTCCGCAGGTTTGGCTACGGCCAGGTGGATATCAGCGACCTGGATCCTTCGGATGCCCTGGAGAAAAACCTGGAACCGCTGTCGGAGTTTAAGGAAGCGCCGGTCTTCTTCAGAGCATATGAGCTGATCATCGATGAGACCCTGCTGTCGCTGGATGACGGGATCGATAAGCTGCACGGCTATTTCGGCTGTATGATCGATGCCTGTCATTGTAAAGAAAAAAAGACCGGTGCAGATGAAGGCTCACCGTGCAACCCGGCAGCGCCCGGCAACCCGACGGAAACCGGGCTGCAGATGCACAATATCAAGATCTTCAACAGCTATTTTAAGCTGATCAATAAGAAGTGGTCTGCCTACAAAAAGAGCGGGCAGCCGGCATCCAGCATCCAGTATTTCTACGATTTTGTGAAGGACCTCGTCAAAACATACAATGAGCTGCTGGATGAGCTGTATGACCTGGTGAACGAGTGCTGCCCGGACACGGATTGCTTCCCGCATCACCTGATGCTGGGCCGCATCCGTGAAGAAGTGAGCTTTCAGCCTTCTATCTTCCGCCAGCCTTATTTGCAGCCGCCCGTCTATAATGGCAATGCCGATCGCCTGCAGGAAATACGTTTCCTGCACTGGCGGATGGTGATCATGATGAAATGCTTTTATATTCCCGACTGGGAGCTGGATGATATGAGCGATGAGAGCTATCATGATGTGCTGGGTATGGAAAACGAAAAGCAATTGGGTCAAAACCCGTCTTTACCCGTACGCATTACTCCCAGCCGCCTGCCCGATGCCCTGTTGGGAAAACAGGCGATCCCCTTTTATTATAATCTTTCCAACAGTCCTTATTCGCTGCAATATTACTGGGATTATTTCTCCACGAAACATAACCGGGAAGATCATCAGCTGTCCTATTTCTGTAAAGAGATCCCGGGCTACAGCAACCTGGATCCCGTGGTGCATCCTTTCCTGTACGCGCAGGACAATTATTCATTTTACCGGCTGGAGGGCCATACCGGCATGCCTGCCGAAGAAGCTTTAAAGGCCATTGAAAATCTCCGGAAGAGATACAGGCTGTGTTTTAATGTGATCACCGTCAGCCTTGATGAGCTGGGAGTATGGCTCAACAGGGGAGCGGAACATGGTTGCGGGGTGAAGCCCGGGGGTACATTTATTTTAGTGTATGACAACGAAAAGCTGAGCCTTGCTGATTTTCACTTGCCTTATATGACGGAGGTAAAGCAAAAAGAAAACGGGGAAGATCCGTCATCGCCTCCTCCTCCGCCACCACCACCACCTCCGCCTCCACCGCCGCCACCTCCGCCTCCGCAGGATGAAAAAGATATTAAGCTGGCCATCGCGGAGTGGAACACGCGGAAGCAGGCCATTGATAAAGTAGCAGGTGCGAAGATCGATCTTCAGCAGCTCGCATCACTTACAGAGATGGACCGGGATATTCTGCAAAAAGCAGGGATCGATTCCGTGTCGCAACTGGCGCAGCTGACCGGCGATGATATCTCCAAAATAGAAATGATAACAGGAGCCTCCCTGGCAAACGCGGTTGAGCTGGTGAAGCAATCCAATGAATTGCTGCAGAACGAGCTGAATACCAGGATCGGGGTTGCAGAAGGCAAGGATGACCTGAAGCAAATAAAAGGGATCGGCGAGAAGACGGAAGCGGCGCTGAACAAAGCAGGGATTACCACCCTGCGGCAATTGGCTGCTTTGACAGAAGAGGATACGCTGGCTGTGTCGAAAGCAATGGAGGTGATGCCGCATGTGGTAAAAACAGAATGGTTTGAGCGGGCAAAGACACTGGTAAAGGAGGACAAACCGGAGTAATATGAATGGGCAGTCCCATAGCGTCAAAAAATTTGTACTGGAGTTGCAGCTGCCTTCAGGCGCTGAAGCCTACCCGTTGCAGCGCAGGTGCAGCGAGATGATCAGGCAGCAACTGGTCACCGGGCTGGACTCCTTGCTGACGGAATGCTTCGATGAGAACGAATTTACACGGATCCCGTACCTGGAGATTGATCTCGGGGATATCGCTCCTTCCGATATTGAACATGTATTTGCAGACCGGTGCCTGCAGCAATTATCGGAAAAGCTGAAGACGATTGGCCGGCAACGAAAGGCCAGTGCGGACATCCCCGTGGAAAGGATACCGATGGCGCAGCATGTGATCGACCGGTTTATTCATTTCCTGGTCACCGGGCAGCTGCCGGCGCCGGCCGGGCCGCCGGCAATGAACGAATGGAGCGAAGAGATCATGAAAGCTGTCGTGGCAGACAATGTATACTTCACAGAACGGCTCAGCGGGGCGCTTGCAGCGGATACGCAAATAGCAGAACGGTTAATCCTGCAGTTTGACCTGGCGTTTATCGAACGGTTGATGAGTAGTTGCGAACCGCCGCTTAAAAAGGAAATGGTAAGGGCCATGCTGCGTAGTGCTGCTGTGATGGGTAAGTTGGCCGGGCAGGACGGTGGCAGGCTGATAAAAATATTGTTGGAACCTTCCGAGCCGCTGGTGAAAGAGGCGGTCATTGAGTTAGTGGTCCTGCTGCAGCCGGTTGCTGTACAATATCCTTCCCTGCCGGTGCGGGAGAAGATATTGCGGGTCCTGGTGACACGATTATACGGGGCGTCAGCCGGCAGGATAGCTGCTGTCACCGGGGCAATAAAAGAATGGCTGGCCCGGAAAGTAGCCGGATCGCCCGGCTCGCAAGGCTTACCGGCAATGATGGAAGAGCTGGAGCTTTTAACAGCGCAGTGGGAGCAGGGACTTGCATCAGCGCCTCCGGCATCAATGCCAGGGGATGGAGGGGACACGGAAATAAGCGATCGATCAGGACAGGTTGCGGGGAACAGGGAAACGGTAAAAGAAGCGCCGGAAGAAACAGCCGTATTTATCGGCAATGCCGGGTTGATCATCCTGCATCCTTTTCTGAACAGCTTGTTTGAAAAAACCGGGTTGACGCGTAATAACAGCTTTATAAATGATGAAGCAAGACACAGGGCGGTGCACCTGCTGCAATACATGGCCACCGGGCAGGAGCAGGCGCCTGAATACCTGATGCAGCTGAATAAGATCTTATGCGGCGTGCCGCGGGAGCTGCACATTGACCGGTTCATCCTTTTAACGCCAGAACAAAAGGATGAGGCGGAAAGCCTGTTGCAGGCAGTGATCGGGCATTGGGCAGTATTGAAAAATTCTTCGGTGACGGCGCTGCAGGAAACTTTTTTACAGCGCAGGGGAAAGCTTGATTTTTCAGAAGAAGACCATACCTGGAAACTGCAGGTAGAAAGAAAAGCGTTCGACATCCTGCTGGACCGGTTGCCCTGGGGCTATTCCCAGGTCCGGTTATCGTGGATGGAACACCGGTTGATGACGGAGTGGTAATCGTTTTATAAACCTTAAAACCAGGTTATGCGTGCATTTGAAGCGTTACAAAGAAAGGAGAGCGGGTCCAGGCCCGCCAACCAGTTATCCGGCTATGGGAAAGCCCGGGACCGTAGCGCCTTTATTCAACCCAGGCTCACGATCAATAACCCCAACGATGTGCATGAACAGGAAGCCGATGCGATGGCTGACAGGGTCATGCGAATGGAAAACCCGGGTATTCAACTGAAGCCCCTGCCCATTACTTCGGTACAACGCAAATGCGCTCATTGCGAAGAAAAAGAGAAACAGGCACAGCGAAAGGAAATAAACGGGCAGAATACAACCGCAGACAGCGCCCTGGAGAACTACGTCGGTAATCTTAACGGCGGGGGCCAATCCCTGCCGGATGAAGTACG
>JBEVLT010000144.1:0-8286 GCA_040509055.1 Chitinophagaceae bacterium
ACTCCGTGCTCTTTACTTCACCACACTAATCTGCTTCTGGTAAATCTTTTTCCCGGTATTGATCACACAGTAATATGTACCCGGCGGTACGGCTGCACAATTCCAGGAAAACCCGTTTGTGCCTTTGGGCAATGTACCGTTGTGCAGTTCGGTGATCCTGGACCCGGCAGCATTGATCACCGTCACTTTTACCTGGCCGGTTTCCGGAAGTGATATCCTGATCTTCACCAGCCGGTCGGCAGGATTGGGATAGGCGACAAACAATTCCGGCGCAATGGCGATATCGTCCTCCTGCGCTACCGGCATCCGGGATGTCAGCGCCTGGTATTCAGATTTCTTTACCCAGATAGTATAGCCTCTTGCCGGCGCTTCGAAATAGGCCCTGCCGTCGGGATATACATATACAGAGTCCGTACCCGTGAGGGCATTGTAGAGCATGGTGCCCGCCCAGTTGGTATACCCGGAAGGCGACACATCTACCCACAGGCCCTTGGTGTTCGAATCGTGGTTGTTGATCACGATCACGGCGCCGCTCTTGGTGCCGTTGCCCTGGCGGCGGGCTACATACACGTTGTACGTATCGCCGGAAGGGTACGGGTTGCCTACCTCGCTCAGTACAGTAAGCGAACCGCCAAGATAGGTTTTGCGGATCTCGATCAGCTTGTTGATATCTCCTTTCAGCGAAGAGGGAGCCGTAACGGTCAGCGAACCATTGTGTGCATCCTGCTGCTGTACGCCGAAGTAGTGGGGGTAAAAGATACAGGGCCGTGCCTGGTGGGTCAGCATATAGGCATAACCCATTTTATAATCCTTGGTCACCCACTTATCATGCTCCTTACCCGTATCGTGGTTGTCGAGAAAAGTGACCACCGATGAATCCGGCAGGCTATTGCCCGAATTGTCCCGGACCATACCGGAATGATTGAGCCAGGCCATGTTGTAGCTGCTTCCGCTGCCATTGCACATATCGGTGAGCGAACTCTTGAGCGGGAAATCGAAACCGGTTACCACGGCGCCGCCGGACCGAACCGTGTTTACCCAACTCTTGATCCGGTAGGCAGAACCCCAGTACTCGCCTACGATGAAGCGCTGCTTGCCGCTGAGCGCAGGCAGGTTGTTTACCCAGTCGGAAACGAAGGACTCCTGGAAACCGCGTACGAAATCGAGCCGGAACCCGTCGAACCCTACCTGGTTGGCCAGCCAGTAACCCCAGTACTTCAGCCTGGCCTTTACTGTATCGTTGTATGTATTGAAATCGTTGCCGAAAAACTTGGTATTGGTAATGATCTCGTCGCTGCCCGGACCACCCAGCCAGTCGGAAGCATCTGCCGGGTGAAAATGCGAGTAATTCCAGGAATAATTAGGCTCGCCGGTGCCGGAGTGTGAGGGATAAGTGATGGATGTATTGGTATGCGCTTCCAGCGTGGTAGAAGCCAGGTTGGTACTGCTGTGCCACACCGCTACGGGATAATACCCGTTGGTCTGGTCGGCCCAGAGCCAGTCAAAAGGGCTGGCTTGCTCACGGCGCGCTGTAAGCCGGATCACAATATCATGCGCCGACGAAAGCGTGATCTTGTACTCGTCGATATCGCTGCTGGAGCCGGCATGCCCGCGAACGGTATGACCCGAACCTGGAAAATTATTGAATTGTCCGCTGCCGTTATTGGGTTCGTATTCCCATACGCCGTTGTCCGTCGGCGAAGCCCCGGTCCAGTTGATGCTCACATCATAGCCTCGCTCGCCGGTGGCGGCACTCCAGTTCAGGTTGTATCCTTTGATCTGGATATAATAATCGCCTGCTGCTGCATTGGGGATCACCCATTTGATCTCGTTGGTAGGATAAGCCGTGTTGGCGCCGCTGTGCGCCTCGCCGAACACATAGGCCTTGACAGCCGGGTTGGATTCGTCGTTATTATCGTCGGAATACACATGGTTCAGGATCACATCCGCATATACGTTGATACGCGGCGACGTGTGCATGGTCGTCAGCATGGAAGCCAGCTCCGAGCGGCTGCCGAAGCGCGTTTCGCTCGATCCTTTTTGCGAGTAGTTACCAAGGTCAAAATGATCGTATACGCCATAGCCCATGTCGGTGATGCCCCAGTTGCCTTTGGACGGGCAGGGCACCCATATCCCGGTGATCCCGGCGTTTTTCAGTTCGGTAGCTTTATTGTTCAGGGTGTCCCACCAGCTGCCGTTCAGGGTGCCTTCGTTGACCGGCAGGTTCCAGTAAAAGGCCTGCATCATGGCGTCGTTCTGGGCATGGAGGCGGGTGAGAGAAAGAAAGGAAAGCGAAAGAACAACGCATAGTGTTTTGAGCAAATCGTTGGGTAGAGTTTGAGGTCTCATTTTCATAAATTTTAATGGTTAAAAATGGCAAGTGCTCAAAGAATAGCAATACCGCAAAGAACTAATGTGTATTAAAAACACGATAATAAATCTACTCCTTTTTTCCTGGTTCTGCAAAATTAAAATTGGCTGAAACCCAGGCCCACCATGGGATTACAGGAAATTACATAATGCTGTATAAGTATATGCACTTACTGCTTTGCAGCAATTTGTTTTCCCGGCTTGGCCCCATCCGCACAGCTGGCAAACTGTTTGCCTCCTGAACAGGAAAAAGCATTGAAATACATCCTCCCCCTGCTGTGTGTCTTCCTGCTGTCCTGTACCCATTCCCCGAAAACGGGTTGCAACCCCGAACTCCTGCAAACGACACCCCTGCCCCATTATCCTTCTGCTTCCTCCGTTGCCCTGGTGGGAGACAGGCTGTATGTGATTGGCGACGACGCTCCCTACCTGCTGGTACTGGACCGGGATCACCGGCCTGTCGACAGCCTGCGGCTCTTTGAATCCGCCACTGCACGTATTCCCAAACCCATCAAAGCTGATCTTGAATCTTCCGCTTTTATTTCCATCCATGATACAGGCTACCTTTATGCGATCAGCTCTTTTTCCACACCCGCCCGCAACCGTGTACTGTGCCTGGCAACCGGCAACGACGGTCCGCCACGCCTGATCGACAACCGCATCGTTTCCCTTCATCTGCCGGCGGTGAGCCAGCTCAATATCGAAGGCGCAGCCTTTGTACAGGACCGGCTGGTACTCAGCAACCGGGCCAATACAACGAACACGGTAAACCAGTTGCTGGTGACCAGGCTTGTCAACGGCATCCCGGACACCGGCAATAGCACGATCATACCCCTGATGCTGCCCGGCATCACAAAAACAGCCGGCATTTCCGGGCTGCATTACGTGGCCGAAAAAGACCTGCTGCTTTTTTCGGCTTCTACGGAGGACACACCCAATGCTTATACCGATGGAACAGTGGGGGAAAGCTATATCGGTTATATCAGGGCTTTTTCTACCCGGTGGCACAGCGACCGGCTAACGGCCGATACCCTGATCCCGCTTAGCCCCTGCCTGGGGCAAAGCCTGCCGCAAAAAATAGAATCCATCACGGCAGAACCGCTGCCTGGCAATATGCTGGAGATACACCTCGCAGCAGATAATGACAACGGGCAAAGCATGCTGTATAAAATGCGCTGGCAGCTCTGAGACGGCCGCCTGGTGTGCCGCGTATATCTACCTGTTTTTATTTTCAGGTAGATATACCGTTAAAAGTAATGTTTCTCCTTGCTTATTTTGATATAGTCAAGAAGCTTCTGACAGGCACGGTCGTCACCAGACCCATGCAACACAGTATAACATAAAACCAAAAACTAAAACAATGTCACATCCGATAATCACCTATCAACCGTATGCCCGCCGCTGCGGTGTGGCCATGACCAACTATCCGTGTATCCTAAATATGAAAGATCACTGCTCAACCGCAACCCAACCACTCTAATCCTTATTTTTTAAACCAGCGTTACAGCCCGTAAGCCTCCCCACCGTTACCAGGCTTTGTATTGACGCAGCCACCATCCTTTTCCGCATCCAGGCAATCCATTGCAGCCACCTGCCAGGCGCTGCACCATTCCGCTACGGGAATGACCGGCGCCCGGCTCCTGCAATAACCGGTTCTGAAACCACCCGGCAGCCGCCTCCTTTTCACCGTCACCAACGAATAACTGACATATAAAAACGGACAAGTGCCCGCACCGTTCTTCCCCGGCAACCCCGCCGGGCTGACCCGGCTATGGCACCCGTGTGCCTGCTACGGCAGGTGAAGGCAGCACTGCTATGTACCTGCAACAAAAGGTTTTGACGAACTATTATTTTGACACAGGATAATCCCTGGCCCGGACCAGGCAGGGAAAGGATTCTGCTGGTCCGATACGCTCCGCAACTTACCGGGCAGGAAGGCCCTGCGGGTGTAACGCATAAAGCTCCATGCAATGCTTACACCTACAACGGAAATTCCTGTTATCAAAAACAGGTTAAGCCAGAATGACCAATCGTTTCTCCACCGCCTTACCGATTGTCTTAAACTAAAAGGAAAGGACCCCGGCTTCGGCGTGAAGCAGCTGGCCAGGTCCATCCGGCTGAGCCCTACGCAACTCAACCGCAGGATCGTGAACCTGACCGGGCATTCTTCGGGCAGGCTGCTGACACGCTACCGCATGCACACCGCGCAGCAATTGCTCATCGAAAGCCAGGAGGCCGTGAAACAGATCGCCTGGCAAAGCGGCTTTCAGGGACATACCCATTTCTGCCGCAGCTTTTACCGCGAGTTCCGGTGCACCCCTTCCCGCTACCGCAGTTTTTTCCGGCCGGAATACAAGCCCGAGCCGTTTCGCTGGCAACTGCCGCTGCGGGAAAAAGACTTTATTTATTTGCTGGGCATGACGCACCAGCAAACCTGGCTGGCGCAGCTGCTGCGGGTACTGATCTCCTACCTGAGCAAGGAGTCGCTGCGGGTGGAGCAACTCGCCTCTGCCCTGTATATCAGCCCATCCGGCCTGAACCGTAAGATCAAGGAAACCTTTGGTGTCACCTCCCGCCAGCTGATCCGCGATATGCGGCTGCAGCATGCAAGCGAATTGCTGGCTGCCAGGGCCGGCAGCGTGGCGGAAGTAGCGTACGAGGCCGGGTTCTTCGACCACGCACATTTCTGCCATTGCTTCCGGTCGGTCTTTGGCTGTGCGCCATCTGCCTACAAGCCCGATAGCACTATCAATATGTCGCTGCTTTGGCTGGCCAACAAGCTAATGGTTCAAAATGGTAAGTGATTGCACAGCTTATACAAGTAATACACCTTGTCATGCTGATATATTTGTTCTGTCAGCGGCGCATCATCCGCCACCGGCAATGAACCAGCTAAAAATCAACGCGTATGTATTCACTGCAAGCCACTTTTACCACCATGGCCGTATCCATTGGCATCGCCATGCAGAATGCGAGCACCAACCAGCACAACGGGCAGAACATTGCCAATGCCTGCCTGTCGATGTGCTGCAAGATGATCCTGACCAAAGGTGCCTCGGCATAATGAAAACAGCGCATGATCCTGTGTAAACAAACAGTCCATTAACCATTAAGCATACAACCATGGCCAATACAGATCTTATGATCCCGGACAGCAGCATCAGCGCCCAGCTGATGAAGCAGGAAGGAGCGATGAAAGCCTACCAGTCCGTAGCCCAGTCCACAGCGCTGGCGGTGCAGGATGCCGTAGACAACCTGCGCAACATCAATACCATCAGCGCCACCGTGCAGGGCGTGGCCATGGCCCAGATGCTGGCCAACCCGGCCACTGCCGAGATATATGAACCCATCGTGAAGAATGCCCAGGACATGGCTACGGCGGCTGCAACCAATTTCCTGACCATCGGTAAGAACGCCGCGACCGTATTGACCGGCTTCCCTACCGGGCAATAACAGGCAGTAAAACCATCCACTTTCAAAGCTACCAGTATGATTTACCTCGACGGGCAACAGGTTGACGACATAGGCGGGTTCAGCACGCGGTTCCAGGTGACGCTGTCCCTGATACAGGGCGGCACCGGGTGGCTCACCTGGGCTTTAACAGACAAGGGTTCGCCCCCGGTATACGTGGCCAGCGAAAACGAGCTGCTCGGGTTGATCCAGGAAGGGCTGCATGAAGATGATTATATCCGGTTTAATACGTTCAGGGCCTGCCTGGAAAAGATCATGACCCTGAGCGATGCCGATGCCCAACAGTTGTCCGTGATCCAAAAGACGCCCAACGACAACGAAACCAACCTGCAGGTGCTGCTGCAGCGCAACAATATGCTGAGTTACGGCGATATCAATGCGACCAGCACCCTGCTCACGGCCATCGGCGCCGGCCGGCCCGACCTGTTCCAGGCGCTATCGTTCGACGACCAGCTGGTCCTGGCAAATTTTGTAAAAACCTACCCGGTACCAGCCAGCGATACAGGCAACCCGGTGTATACGTTTGCCTCAGGTATTGCAGCCACCATTCCCGATTTCGTAGCACTATGCCTGTTTTACCACCAGGCCCAGAAACAGCTGCCGGCCAACCTGACCCCGCAGGTGCAAAACAGCAAGATTCAGCTGATGTACGCCCAGCTGGCGCCGCTGGTCACCCCCCTACTCTTTACCCCCAGCGCAGGGACCATACGAACCGAAGCCGCGCTGCAAAAAGCCATACCGGATACGGCAAAAACCTGCCAGTTCATCGGGTATCCTACCATCGCAGCCGGCGCATACAACCTGGTGCAGAATATTAATACCAGTAACAAAACGGTAAAAGCAATCCAGCCGCAGATCGAAAATTACATGGCCGCCGTGACAAAGCTGGTGAGCTCCGCAACGCCTTCCGGGTACAATCTTTCGCAGGACGGCACACTGGCCAGCCTGCGTTTTGAAAACGATCAGTCCGTCGCCATAACCGCTGTAGACAACGAGGGCAACCTGTTCCTGCTGCCGGATACCATCATCTCCAATAACAATAACTGATTCAAACAACCGATATGACAGATAATTACATGCTCTCTTCCGTTGCGGATCTTCAGCAGTTGCTGAGAGGCAACACTAATTCGCAGTCGATCGCCATTCTCAACAATGTAATGGCGGAAACGATCGGCATGTCGATGCACAATGCCGTGACGGCCCAGCACAATGCGCAGATGCTGAACTCGGCTACCACCACGTCCACCTGTGCCCGCATCCTGTCTGTGATCGGGGCCGGAGCACCACCACCTCCGCCGCCGCCACCGCCTGCACCGACGCCCCTGCCAACACCCGCCGGCCCGGTAACGCCCACGCAAACCACGACCACCACACCGACAACGACGACGACCACTACGACGACGCCATCGGGAACCACGACTACCACACCGGCATCCGGCACCACGACTACTACCACGACCACTCCTGCGCAAGGCAACTGAGGAAACGGCAGCCCACTGAAAAATCATAAACAATGGCATCTACAGTAAACAGCCAGATCACCGACTCGATTACCGAAACGACTACCGAGGTCATCGGCAACTCTCCGGCCATTGCCATGGGCAACCTGTACCAGGCCACCGCGCAGGCCCTGGCCAATGCAGCCCACAACGCCACGGTGATCCAGCAGCAGGCCAATATACTGGGACAGGCCGTTACAGCCCAGGGCGTGGCGCTGATCTATTCCATCAAAGTCTGATATACAATCGTTCTATATTCTATCATCTTTAAAAACAAACAACTATGGCTTTCCCAACAGCAGTAAACGACCAGATCACCGACTCGATCACGCAGGTAAACACCAAGGTGTTAGGCGATTCGCCGGCCATGGCTATGGGTAACCTGTTCATCGCCACCTCGCAGGCCCTGAGCAATGCAGCCCATAATGCCACCAACAACCAGCAGCAGAGCAATGTGACCACGCAGGCTGCTACCACCGCGGGCATTACTACCCTGTACTCTATCGATACGGCTTCCGACGCCGTGGGTACCCGCAGGATCTACCAGTAAAACGTGCTCCCTTATTCTTCATTTTTAAAAAACAACAATCATGGCGTTCCCAACAGCAGTCAACAGTCAGATCACCGATTCGATCACCCAGGCAAACACCAAGGTGTTAGGCGATTCGCCGGCTATCGCAATGGGCAACCTGTTCATCGCCACCTCGCAGGCCCTGAGCAATGCAGCCCACAATGCCACCAACAACCAGCAGCAGAGCAATGTGACCACGCAGGCCGCCACTACCTCCGGCATCACCACCCTGTACTCCATCGATACGGCTTCCGACGCCGTGGGTACCCGCAGCATCTACCAGTAATGCGCGTTCCCTTTATTCTTCATTTTTAAAAAACAATAATCATGGCGTTCCCAACAGCAGTCAACAGTCAGATCACCGATTCGATCACC
>JBEVLT010000145.1:0-3686 GCA_040509055.1 Chitinophagaceae bacterium
AGCTGCACGGCGGTGCATACAAGAAAGATCAGGAATATGTTTATGTTGAAATAAGCGAGAATGACGCCGAAGACAAGGATGGTGAAAATAGAAAAGACGCTTCGGATCAGCGTATCGGTGACGAATTGTTCAATGCGCTTGTGATCGTTAATGCGCTGGGTAAGATCGCCGATTATTTTCGAATCGAAAAAGCTTACGGGCAGCCGCATAAGCTTGGCGAGAAAATCAGAGATGATCAGCACATTTATCCGTGTGCTGAGGTGCATGAATATCCATGTACGTATGAACTCAATGACAGTAGCGCTGATATACAGCGCAAGCTGCACGACAAGAATGATATAAATAAAGCTGACATCATAGTTGGCAATGCCCTTGTCCACGATGGCCTGGGTAAGAAATGGCAACAGGATCTGGATAAGGCTTCCCAGCAACAAACCGGCAACCAGGAGGCCTACGCTTCGCTTATACCTGCTCAGGTATTTCAGTATAAAAGGTCCTGCGAACCCGGGAGCAGTCTTTCTGGACGAATCGTTATGAAAAAAAGCTTCGGTAGGCTCAAGCAACAGCGCTATTCCTGCCTGGATATTGGCATCCCTTTTCCTGATCCATCCTGCCAGGAACTGGCTTTGGGAAAGCCTTATTTTTCCTTTTGCAGGATCGGCCAGGTAAACATGGGCAGCTGTTATTTTATAAACGATTGCGAAATGATCATTGTTCCAGTGAATAATGGCCGGCAGGGGTGCGGCCTCGGCCAGCTTCTTAAAATCAGTGGTTACCTCCAGCGCTTTAAATCCTATGCTGGCGGCCTGGCCGGATAGTTCTTCAAGAGACATGCCTTGTCTTGTAAGCGCTGATTTGGATTTGATCCGGCTCAGGGATATCGGCCGGCCATAGAAACGGCAGATCATGGCAAGGCAGGCAGGCCCGCAATCAGAATGATCATTCTGCCGGATAAACGGGAATTTATCGAACCACAAGGCGAACCGCTTTAAATGATTAACGCACGCTTAGCTGGACAGAACTATCTTTTTTGCCGCTTCAACAGTCTCGATTGTTTCATCTCCCAGGCGCAATCCATACTCCCTGGCTATTGCTGCGGTATCCAGTGTTCTGAACCCATTGGTTACAAACTGCAGGCGCCTGACGACACGTTCCCGGTCATACAACTGATGGTCAAGCGCATGTTTCCAGAAATTAAAGATGCCAAACCACACGAAAACCGCCTGGAAATAGCTACGGATGCTCAACCGGTTTCCAGACCAGTTGGAAGGAACCGAAGTTCCTATTCTCGCAGCATCGCCAAAGCCCGGCATCCAATTCCTGAACTCCTCGATTATGTACAAAACAGAATGGATCGCTTCATGCACAAACATTTCCGCAATCACTTCGCTATCCACCTTGTCTGCGTTCATTACATGTGTTCTGCCTATGTAAAAGCCATCGGACCCGGAAATAAAAGGTCGCGCCCCGTTTGGATTTACCTGCTTTTTCACCATCACTACATTGTTGAAAAGGCAAACCAGTTCGGTAATATTTTTATCAGAAACCGGCCCGAGCGAGGCCTCCATGAACTCAAAGACATTTTCCGCCTCTTCAAAAGAATACAGCTCAAATTTTGTCAGGGGATCTTCCTGGATATCGTCCTGGGACAGGCTTTGACAATAGGGGCTAAAAAAATCGATGGGCACACGGTCACTGATCCGGGGAGCCTCGTATTCCACAAATCCGCTCCCCGATTCGTCGCGGGAGATGAGGTAATCGCCATTGGCGCTCCAGAGCTGGCTGTATAAGGAAGGATCAAATTCATGCGTTTTTTTGGCAACCTGTGCCGAAAGCGTCTCCAGCAGAAACCCGGCAATAGGCAAGACCTCATTGGTATTTCCATATAATAATATATTCGATACCTGGGGCTGGAAAAGATATGCATCCAGCTCGACGCCATCAAGCTGGTTTAACAGCTGATCAAGATGCTCCTCCTGGCTTTTACCTGCTGTCTTAAGCATGTCTTTTATCCGGTATAGCCTGTTCCGCAGCAGGTCATAAAACGAATGCAGTATATCATTATACAGTTCGAGATGACTTTGGTTGCCAAACTGAAAAGGTGCAAGCACCGAGGAAATGCTGATATCACGTTGTGAAACGATCATAAGTAAAGATTCTATAGCGTTAATAGGATTCCAGTTCCTCCGCATAGCCGCTTACAAACGGCTTGCCGAATTCTTTTTCAAGCATTTCGATCGCCTCTTCGTAGCCGAGAGCCGATATACCGGTTTCTTCCAGTAATTCTGCCGGCAGCTGGTTGATCACCTGGGTCTGGATATGTGTGATCAGTTTGAGCAGATCGTTGCAGTAAACAGATGGATTGTTAAACCCGTTCTTCGAGCTGTACCGGTGCGGCAGGTACCCACCGCCACATATCTCGATTACCGGGCAGGATGCACATTTCGAGCACATCTTTTTATGGCTCAGGTGATATAAATTAGCCAACGGTGTTTGCAGGGCCTCGTCCAGGCCGCACGTCAGCACATTTGCATTATTCTTGGTAAACCCTTCGCCGCATATCTTCAATACGTCCAGCGATTCGATACTTCCGTTGGTCTCAATGATCAACACCTCGTTATTGGCTGTGCCGATCAGTTCGGATACCACTTCCCGGCCCAGTACGGCATGAATGATCTTCCGGAAATATTGTATGGTCAGTTGATTATCCCTGTCTTTAAACCACACATCAAAAAGCCTGATGAGCCAGTCGGCATAAGGCGTATCCGAATGTTCGTTTCCGCTTTCAGGGAGTGGCGGAAGCTTATCGAAATTGGAATCAGGGAGCAGAAAGCTGATATTCTCTGCTTCCAGCGATTTGAAATGATTGTATATTTCTACCGGGTCTGCATTGATATTGATCACGCTGAGGATGCCCGGCTGGCTGTTCTTTACCGTACCCTGCTGGGCCAGCCTGAGGCCGGCAACGATCCTGTCGTATGAACCTCTTCCCGCATGGTCGATCCTGAACTGGTCATTCGCCTCAGGGGTGCCATCCAGACTTATTCCTATCTGTACGCCCCAATCGTCAAAAAAAGTACACCAGCTTTCTGTAAGCAAGGTTGCATTGGTCTGAACAAGATAAGTGACCCGTGTAACGGGTGATAACACTTTGTTGGCTTTGGTAATAAATTTTGAGAAGAATTCCTTCCCGGCAAGCAGCGGCTCCCCGCCATGAAAGGCAAAGCTGAATCCTTTCACATCATGCCCGACGCAGTGCTCCCTGACCCTTTCGATAATGGCATCTACCACAGCATCGCTCATCACTTTGGGCTGATTTTTATACGTACTGTCACCCATATTGTACATATAGCAATACGTACAATTCAGGTTGCAACGGCTCGCCACTTTCATAACCAGCGTATTGCATTTCAGGGAGTTGGTATCCATATAAGAAGTAAAGTGTGATAAAAAATTCAGGTAAATAAAAGCCCAGAGGATTGCCCCTGGGCCTTTATTGCTTCATCAAATTATCCCAGGCCTACGGCATTGCGGCTGTAGCTTTGGGAATAGGTTCCTTTTGAATGGCTGGTAGGCGGTTCATCAACAGGACCGATACCGCCGAAATAGGTTTTAGCCACGTTCCTGACAGTCTCATTCTTAAAAGCGTCAATGGATTTGCTGATCAGTTGAGCCTGATTTTCGTT
>JBEVLT010000146.1:0-3483 GCA_040509055.1 Chitinophagaceae bacterium
GCAATTTCCCTGACGGTGCGGCTGCTGTAGGCGATCAGCCGTCGTGCTTCACGCATGAGTTCCTGCTGGATATGATAGGTGACACTGAAGCCGGTGACACCTTTGACCGTGTCATTGAGGTGGCTTAGGGTCATGTGCATCCGCTCCGCATATTGAGATGCTTTTCGTAAAGACATGAAATCCCGACGCAAATGCTGACGAAATAATTTGGTGATCTCTATATTCCTGGCCGAATTACCGGACATTGCCTGCCTCTCCTGAATAAAATACGATCCCGCTATCTCGTAAAGACATACCGAGAGCAGTGACTTCAGTATAGCTGCCTGAAATAGTTGTCCCGAATCCGAGTAAACCGAGAAAAGATGTTTGATAAGATCATCAAAGTGTCCTGACTCATCGGGTGTAAGATCGATCAGCATGACCTCGGAAAGGCACTGATCGAGCAGGTCTTTGATCTGCTGATCCAGCAGACCCGGATCAAAGGCCAGGAACCAGCCCCGCCCAAGGTCTGCGGAAGTGATACTATGGATCTGTCCTGGAAAAGATAAGAACAAGGACCTGTCGGCCAATTCATGCGAAGTATGATCGACCTCCATCGCCATGGACCCCTGCGCTATCAGCACCACGTAATAAAAGTCATGCCGGTGCGGCTCCGATCTGGCGTAATGGAGCCGTTCACCACCATTTGTCTCTACCGGCTTTATGTACATCCCTGAACTCCATTGTTCCATTCCGTAGACCGGGATCTTTTTGCTTTTAGCCATCGGGCAAAGTTAATTCATGCCGCGCTGATATTCGCTATGCAGCTCCGCTGCCGTCCGGGATCTGAAAAGATTATTCAGGCGTGCGCGCGCCGTCATTTGCCTGAACGTACCATGACGGGCGGGATCGCCGGCATCATGCATGGTATCTGCCATCCACATCGCAAAATCCTGATAGTTCCAGATCTTCGGTAGAACGGTCTCTGAGTATTTCTCCAATTGCGATCTGTCGCCATCCCGGACCGCAGCCAACAATGCCGCAGCCAGCATGTCCACATCGTAAAGACCAAGGTTCATCCCTTTGGCACTGACCGGCGGAACCAAATGAGCGGCGTCTCCTGCCAGGAAAAGGTTCCGGTACTGCATTGGTTCGTGAACTACTGAGCGAAAAGGAACGAATTCGATATGATGGATAAAAGCATTCGCGATAGTATTATCACCGGTCCGGAGGCGTATCTCGTTCCAGATTCGGTCTTCCGGCCAGTCCGCCGCACTGTCAGCTAACGCACACTCCAGATAGTACCGGCTTCTCTGTGGCCCCCTCGGCAACTGCCCCACGAAACCATGATCACTGACTGCCATGATCGGATTACCTTTAACAGGCGCTTCCACCAACGCGGCCAGCCATGCGTAGCCGTAGTCATGAACATGCCGGGTCAGCACACCAGCCGGAATGGATGCCCTGCTAATACCCCGGTCGGCGTCACAGCCAACAATATGGTCGCAGACCAGCCGGTAATTACCGGCCGCATTTGTATAGCTGATCTCCGGCCGCTCGTTCTCTTCGTTCCTGATCTTGATGTCGAGAACATCAAACCGGACATCACCCGACAGGTTATCGATCAGTTCCTTCATTAAATTATTTACGAGCATCTGCTGGGTACAGAACCTGCCCTGAGTGCCGTCTTCTGCAGCAGTATCAAATACACCTGGTACACCGTTCAGGCGATATTCGATCAGTTGCGCTACCGGCCCTGCCAGAAGTTTGTCGGCAAGTTCCCACCTTTCGAACATCTGCACCCCGCGGGCATCTACAACACCGGCACGCTGTCGCTGTTCAATGTAACTGCGGTCGCGTCTTTCCAGGATCACACAACTGATCCCGGCTTGTTGTAAAAAGGTAGCGAGGGTCAACCCGCAAACACCTGCGCCGATGATGGCGACATCGACCTCTTGTATTTCTTCTTTATCTTTCATACAGGCAAAGATCCGCTGATAGTGTACAAAAAAATTTAACTACTCACGGAAAATAGTGGACTAAACGCGGATTGAAAAAAGAAGAACGAGAGGAATGTTAACCTCTTACCTTTAACGGACCTGAGGTACTCAGCGCGGGTATATTCCCGCGCCGATCGTTAAGTGAACTTATTTGACAACTGTTACAAAATGATCACGGGTGCGTCTGACCTTTCTCAAATTCACCAGCCAGTCGCCTTCCTGTGCACGATAGCCAAGAGGCAGCAAAATAACACTGCGCAAATTTCTCGGTTTCAGATCCAGTATTTCGTCCACAGCGATCGGGTCAAACCCTTCCATTGGCGTTGCATCTACTTCCTCGAAAGCAGCGGCAGTTAACGCTATGCCAAGGGCGATGTAAGCCTGCCGGGCAGCAGCCTGATGATTACCCTCTGTTCCGCGTGATGCAACGGTGCCAAGTAACTGCCGGCGGTAACTTTCCCATCCTTCATTGATGAATCCGCGCATTTCATTTGTCAGATCAAACATCATATTAACGCGGTCAGCAGAAATATCATCCCACGCGGCAAATACGAGGAGGTGCGAGGCTTCGGTGACCTGCGCCTGGTTCCAGGCAACGGCCTGTATCTTTGCCCGGATCCCGGGGTTTTCTACGATAAGGAGTTCGAACGGCTGAAGCCCGCTGCTTGTTGGTGCCAGCCGGATCGCATCAATGATCCTGTCGAGCTTATCTTCCGGAACTATTTTCCCGGGATCAAATTTCTTAGTGGCGTAGCGCCATCTTAATCTTTCATTTACGGTCGTATTCATGGTCTCCTTTGTTGTATTTAACAAAGGTAGGTGCGTGATGTACTCAAAATCGTTTACAAAAGGCAAGAAAGACAAGCCTTGTCACTTTGCAGGCACTGAGATACGTTTACGGATACGCGACAATGAGGTAGCTGTGATCCCCAGGTAATTGGCCAGGTAATACTGGGGTACCTGTTGTACGATGGCTGGCTTTTTTTTCAGGAGTGTTTCATAACGCTCCGCAGGACTTTCGCTTACAAAACCCTCCATTCTGTCCTCATAACAAAATATCATGTTCTCAGCAATCAGCCTGGCAAAACGTTCCATTTTATGAGCAGTTACAGGATGTATCAGCAGGTCCTGAAAGGAAAGGTAACTTAAGGTGATCAGAACAGTATCTTCCAGCGCCTGTATGGAAGGTATGCCCGGTTCATGCTTTAAAAAACTTTTATAAGAACTGACAAAATCATTGGGCAAACCAAAATAACCGGTCCTGTCCTCGCCATCTTTGAGGTGGTAAAGACGTAAAGACCCTGATAGGATCAGCCCCAGGTGATCACAAACCTCGCCTGAACGCGTAAAATGCGCTTTCTTCTTCAATGTCATCAGGCGCAGATGTTTGGAGATCACCGCCCATTCCTCGTTACTGAACATGACCAGTTTACTCATCTGTTCCCGAACTACCGGCAGGTACATTTCCACATCCATATCAATTCTGGTCTTCACGGGGCAATTT
>JBEVLT010000147.1:0-12868 GCA_040509055.1 Chitinophagaceae bacterium
CTGCCATTAAAGAACAGCTCTATCAGCGGATCACAAATGAGCTAAGCAACGAAACAAGGATTATTCCCTTTTACAGGCGCCCGGTTTTCCGGGCAGCAGCAGCCGCTGTACTGCTCATTGCAGCGGCTGCCACCATTTTCCTGCTCAGCCGCGGCAGGGAACCGCAACCGCTGACCGGGACAGCACCGCAAATCCGGCTGATGCCGGGCGGCAACAAAGCCGTGCTGACGCTTGCAGACGGCTCGCTGATCGTACTCGACAGCGCTGCCAACGGATCCCTGGCACAACAGGGAAACATGAAGGTGCTGAAACTGGATAACGGCCAGCTGGCCTACCGCTCCGGCGATGAAAGTGCAGGCGAAGTGCTGTACAACACCATCACCACACCCCGCGGCGGCCAGTACCAGGTGGTGTTGGCCGATGGCTCCCGGGTGTGGCTGAATGCAGCCTCCTCGCTTCGGTTCCCCGCCAGCTTTACCGGCAGGGAAAGAAGAGTAGAATTGACGGGCGAAGGCTATTTCGAGATCACTAAAAATCCTTCCATGCCCTTCAAAGTAAATATGGCGGGCAAAGGAGAAGTGGAAGTGCTGGGCACGCATTTCAACATCAATGCCTATGACGATGAAAGCCACAGCAGGATCACGCTGCTGGAAGGATCGGTAAAAGTGAGCCGCGGCGCTGCCACAAGCATCCTGAAACCCGGCCAGCAGGCACAACTGGCTGATGGAATAAAGGTGGCGCAGGATGCCGACCTGGAAGAAGTGATGGCCTGGAAGAACGGGAAGTTCATTTTCAACAAAACCGATGTGCAGGCTACCATGCGGCAGCTGGCCCGGTGGTACGATGCCAGCGTAAGCTACCAGGGAAAAGTGGACGGCTTTTTTAACGGTACCATTTCAAGAAGTGCGGGCATTGAAAAAGTGCTGAAAATGCTGCAGCTGACCGATGAGGTACAGTTCAGCATCGAAGGAAAAACGATCGTGGTAAAACCTTGATCAGGCTAACAGGCATCAACAATGGAAGCGATCCGAAGCAAAAAACCGCCCCGACGGCAATCAGGGCGGCCAATAGCGAAGGTCAGTTCAATATACAATCTGGGGACTGCTTATTGATAACCTAAACCTATCCCGGAGGTACCGGGACTAACAAAGTTATGCGAAATGCTCTTTGTGACCAGCCGGTCGTGTCCGGCTGTTTTACCAAAACAGATACCCTGCCGTTGCGACGAAGGGTACAAAAACTGCTTCTGATTATGAAACTGACCTCACTGATCTTGTTAGTGGCGGGTTTTACTGCCAGCGCCAGCGGGTACAGCCAGCGGGTTACCCTGTCGGTCCAGGATGCTCCGCTGGAGACTGTGTTCCGGGAGATAAAGAAGCAAACCGGTTATGAGTTTCTCTACGGCAGCAAAGTGCTGCAGGTGGCCAAACCGGTGAGCGTGCATGTAAAAGACATGACGCTGGAGCAGGTGCTCAGCAAGTGCTTTGCAGAGCAACCGCTGGTGTACAACATCATGGAAAAGACCGTGGTGATCGGTCCGCGGCCACCCACAGCCCCGGCAGCCGAAGAAGAGAAGGCGCCCCTGCCCGTGACGATCACGGGCGTGGTCACCGACACTTCGGGCAGCCCGCTCCACGGCGCCAACGTAACGGTAAAAGGTACGGCGACGACCGTGGTCACAGACCGCACCGGCCACTTCAGCATCCAGGCCAATGCCGGCGATATGCTGGTGATCAGCTATGTAGGTTATGAACGAAAAGAAGTGAAGGTGCCGGCCGATGCCACCGCCCTCACCATTTCACTGCGCCGCACCAATGTTGCCCTGAACGAAGTGACCATGGTTTATACCGGTTACCAAACGCTCTCACAACGGGAGCTGGCCAGCGCCGTGACCCAGGTAAAAATGAAAGACATCGAGCTGGGTTCCAAATATTCGGTAGACCAGATGCTGGCCGGTGTGATTCCCGGCCTGATGGCACTGCAAAACTCCGGCGAACCCGGCGCCACGCCCAAAATACGCATCCGGGGAACCACCTCGATCGTCGGCGGCAGCGCACCCCTGTGGGTACTGGATGGCATCATCCTGGAAGACCCGGTGAACGTGGACCTTTCCAACCTGACCTCGCCCGATGCACAATACCTGGTGGGCAACTCCATCGCCGGTATCAATGCAAGGGATATCGAAAGCATCACGGTGCTGAAAGACGCCTCCGCCAGCGCCATCTACGGTTCCCGTGCCGCCAACGGTGTGATCGTGGTCACCACCAAGAAAGGCCGGGTCGGTAAACCCCAGGTAACCTACTCCGGTAACCTCAGCATCAACCAGCGGGTTTCCTATGGCGACCTGAACCTGATGAATGCCGGGGAGCGCGTCCAGCTTTCGCAGGACATTCTTGCTGATAACATCCAGTACAGCCGTGCACCGCGCAGGCTGGGCTATGAAGGCCTGTACCTGGACTACCTGGACCGCAATATCTCTTACGACCAGTTCAAATCCGGTGTGCAGAAAATGATCGATAACAATACGGACTGGTACGACCTGCTGTTCCGCAACTCTATTACCAACAACCAGTCGGTAAGCCTGAGCGGCGGCAATGACCGCACCACCTACTATGCATCACTGGGCTACTCCAACATCCAGGGCGCAGCCAGGGGAAGCGACCAGACCCGCTACTCCGGTATGATCAAGATCAACTCTTGGGTACACAGCAAGCTTTTCGCCGGTCTGCAGGTGAATGCTTCCAATACCAAAGGAAACGGGTTTCACAGCTCGGTCAATCCGAATAAATATGCTTATGAAACGGCACGTACCATTCCGGCTTACAATGATAACGGCAGCTATTTCATGTACCTGACACAGCAGAAATCGCAGGAGTTTGCAGCCGTGTCCGCACCCAAAGAGGACATGCTGTATAATATCCTCAATGAAACAGCGCTGACCGGCGCCAACAGCAATATTACCAACCTGACAGCACAGCTGAATATCGAATATCTTTTCCTGAAAGGGTTCCGGTACAAGTTCCTTGGCGGCTTCGACCAGTCGCTGACCAACTCTTCTTCGTGGGCGGGTGAAGGCTCGAACTATGTGGCCACCAAACGCCTGTGGAACGCCGGTGTGCTGGTACAGGGTACCACGGATTTTGACAACTCGGTGATTCCGTGGGGAGGCATTATCTCCAACAGCGACCAGCGGAAAACATCCTACACGCTGCGCAACAGCCTGGAGTATAACCGGCTGCTGAACAGGGTACACCTTATCAACGTGATGGTATCCCAGGAAGTACGGAGCCTGCTTTACAAAGGAGTACTGGCCACTTACTATGGCTGGCAGCCTGAAAGAGGCAACACCATCTCTCCTGCCATTACCACAGGGTATACAGGCATCCTGAATTCATTGCGTCCCATTATTACGGACAAGGTAAACAACAACGTATCCTGGCTGGGTACGGCTACCTATTCCTACAAAGACAAGCTGACCTTTAACGGGAATATCAGGGCCGATGGTTCCAACAACTTCGGCGAAAACCCGAAATACCGTTTCATGCCGGTATGGTCGGTAGCAGGAAAATATACCCTGTCGAACGAACCGTACCTGCTGCATTCCAAAGTGATCTCTTACCTCGCGATCCGCGGTTCTTACGGCTTGCAGGGTAATATCGACAAAGCCACTTCGCCTGACCTGATCATCCGCGTCGGATCGCGGGATGGCACTACAGGACTGAATGAATCCTACTTCCAGTACCTGGCCAATCCTGACCTGCGCTGGGAACAAACACGCTCGGTGAACCTGGGCCTGGAATTCGCCCTGCTGCCGCGCCGGAACGCCGGCATGCTCGACATCATCTCCGGCACCATCGACATGTACGATAAAAAAGGGACAGCCATTATCGTGACCCGCCAGGTATCGCAGGTGATCGGGCTGGACCAGGTGAAAGTAAACGGCGGCAAGGTGAACAACAAGGGAGTGGAAGGAAGCATCCGCATCGTTCCCTACCAGACCAAGGATGTTACCGTATCCGTACGGCTGATTGCCTCGTACAACAAGAACACTCTGGTGGAAGCCAACCGCGAGATCGGCATCACCAATGGCAACAAGATCGCCGGCAACGCCCTGGTAGAAGGCAAGCCGATCGGCGCTTTTTATTCCTACGCCTTTGCAGGCCTGAATGAAAACTCCGGCTACCCGATGTTTTACAACAACAAAGGAGATAAACGCTATGAGCTGTATGCCGATGAGACCAACCTGGTATACTCCGGTGTGAATACGCCTGACCTCTCGGGCGGGTTTGATCTTTCCATGCGGTACAAGAACTTCTATGCCTCGTTTGCCTTCCAGTATGCCGTAGGCGGAGTGGCCAGGCTGCCTAATTTTTACCGCTACAACTACTTCAATGTATTTGATGCGCTGGCCAACGTATCCAAGGAGCTGAACGACCGGTGGAGAGCGCCCGGTGACGAGCAATATACCACGATCCCCGTGCTGTACGATAATGTGAAATATGCAGCAGCCAAAGCAGCCCTGGGTATTCCTGCCCAGCTGAGCACTTCCGAAGGACCGCTGAAAATGTATGACCAAAGCGATGTGCGCACGGCAAAGACCGACAATATCCGGCTGCGGAATATCAACCTGAGCTATGTGCTGCAGCGCAATGTGCTCCGCAAGATCGGGTTTGAAAACCTGACATTCAATCTCCAGGCCGAAAACCTGTTCCTGATCGCCGACAAGAAATGGCAGAAAAGAGACCCCGAAAGCGGCGGCTCCAATACGCCGATCCCTAAAGTATACACCTTCGGCATCGTTGCAGGTTTTTAACTGTAAAATTTTAAAAGATTATGAAACGCATACTTTATTTCCTATTGCTTTCCGGGATGATTGCAGGCAGTTCTTCCTGCAAAAAATTCCTCCACGAATCATCGCAGGACCTGATCAGGCCCGTTACGGTAGACAACTACAAAGAGCTGCTGCAGGGCGAAGCCTATTTCAAGGACCTGTACCGGTATGGCTGGTTTGTGGATGTGATGTCGGACGACATCATGCTGATCGATATGCAATACGCGACCACCGTTGTCAATACCAAAACAGAATACACCAAATACGCCTATCAATGGGCACAGGACCTGGAAGCGCCGACCGGCACCTTTACGGACAGGCTGTTCCAGACCCTGTACAAAAACATCCTTACCGCCAACACCTGCCTCGGGGCCATGGATAACATGCAGGGTACGGACGCCGCCAAAAAAGTGCTGAAAGGGCAGGCACAGTTCACCCGCGCGTACGGATATTTTGCCCTGGCCAACCTGTATGCCCAGGCCTACAACGAAGCCGGCGACAACGACCTGTGTGTGCCGCTCACGTATGAAACTTCGCCGTCGCTGAAGAAGTACAACCGCGCCACTATGAAAGAAGTGTGGGACCTGATCAGCAACGACATCGAGTCGGCTGTCCAAAACCTGTCTACCGACAATGGCGCCCGCTCGGTGTACGAGATCAATTACAAGGCAGCCCTGCTGCTGGCCTCGCGCATCTTCCTGTACAAAGAGGAATATGACAAGGCAATCACCTACGGCGAAAAGTTCCTGCTGCTGCAGCCCAACCTGTTCAACATTTCCACTTTTACCACTTCGCCCAACCCATCCGGTACCATTGCCAACAAAGCCTTCCTGCTTGTCAATTACAACCCGGAGATCGTTTTCACGTTCAGCAAGTTCGGTTCTGCCTCGGCAGAAGGCGGCTATGTGTATTACACCCGCGAAGCAGTGGGCCTGGCCCCGGTTGCTTACGGCGCTTCTTCCAATGTTACCTCAGCCCTGATCAACACCTATGGTACCAACGACCGGCGTAAGACCTATTGGTTTGGCCAGCCCTCCGGCTCACCGGGTGTGATCCTGAGCTACCCGGCCTACGTGCCCATGAAAGTGAACTATTATGAAGGCTGCCGTACCAGCCAGTACATGCGGAGTGCAGAAGTATACCTGAACCTGGCCGAAGCCTATGCACGGAAAGCAACGCCGGACAACAGCAAGACCATCACCCTGCTGAACCAGCTGCGGAGCCAGCGCATCGGCTCCTACACCAATCTTACCGCTGCCAGCTTTGCGGATCAGACAGCGCTGATCGATTTCGTGTGGGCGGAACGCCGCCGGGAGCTTTGCTTCGAAGAGTTTCACCGCTGGTGGGACCTGCGCCGCACCGGCCAGCCTGCGCTGCAGCATGCCTGGCTGACCGATGTGTACAAGCTGCTGGCCAAAGACCCGGCCTATATCTTAAACTTCCCCCGGTATGAGCTGGAGTTCAACCCCGAGCTGGTGCCCAACAACAGACCTGTAAGAAACCCTTAATAAAAAACTGAATTATCATGAAGCCTCAATCACTTCTATTGATCCTTACCCTGGGCGTTGCCCTGATCTCCTGCGATAAAAAGGATGATTTCGACGGGACGGTCACGGTATTTGAGCCACCGGTGCTTTCTGATGCCACGCCGGTACAGTCAAAGATCAAACAGATGTACAATACCTATGGCGTGCTGTTCAAACCATCGTTTGAGCTCATCGAATACACGTACAACTGGGAAAACAGCATTGCCCAGACCGCGGCGAATGTAACAGGACTTCGTTATACCCCGGCCGTGGAAGATTATGTCATCCCCGTGATCGATTCGGTAGACAGCTGGGTGTTTAAAATTTTCCCGCTGGAGTTCACCAAAAAATATATGCCGCTGAATATCCTGATGACGGATACGATGGAAAACAAGCAGATGAGCGGCACCACGATCGTACACCGCCTGTACGAAGGAAATATCGCTACCAATTACATTCTCGTTTCCTATGTTTCTGCCCGCTTCGTTCCGGAAAGGCCAAAACGGATGCTGCGGGACAGCTGGCTGTCGCTGTTCATGGAAAAGATACTGCCCAAGCTGCCGCCACCCACAGAGTTTGCCGCCATCAGTGCGGCCGGCTATGCCAAGGCCAGCTTTACCAATGCCGAGGATGTGATGACGTTGTATGCCCTGCTGAAAAAAGGCCGTAACAAGCAGACGACCGGCACGGCTACCTCGGCCTGGAACAAAACCACGGTGAGCCAGGACTTTGGCGACTTCGTATCGTTTATCGTATACACACCGGATACGGAAAAGCAACTGGTTTACAATAAGAATGCAAGCATACTTACCAAAGTGAACCTGGTAAAGGAATATTTCAAAAACAATTTCAACATCACGCTTCCTTATATCCCGACACAACCTTAACTCTTTCCTTGTTGCATGGCAACAGAGCCGATGAAAACACCCCGGCGGGCAACGCTGTTGCGGTTGCCCGCCTTTATCTGATCATTCAAACAAAAAACACCCATGAAAAAAGTTTTTCTGGCGGCCACCCTTTGCCTGCTTGCCTGCAGAAGCCTGGTGGCCCAGGACAGCGGTATTAAATTCATAGAAGACAAACCGTGGCAGGAACTGCTGACCATGGCAGCTGAAAACAACAAGCTGATCTTTCTCGATTGCTATACCACCTGGTGCGGTCCCTGCAAGGCCATGGCCAAAGATGTATTTCCCCTGCCGGAAGTAGGCGATTTTATGAACGCCAACTTCATCAACACCAAGTTTGACATGGAAAAGGGAGAAGGGATCGAGCTGAATAAAAAATACAGGAAATATATTCCCGGCTTTCCCACTTACCTGCTCATCAATGCAAAGGGTGAAGTGGTGCACCAGGTAGCTGGCTACAATGCCGCCGATAAATTCATCACCAAAATAAAGGACGGTCTGCAGGAGCGTACCTGGATCATGTATTCCCACAAGTACGAAGCAGGACAACGGGACTGGGAATTTGTAAAAACCTACCTGGAGCTGCTGGAAAGTGCCTTCCAGTCCGACCTGATCAAACAGGTAGTGGCCGAAACCCTGCCGCGGATCAACCAGGCTGCTGTAACCAGCGACTCGTCGGCCTATCGCATTTTCCGGAAATACTGGACCGATACCGAATCGCCGCTGCTGGCTAACGTTCTCGTCAGCCCCGGTATTTACCGCAAATTCAGGGACCCGGAAAGAGACATCAACGAGTGGGGCAGCCGGCTCTATAGAAGAGCCGTAGACGGCTACGCCAGAGCAAGCCTGGATTCACCTGCAAAATACAATGATGCAAAGGCACTGAAGCTGATCGATGACCTGCGCAGGGTAAATATTCCTGCGCGTGAAAACCAGATCGCCCTGATGCTGATGAGCCAGGCCGTGGTGAAAAAAGACGGGAACAAATTTTTAAAGCTATATAAGGAGGCCGCACAATTTGGCCTGCTGCGCTACGACCAGCACATGGTGGGTGCCTGGGCCAAACATTTTGCCGGGCAAACCAATGATAAGGCCTTGCTGAAACAATACCTCGCCTGTGTGCAGCTCCGCGAAAACGACTACTTCACAACTGCCGGTGATGTGCGGAACTATGCCTTTATCCTGGAAAAAACGGGTGACAAAGTGAAGGCAGCGGAGTACTATGCCAAAGCAGATAAAATAGAAGCGGACCTCAAAGAAAAGTTCAAACCCATGTTTGAAAAAAAATAAACTGTATAGCCATGAATATCTGTACGATCCTGCTTGCCGCTATCATTTCCCTGGGCGGCGGTGGAAAAAAGCCGATGAAAATAAGCGGTGCTTACGCGAGGCAACCCAAAGCCGGCGAAAAGATCTACCTCGCCCTGCTGATCGATGCAAAAACGAAAAAAAGACAGCTGCTTGATTCTACAGTGGTGACGGGAAAGCAGTTCTCCTTCAACCTGAAAAAAACACAACCCGGTAAATACGAGATCGGAAATACCGCCGGGCAATTCTTTTCGGTTTACCTCGATTATTGCGATACCAGAATAGCGATCGACTCCTTCTTCCTGCGGCCGCGGATCAGCGGCAACAGCACCGACTCCCTGATCCGGAAGTTTGACGGTGTGCAGTCCGGATTGGGATTGACCCAAATGGGAATGGGACTTATGGGAAAAAAATACAAGGACGAGGGCAAGGAAATACCTGATTCGCTCATACAGCAGTTCACGAAAAGCCTGGAACGGCTCACGCAGCTTAAAAAAGAATACAGCAGGCAGATCGGCATGCGTAAAGACATGGCGGCTGCTTATGTGCTGACCAATGGTGCGGCTGACGAATTCAGCACAGCCGAGCTGAATGATATTTACGGGAAAATGAATGATGAGGTAAAAGCATCACAGTTCGGTGCCAATTTCAAAACCTACCTGGACAAACTGAACAGCCTGGAAACAGGTGTGAAAGCGCCGCTCTTCACTCAGCAAAACACGGAAGGGGCCGATGTAAACCTCTCCGATTTTGTAAAAGGAAAAAAACTGGTGCTGATCGATTTCTGGGCATCCTGGTGCGGCCCCTGCCGGAAAGAAAATCCCAATGTGGTAGCACTGTATAATGAATACAGGTTCAAAGGTTTTGATATCATCAGTGTATCGCTGGACAGCAAGAAGGACGACTGGCTGAAGGCGATCGCGGCCGACCAGCTTACCTGGACCCATGTGTCCGATCTGGGCGGCTGGAAAAATGCCGTAGCGCAGCTGTACAATGTATCGGCGGTACCGCAGACCTTCCTGCTGAACGGCAAGGGTGTGATCATTGCCAAAAACCTGCGCGGGGAAGAATTGCGCAAACAGGTGGAAGCGGTCTGCCGCTAATCCCGTTATTACCCTTTTAAACAAACGAAATGAGAAGATTCTGCTTATTTATTTTACTCACCCTGGCATCCCTTACAGCACTGGCGCAGTCGCCCGACCCGGTGAAATGGACTTTTTCGGCCAAAAAGATAGCGAATGGTCAGTATGAAGTTCACCTGTCTGCCACGCTCGATAAAGGCTGGCATATTTATTCCCAAACCACGCCCGACGGGGGACCGGTGCGTACTTCGATCAGCTTTGCCAAAAACCCGCTGGTAACCCTGCAGGGAGCCACGTCCGAATCAGGCAAACTGGAGCAGCATTTTGACGATCTCTTTGATGTGGAAGTAAAACAGTTTTCCGGCCAGGTGGACTTTGTGCAAAAACTAACCGTAAAAGCAAATGCCAAAACGAACCTGTCAGGAAATATAACGTTCATGACCTGCAACAATACCATGTGCCTGCCTCCCAAAACCATCTCGTTTACTGTTCCATTGAAATAAAGCATACGCATAACGGAACTTATTCAGTCATCACAAAAACAAATCTGTCATGTTAAAACATGCATTCCGGGTCATCACCGGAGTAGTAGCCATGAGCGTTAGCCTCTCGCTTTCCGCGCAGACGGCCCCGGCCGACACCACCAAACCGGCATCATTGCCGGGTTTTCCACCCCGGGCCGGCGCTCCTGCCGTACCCAGGCCCTACAAGGAAGTGATCACGGCAAAAGCGGTGACACGTTCCGGCTTTTTCAAGATCCACAAAGTAGAGGAGAAATATTATTTCGAGATCCCGGATGCGCTGCTGGGACGTGATATCCTCGTGGTGAACCGGATATCCAGGGCGCAGGCAGGTTCCGGCTATGCCGGCGACCAGATCGGTGAAAATGTGATCCGTTTTGAAAAAGGACCCAACAACAAACTGTTCCTGCGCACGG
This sequence comes from Chitinophagaceae bacterium, assembly GCA_040509055.1. GTDB lineage: Bacteria > Bacteroidota > Bacteroidia > Chitinophagales > Chitinophagaceae > JAJKIP01. Next base: position 10,590 of record JBEVLT010000147.1, read on the forward strand.
TATCCTACTCCGTATACTCGAAAGATACGGCAGCATCGATGTTTACTTCGGTCAACAATTCCAATATCCAGCCGATTGCCGCAGCCTTTGACATCAAAGCCTTCTCGGTAGAGCAACCGGGCTGCGTGATCGATATGACCGACTATATCAGCGGTGATAACGAGATCCTGTATTTCAGCAGCAGCGCAAAATCGCAGGCAAAGATCGGTGCACTGCAGGCCGACAAGTCGTATATCGTACGCGTCAATCCTTATCCGCTGAATATCGAGATCACAGCCGTGAAAACCTATGGCCGGGCGCCCGGTGCACCCGCCGGTAACATCGCCGCCCTGCTGAGCGGTGCGGGCGGCGGAAGCGGTAATCTGACCGTGGAACTCAACAGTTCGCTGGTCCTGCTGCCGGAAACACCCATGCAGGCACGGTATTGGGATCGCCGCGTCGGCTACTTCAATGTAGGTTATACAGATTTTGACGCCAATCCACAGGGAGTGAAATCGATCCGGCTGGTTAAGCGCTGGCGGCTGGAACCAAAGGATGAAGACCTGGAAAAATACAAACGTGGCGAACTGGTAGAACCTAAGAAACCGATCGTCTTCTATATCGATCCTGCTACTCCCAAAAAATGGATACCCTACCTGATCCAGGGCGTGAATGACTGGCAGGCTGCTTTTGAAAAGGCCGGCTTTAAAAATGCGATCATCGGCCGGATGGCGCCGACCCGGGACGAGGACAGCACCTGGAGCCTGGAAGATGCGCGCAATTCCGCTATCGTGTACAAGCCTTCCCCGATCGCTAATGCCAGCGGCCCCCGTGTAGCCGACCCCCGCAGCGGCGAGATCATCGAAAGCCATATCAACTGGTATCACAATGTAATGGAGCTGATCCGCGACTGGTACATGATCCAGGCGGGCCTCAACGATGCCCGCGCCCGGCAAATGGAATTTCCCGATGAGCTGATGGGTGAACTGATCCGTTTTGTGTCCTCGCATGAAGTAGGACATACACTGGGCCTGCGGCACAACTTCGGCTCCAGCTCCACCGTGCCGGTAGAGAACCTGCGCAACAAAGCCTGGGTAGAAGCCAATGGGCATACGCCTTCCATCATGGATTATGCGCGGTTCAACTACGTAGCGCAGCCCGAAGACCAGATCACCACCGCAGGATTGTTTCCCCGGATCGGCGACTATGATAAATGGGCCATCGAATGGGGCTACCGGTACTTCCCGGAATACAAAAGCCCGGCAGCCGAACAAGGGCCCCTGAATAAATGGGTGATCGAAAAGCTGAAGAACCGACGCCTGTGGTTTGGCGACGGCGAAACCAATCGGGATGAGCCGCGTTCGCAAACAGAGGACCTCGGCGACGACGCTGTAAAAGCCAGTATGTATGGCATCAAAAACCTGCAGCGCATCATTCCCCAGCTGGCGCAGTGGACCCGCGAAGCCAACAGTGATTATGAAAACCTCGGTGATATGTATGGCCAGGTAACCGGTCAGTTCGGCCGGTACATGGGGCATGTGGCGACCAACGTAGGGGGTATTTACAAAACGCCGAAGGTGGTGGAAGATCCCGGGCCTGTATTTGAGTACGAGCCCAAAAGCAAGCAAGCTGAAGCGGTGGCCTTCCTGAACCAGCAGCTGTTCACCACGCCCGCCTGGATGATCGGCAACGACATTCTTTCCAAAACAGGCGGCAACCCGCTTGCCATCATTGGCAGCATCCAGGACCGCGTACTGGGCAGCCTGTTCAGCACCGGCACCCTGAACAAGCTGATCCAGGCAGAAGCTACGGCAGGCAGCAAGGTGTACAGGATGACCGACCTGCTGGGCGACCTGAAAAAAGGTATCTGGTCCGAACTGGCCACTAAAAAAACAATCGATGTATACAGGAGGAATTTGCAGAAGTCTTATGTGAACACCCTGTTTACCCTGCTCACACCACCTGAACAGCCGACCGGCGCAGCCGCAGTGCTGACCGCCATACTGGGCGGCGGGTCTTCCGTCGGCCTGAATAAATCGGATATCATCAGCGTGGTAAAAGCGCACCTGGCGGCCCTGAAGAATGAGATCAATGCCGCCAAAACAACGGTACCGGACGCTATGAGCCAGTATCACCTGCAGGATATTGCCCAGCGGATCGACGAGGCATTGAATCCTAAAAAATAGTAGTGAGGTCAACCCAACGATAGAGAACCGGTAAAGAATAATTCAGTTACATCATTGCCGGAACGTTCCGACAAAAATGCCCCGCCTGGACAGCGGGGCATTTTGCTTTGAATA
>JBEVLT010000148.1:0-7343 GCA_040509055.1 Chitinophagaceae bacterium
ATTTTTCGTTGCTGGGTTTGCATACTGTTGGCATACAGGTAAGTTCCTTTTGTTCGCTGTGCCAGTTGCCGGTAGGTATCCACACTTTTTTGCAGCCAGGGCAGGGCGGTTTGCAGGTCGTTCACATCATGCGAATATTTGTACCGCAGCACATACAGCGCGGCCTGCGCCTTATCGGCATAATGACCGGCCAGCAGCTGGTAGCAATACATATCGTTTTTGATCCGTTCAAACTCCTCTTTATTCCTGGTCACTCCCTGTGCAGCGGCTTCAATAGCGTTCACAGCATCCTGCCCGTGCAGCTTTACTTCGTTGATGATCTGCACCGGCGTTTCGCCATGATGCGGCTGACCCTTCCACTCCTTTTCTGCATAGTCGGTCAGCATCTCGCCTTCCGGGCTTTCGCTTTCATACAATAGCGTAAACAAACCATAACGGTAAGGATTGATCAATTGCGTCATCAGCATGCCCAGCGTCATCGTTTGCCGGTTGCCGTCGGTGATGCCGAAGCGGCGCAGCAGCTTGGGGGCGATCAATCCTGATTGCTCGTAGGCCTCCAGTATCTTTTTCCCCTGCCCGGCACTGCAGCCAAACCGCGTAGCCAGCCGGCCGCTCCAGTAATCGATCTCTTCATCCCTGCTGCGGTGGCTTTTCCAGGCATAACGCGCCCAGGCGGCATACCAGATCCAGTCCCGCTCGATCTGCAACAGGCGTTTCCCTTTTACACTATCGGCGCTGTAAGGCCAGTCCCAGTAAGAAGCCTGCGGGTACAGGTGCAGCCCGTTGCCCTCCATGATCGTGTGCATGCCCTGCACGCTTTTTTGAATAAAATCCGTGGCGCCATAACGGAATGGTTCCAGGTTGGCCAGGATATGCACGTTCTCGATCTGTACCGTGCCGATACGGCTGAGCGTGCGGTGCAGGTCGGCCCATTTGCCGCGCGGCGCATAGGTGGTCAGCGCTTCCCCGTTGAACTTGGCTTCGGTATATAAATTTTTATACAGCGGCAGGGCTGCTTTCATCACCATCGGCGCGTCGGTATCATGCGCACGAAGCACGATCGGCGGTTCTTCCGTCTTGCCCAATGCTTTCAGGCCATCCTGTACACCGGGAATGATGGTTTCAGTAAACCACTTCACATCATCGGGCCCTGCGCCTTCCATCGCTTCGCCCAGGCAGACCATCAGCCCCACGTTCGGGTATTTTTGCACAAAAGCCGCAATGGATTTGCGCGTATAATCGGCGATCAGCGGGATGATCGGCCGCTCGCGGTCCTGTGTTTTGATCCCGTGCTTTTCGGCAAAAGGTTTTGATACAATGATGTTGTAAAACATCTGGATCACCCAGATGCCGCGCTTATCGGCCTCCGTGGTCAGGAAGCGGAATATCTCTTCGTTCTTTTTAAAAGTGGCCTCATCTACTTCCACGGCATAGGGATAGTCTTTCAGCCGTACCAGCGATGCAAAAGGATGACCATTCCAGAGATACAGGGAATTCATGCGGTTGGCCACCATCGAATCGAGGTACTGTATCCAGAGTTTTTTATCATACAGCCAGGGAAAGGTTTCCGGCGTGTAGGGGTATTCGTACACCGTGCGGCCAGGCAAATAGTAAGGCTTTTGCACCCCGATACAGGCGCCGCGCAGCACCATTTCCGGCTGGTCGGTCATATCAATTTGCCAGTGAAAGCCATCGGCGTCGATGCGCCCGGCCAGCTCCAGGCATCCGTACAGCGCGCCGGATGGATCGCTGCCGGTAATACGAAGCTTTTTATTGCTTACGGTGCGGATGGTAAATTTTTCACCGTTGCTCCGCTCCCCTTCGCTGCCGATCTCGATCGTCACAGGCCAGGTACCGGTACCGGCGCCTTTTACAATCCTGGTTTCATGCCCGTGTTGCCGCAGGGTGGCAGCCAGTCGCCCGGCACCAAATACAATGCGGGCATGCGGGTTAGCAGGCAGCACCAGCAGCACTTTTGCCCTGTCGGGAATATTGCCGGCATAGACGGCAACAGAGAAAAAGAAGAAAGCGGAAAAGACTAAAAGCGCCCGGGACAGTTTCATCCGAAAAAATTATGGTCAAACAAATCGTACGAGAAGCCGTTTCTGGCTGCTAAAAATACCGGAAGATACCGTAAGCAAAAAGGTAAAAAACACCTGCGCAGATGGATGATCTTCCTGTTTCAATAAAAAAAGGGGGAACGGAGAACCATCCCCCCGGACTGCTATACTGCTCTATATGAAAAAAGTAGGTTAATTATATCCCGGGTTCTGGCCAAACTCGGCCGCATTCAGCAGGGCCTGCATCTCCGGGGCAGGCACCGGGCGCAGCCGGTGAAAGTCCAGCACCTTGGAGATATCGGGATTGAGGCGTTTGATATAAGAGGAGAACGTTTCATTGCCATTCTGCCCGTTCTTCATGCGCTTCACATCAAACCAGCGGATGTTTTCACCGGCCAGTTCCCGTGCCCTTTCTGCCAGGATGAAGTCGGCCGTGATATCGGCTGCGGAAACCTGCATGGCTGTCACCTGTCCGGGTTTGGCAGCCCTGGTGCGCAGCACATTGATCTGTGTGGCCGCAGCGGTCGTGTTACCCAGCTGGAATTCGGCCTCTGCCGATATCAGGTACATTTCGGCCAGGCGCATCAGCAGTATATCTTTTGTACCGGCCTGCACACTGGGCCCGGAACGGTCCGGGTCCACGAATTTCCGGAGGGAAACATAATTATTACCGGTTTTGATGGTACCATCGGTATTGTACACATCGTTCCGGTCATACACCACGTATTTGCGGGTGGCTTTATCGGCGATCACTCTTTTGGTGATCAGCATGGCGGTATCGCCGGGTGCAATGGTCTTCCCGATCACGCTTGCATCTTTCTGGTACGTAGCGATATTGGAAGAGGTCCAGGTAAAGGTAGTGGTCGCATTCGCTATCCATACTTCCTGGAAAGAGGCCTCGTAACGGCTGTCGATGGCTTCATTGTAATAATCCAGCAATGCCCGCGAAGGCATCAGCCGCCTGTTGCCTTCAAAACCATAGGCCACGCTCTGCACCAGCCCCGGCTTGCCCGGGTAAGGTTCCTGGAATACATGGAAGAGGCGGTTTCCCTGGTCGTCATAGTTCAGGCCGGGATTGGTAGAGTTGCTCACGATATACAGTGCCTCCTTGTTGCCTCTGCCAGCCCCTTTGTTATTTGCCGGGTTAAACAGGTCGGCATAGCTGCTCCACAGCTCTACGCCAAATTCCGCTTTCCGGCTGATCACTTCATTGGCAATATCACGGGCTTTTGTAAAAAAGGTTTGCGCTTCCGCCCCGGTGGAATAGTAGGCCCTCGATAAATAAGCCCTGGCCAGGTAGCCCAATGCCGATTTCTTCGTAGCGCGGCTGTATTCATTATTACTGCCGCTGATCCATTGATTGGGCAGGTTTTGCGCAGCAAATTCGAGGTCGGAAAAGATCAGGTCATAGAACTGCGCTACCGTGCTTCGCTGCGCCGTCAGGATGGGGCTTTGTGTTTCCGTGGTCCGCAGCATCACGCCGCCCCAGGTTTCCACCACATGCCAGTAATAGTATCCGCGCAGGAAGCGCAGCTCTCCCAGCCGCCTGTTCTTTTCATTCACATCGGTAAACCCGGCATTGTCGATCCGGTTGATACCGGCATTGGCCTGGTTGATACCTTTCCATAGCAATACCCAGGCGGCTTTGTGCGGGTTGCCATCGGCAGCCGTGAGCCCGTCGTACTGGGTCAGTTGCCGCGCATAGGTATTTTTATCGCGGTTGTACCACAGGTCGGTACCAGCTTCCGACATAAAGACCCCGTCTTCCTTACCATACCAGGAGCGTTGTTCGGAATAAGCGGCATTGACCGCCGTGATGAATCCTTCCGGCGTAGACCAGGTTTCATCGGCATTGGCATTGGAGGGATTGTATTCATCCAGCTTATTGCAGGAAACAGCCAGGGCTGCCAGCAGCATAATACAGATGTTTCGAATATTTTTCATAACACTATTTTATCATTGTTATTTTAAAATCCAACGTTTACCCCAAACACAAACTGCCGGCCGATGGGGTTGGATTCGGCCCCTCCCCGTTCGGGATCGTAATCTTTGACGAGGTGGCTCTTTGCAACGGTCAGCACATTGGACCCCGTGACATAGAAACGGATATTATCGCTGGCGATCCTGCCGGATATCCGTTTGGGAAGCGTGTATCCCAGCGTGATATTTTTGATCTTGAAGAAAGAACCGTCCACGAAGGTCAGCGTCTGGTAACCCGCATAGTTGATGATGTTGCCATTCTTCACCGGCGACGGGAAATCATTGGTAGGATTTTCCGGGGTCCAGTAGTCGATGATATCCGGGCCATTCCCGTTACCACCGGGGTTATAGCGTCCCAGGAACTCGGCATCGATCATCTGGCCATAGCGGAAGAGCAGGAATACGCCAAGATCAAACCCTTTGTAGGTAAACGTATTCTGGAGACCGCCGATCCAGTCCGGCACGGAAGACCCGATATAGGTGCGGTCGTAGGTGGCATCGATGATGCCGTCGGGCACGCCATTGGGTCCTGATATATCCCGCAGCTTGATATCGCCGGGCTTGAACGTATTGCCGGTAGCGCTGCCATAGCGGATGGTAGCCGCCTTGGCTGCTTCATCGGTCTGCCAGATGCCCTCCTTGATAAAGGTGTAAAAAGGAAGCAACGGACGGCCGACCAGGACGGATTCCCGTTCGGAAGCGGTGGAATGGATAATGTCCTTTCCATTCACGATATCCAGCACTTTCTGATCCGTTTTGGTAAACGTAAGCGTGGAGGTCCATCTGAAATCTCCGCGCTGGATATTTTGAGAGGTGATGCCGACCTCGATACCTTTGTTCAGCGTGGAAGCAATGTTTTCGAAGATATCCGCTACCCCGGTCGATTGCGGCAGGGTGCGGCGATACAGGATATCGGACGTTTCGGTACGGAACAGGTCGATCGTTCCCGAGATCCGGTTGTTCAGCAGGCCGAAGTCCAGGCCCAGGTTGATCGTTGCCGATTTTTCCCAGCCCACATCGGGATTGCCCACCGTAGTGTTGAACACATAAGCCGGTGCCGGCACTTCGCCAAACGACATGCGGGATGTGGGTGTCAATCCACTCTGCGTGCCGTATACATCGATATTGTAGTTGCCCGATACGCCGTAAGTAGCTCTCAGCTTCAGGTCGGTCAGCCAGCCTGCTTTGGCCAGGAAGTTCTCCTGGCTTACATTCCAGGCCAGCCCTGCAGCCGGGAAGAAGTCCCATTTATGACCCGGTCCGAGGCGGGATGCGCCATCGTAGCGGCCGGACAGGTACAGCACGTACCGGCCCTTGTAACTGTAATTGACCCGTGCGGCATAGGCCATGTTGTTCCAGCGCACAAAGGGCGAAGAAATGCTGCGGGTTACTGCCGTACTCGTACCTGCCAGTCCATAATAGATCTGCGATGCGGATATCTGGCCGGTACCGGAAGCGATCAGCTGCTCCTCATCGCTGCGCAGGTAGCTGGTGATACCGGTAAGTGTGACGGTATGATCACCCATGGGGCGGGAATAGGTGATGATATTATCCCAGTTGATAAAACGGCCGAACCCGGTGGTCTGGGTTGCTACCGAGGTCTGGTTGTTCAACTGTTGCAGCGATGTTTTATCGTTGTATACACCCCGGCGGCTGAAGTTGAAGGTCGTGCTGAAATTGGAGCGGATGGTCAATCCCTTTGCCGGCGCCAGTTCCAGGTAAGCGCCTGCCAGCACATTCGTACGGATCAGGTTATCGCGGGCAATGTATTCGTTGCGCTCGTCGGTCAGCGGGCTCAGGCGGTTATCATTTTGAAGCGGCAGCCGGTTCACGATTCCTGCCGAATCGTACGGTACGCCGAAAGGCGCCAGAGTGGTGGCATTGCCCAGCGGGTTCACCCGGTTATTCTGGTTGTTATAAGTCACCTGGCTGGTAATACCGGCCTTTACGCTTTTGCTGATCGTCTGGTCCAGGTTGATGCGGATATTGTAGCGTTCGTAATCGTTATGGCGCAGCATGCCCTGCTCGCGGAAATAGCCGGCAGCCATGTAAAATTTCGTTTTATCGGTACCGGCGGTCAGCGACAGGTTATGACTTTGCTGCGAGCCGTCGCGGGCCGTCAGGTCCAGCCAATCCACCCATTGCCCCGCTTGCCAGGCAGCCAGCTCACCCGGCAGGCCGGCAAACAGTTTGGGATCATCGGCCGTGCTTTGCCATTCCGGCACTCCGCTGACGATGCTATTCTTCCAGGCCTGCCGGCGCAGGTTCATATAGTCCTCCCCCATCCTGGGTTTGGGATACTGGAACGTGCTGATACCGTAATAGGCATTGTAGTTTACGCGGATCTTACCGGAAGCACCGCGTTTGGTGGTCACGATAATAACACCGTTGGCGCCCTGGGCGCCGTAAATGGCGGTAGCAGAGGCATCCTTGAGGATGTCCATGGATTCGATATCACCGGTGTTCAGCGTGCTCAGGTCGCCGCCCTGGAAGCCGTCGATGATCACCAGCGGCTGGTTACGGGCGTTGATATCCGCTTGCCCCTGAGGCGGGTTTCGCGCCCCAATCGATTTATATCCGCGGATCAGGATATTTACCCCTGAGCCGGCCGCACCGGAGCTGCGTGTGATGTCTACACCCGCGGCACGCCCCTGGATAGCTTCCAGTGCATTGTGTGTGGGTGCCTGCGTAATCACATCGCCCTTCAGCGATACCACGGAGCCGGTCAGATCGCGGCGCCTGACTGAGCCATACCCGATCACGACCACTTCGTCCATCTGCCGCTGCGCGGCCACGAGGGTAATGTCGACGACGGAGCGGCTGTTTACCCCCACTTCCTGCGTTTCATAACCGATATAGCTGATCACCAGCACAGCGTCGTTGGCTACGGTGAGCGAAAACACACCGTTGTTGTCGGTGGCGGTACCGTTGCTGGTTCCTTTTTCCTGTACCGACACGCCGCCCAGCAGTTGACCGCCGGCACCGGTGATCTTACCAGTAATGCGCAGTTCGCGGTTCTCTTCCTCCTTTACCGATATCACGGCAATCAGGTTGCTGCCGAGTACCTTGTAGGTAAGACCGCTGCCGGTGAACAACCGGTCCAGCGCCGCTGTCACCGGCAGGTTACTGACGCTGAAGTCGACCTTGTTTTTTAATGCTTTCAATTCGTAATTGTACAGGAACCGGTAGTTGCCATTCCGCTCGATGGCATTCAGTATTTTCCGGATCTCCGTTTGCCGGGCATCCAGGCTCACCGTTTGCCCGATGGCCCCGGTGGCCCGTACCTGCAAAGCCGTAAACAAA
>JBEVLT010000149.1:0-9224 GCA_040509055.1 Chitinophagaceae bacterium
CATCACGAATAGGAAAACCTCCTGGTCGGCAGTAATGCGATCGGGAGGTTCTTTTTTTGCCCGATGTCCAAGGTTCGATGTTGGGGTTGATGTTGCGGGCACTCCGCAGTGTGGTGCTTTTCTGCTATAAAGACGGTAGTTTATCCGGTTCCTTGAATTATCAGCGCCTCCGGTAGCTTTCATTCAGCAGCGTGTAATACAATAATGCATTACAATTGACGATAGCCTCAAACCCCGAACGCAGCTACGGCGTGTACCCATACAGGAATACCTGTCCGGCTAAGGATATAACCTCAAACGTTCAACCTAAAGAGGTTTCTATAATACCTGAACCTTGTCAGTCACCGGAGTATTCGTTTCTGCAGCCGGTACGGTTTCTTTCGAATGTTTCTTCAAAAACCTTTTCTGGAAGACAAAGAGGGTGATAACCCCGGTGGAGATGGAGGCATCGGCAATGTTGAAGATGGGACTGAAAAACTCGAATTCATCGCCGCCTACAAAGGGAAACCAGGACGGGAAATGGGCATTCCTGATGATAGGGAAATACAGCATATCTACCACGCGGCCGTGCAAAAAGCCGGCGTACCCATTGCCGGTAAACATGCCTGCTACCTGCGAATAACTGCTTTCTTCGAATATCAGCCCATAGAACATGCTATCGATCAGGTTGCCGAGGGCCCCGGCATAGATCAGCGCGGCGCACACGATGAAGCCCCTGCTATAGCCTTGTTTTACGATCCGCCCCAGGTACCAGGTACCAAAGATCACGGCAGCGAGGCGAAACAGGGTAAGAAGCATTTTGCCCCAGTCGCCGCCAAATTCCCATCCCCAGGCCATGCCTTTGTTTTCGATGAAATACAACTTAAACCAGGGGAACCCCATTACATCCTTTACATGGCCAAACGGGTAGCTGGTTTTGATCCATATCTTCAGCGCCTGGTCGGCAATGATGATCAGGGCAATGATAAGAATAGCGTGTCTGAGCTTCACTGTCTCGTGTTTAATCAGCAAATATAGGTGAAAAGAGAAGGAACGGATAGCAGAGTAACAACAGTCAAATCAGTCATGAAAATCAGGAATACTGGGGGTTCGTTCATTGGCTCCTGTGACTAATATGTCCCGTTTTCTCATTCCTCAAAATAGACGCGTTTTACCCGCTGCGAAATGCCTGTCATGATCTCATAGGGGATGGTACCGGCCCAGCCGGCCAGCTGCTGTAATGGTAATTCCTTACCAAAGATGACCACTTCATCACCTTCCTGCACACCGGCGATATCCGTTACGTCGATCATGGTCATGTCCATGCATACGGTACCGATCACCGGGGCCAGCTGCCCGCCTCCGCCTGCAGTTTTTACCCATATTTTTCCCTGGCCGTTGCCCAGCCGGCGCGAAAAACCGTCTGCATAGCCAATGCGTACCGTGGCGATCACAGAATCCCTGGTCACCACACCCCGGCGGTTATAGCTGACAGACTCGCCGGCTTTCAGGTGTTTGAGCTGGGCGATAGTAGATTTCAATGTTGCCACGGGTTGCAGCTCCGGTTGATTTGTGGCGGCACTATTGATGCCATACAGGCCGATGCCCAGCCGTACCATGTCCAGCTGCAGAGCGGTATGCCTGGCCACAGCCGCCGAGTTGCCAATATGTTTCAGCAAGGAGTAGCCCAGGTCTTTTTCCAGTTGAGCCGCCGCGGTAATGAATTTGTCCAGCTGTACGGCTGTAAAGGCATCCTGCTCCGGCTCTTCGCTGGCCGCCAGGTGCGAAAAGGCAGACCGCACCACAAACGAAGAAGTGGACCGGAGAAAGGCGGCCAGCTTTTCCATATCCGCCGTATCGAATCCCAGCCGGTTCATGCCGGTCTCAATTTCTATATGAATGGGGTAGTGTTGAATGCCCTCCTGCTGCAGGTACCGGTCAAACGATTGCAGCAGCTCAAAAGAATAGATATCCGGCTCCAGGTTGTAGGCTGTTAGTGCGTCGAAGGTTACTTCTTCGGCATTCAGCACCATCACCGGGAGGGTAATGCCGGCCTTGCGCAATTCCACGCCTTCGTCTACATAGGCCACGCCCAGGTAATCTACTTTGTGGTATTGCAGCACACCTGCTATTTCGGCCCCGCCGCTTCCATAGGCAAAGGCTTTTACCATCGCCATGATCCTGGTGGCCGGGTTGAGCAGGCGCTGGTAAGCATTGAGATTGTAAGCTATCGCATTCAGGTTGATCTCCAGCACCGTCTGGTGCACCTTCTGTTCCAGCAGCTGCACGATCTCTTCGAACCCGAATACACGGGCGCCCTTGACCAGGATGGTCTCTTCCCTGAACTGGGAAGGCCGGAATTGCTTTACAAAGGCAGCCGTAGCGTCATACAGCTCCAGTGACGGGGTACCGGATTCGCGGGACGGCAGGGACTGTAGTTCCCGGCTGATTTCCTGCCCGATGCCGATCAGGCGTGATACACCATGCCGTTTCAGTTCCGAAAGAATATGCTGATATAGCCGATGGCTGTCAAGCGAGCTCTGGCTGAAATCGGAGAGGATAACCGTTTTGGCGGAGGAAGCACCCTGCTGTGATAAAAAGTTCAGGGCAATCTCCAGCGAGCTCAGATCGGCGCTATAGCTATCGTTGATGATGGTGCAGTGATTGATGCCTTTTTTCAGTTCCAGCCGCATGTTCACTGGCTGCAGGTTCTTCATCCGCTCACTGATAACTGCATGGTCCATGCCCATCTGCAGCAGTACACACCAGCAGGTAATGGCGTTTTCCACCGAAGCGTCGTCGGTAAACGGGATCCGGATGACAATCTCGCGGCCCTTGTTTTCGGCGGTGATCACCGTACCGGCATCTTTTTTATGCACCGATTGTATGGTGAGCCAGGCCGGTGATTGCCGGCTCCAGGTGTAGAGCATGGCACTGGCAGGATAAGCCGTTACCGCTTTTGCTGTATTGTCTTTACCGGCAATAAGGGTAGGGCACCTGGCGAACAGCTTCATTTTTTCCCCGGCTTTTTCCGCCGGCGAGCCAAACCCGCTGCTATGCGCTTCCCCGATATTGGTCAAAATGCCGGTAGTAGGGCGGATGATAGTTTCCAGCCGCTCCATCTCGCCCGGCTGCGAGATACCGGCTTCGAAAATAGCCAGGGTATGCTGCTCCTCCATCTGCCACACGCTCAGCGGCACGCCGATCTGTGAATTATAGCTTTTGGGGCTGCGCACGATCACCTGATCGGGCTGCAGCAGCTGGTACAGCCATTCTTTTACGATGGTTTTGCCATTGCTTCCCGTAATACCGATAACAGGTATATTGAACCGGCTGCGGTGCCAGGCGGCCAGCTGCTGCAGTGCAGCCAGGGTATCGGCTACGGCAACAAAGTTGGCTTCAGGGCAGGCTGTCGTATCCACCGGGCTGCTGACCACGAAATTCCGCACGCCTTTGCGATAGAGCTCAGGAATGAACCGGTGCCCATCCCGCCGGGGACCTTGCAGGGCAAAGAAAAGCGCGGTAGCAGGCGCATACACTTTGCGGCTGTCCAGCAGCAGGTGTTCTACCGGGGCGGCAGGCACCACCGAGGCAGATTCCATGATCCGTGCGATATGATCGAGCGTATACTGCAATGCTGTGAATTTGTAGCCGGGTTAATAGGCCTGCGTTGCATCAGGATCGGTGGGTCTATCGGGCGGCAGGCCTTTCTTCGGCATAAATATAGAATAGAAAACAGAGCCGGAAATACAGACCATGATCACGCTGAGAGAAATGAAGACCTGCGTGGTTTTGCTGACCCACTGGCTGATCCAGTGCTCGCCCAGCATTTTCAGGCCCACGAATACCAGCACGATGGCAATACCCTGCTGGAGGTAGTCGAACTTGCTCACGGCGCCGCGCAGCAGGAAAAACAGCGAGCGCAGTCCCAGCACGGCAAAGATGTTGGACGTATAGATCACGAGTTTGTCCCGCGAGATGCCCATGACGGCCGGGATGGAATCGAGCGCAAACACAATATCGATGGCCGCCAGCATCACGATCACGATAAACAGGATGGTGTAGCGGCGTTTGCCGTTTTCCCGGATCACGAATTTGCCGTCGCCATCGGAGGGCGTCAACGGCAGGATGCGGCGCATAAAGCGGTATACTTTCGTATCGTGCGGGTCAAAGGCTTCCTTGTCGTTGGTAGTGAACATTTTGATGCCGGTGTACACCAGGAACACCCCGAACACATATAGCACCCACTCAAACTCTTGTACCAGCGCCACACCTACGGTAATAAAAATGATCCGGAACAGGATGGCCATCAGGATGCCGATCAGCAATACCCGGCTGTAATGTTTTTCCTTTACCTGAAATGAAGAGAAGATGAGTACAAAAACGAAGATATTGTCAATGCTCAGGCTCCATTCCATCAGGTAGGCGCTGAGGTATTCGAAGGCAACAGTTTGCCCGTTTTCCAGCCACATGAAAACGAAAAAGGCCAGCGCAAGGCCTACCCAGAAAAAGGTTTGGTACAGCGCCTGGCGGATCGTTATCTTCTGGTTCTTTTTGCTCAGCAATCCCAAATCGAAAACCAATGCCACTATTAGAACAGCGCCGAATACAAGGTAGGTAATCTGGTCTGTCGTCATCAGGAACGGTATATTTTACGGCAAAGATAACGGAAGGGGCGGCGTGGCCCGGAACGTATGCAGCGGTCAGGCCGCATATTTTCTCCTGCGCAGCTGCTGGTACACTATCCCGGCCAGGATAACCAGCAGGATGGGCACTACGATATTGACAATCTGCCAGGTAGTTCTTTGTTCGCTGATTTTATGAGAGTCGAGCAGGCGCAACACGATGTCCTTGTTCCGGGTTTCCATTACGGCAGGATTGTTTACCAGGTATTCCACGCAGCTCAGCAGGAATTCGCGGTTGGCCACGCCCAGGAACAGCCTGGCGTATTCCGATTGCCGCTGGTATTCGCGGTACGTATACTTGTTCCATCCCATCGGCAGCGGTACGGGAGGCGCGCCGGGCTGGGGCAGCATATCGTTCAGCACCATATCGCCGTCCGCCACCAGGATCATCTTATTGTCTGCCGATTCGCCCACGAAGCCGGCGCCGTATGCCGCCAGCGAATCACGCTGTGCTTTTGACGCCCGGTTCTTATATAGCGAAGTGAACTTGCCTTCCAGCAGCACGGCGGCGGGTATGCCCGACTGCCTGAATTTTTCATCCTCCGGCGCATTCTTGTTTTCGTTCAGGCTGATGAGTGCAGGTGTTTTGATGACCCTCGAATTGGCCGATGAGGCCAGCACGACGGTCTTGCGTATACCGGGTACCTGTATGGTGTCGATGGAATTGACAAACCGGCCGCCGATGTAGCCGGGGCTCCTGCTGAGCAGCTGGTTTTTGACAGGCTCGAAAAAGGGAAAATAATTCCAATGCAGGAATCCCAGCTGCGGGTTCTCGTCACTGCCGCCTACGACCAGTGGTATCAGGTCGCACTGCAGGTCCATGATCAGGTCGGTATTGAGGCGGGCGCCATAGCGGAAAAACAGGTCGGTCAGGTTCAGGCTCCTGTCATACCCGATCGTTTCCGGTTTGAAAGCCAGGCTGTCCTGCTCGGCGATCAGGTTGTCGATAAAGCAGAGCAGCTTGCCGCCCCGCATGACGTACTGGTCTATTTTCAACTTTTCTTCTTCGGTAAACGTTGATGTGGGTTTTACGATCAGTAAAACATCCACATCGGGAATCATCGGCTGCGCCGGCAGGTTGACAATGCCAAACTGGTAATCCTGCTGCAGTGTTTGCACCAGATCATATGTACGGCTATCGGTCGGTTCGCCATTGCCGGTGGCATAGGCCACGGATGGCTTCTGGTTCCTGATCAGCTTGTCCAGCGTTTTGACAAACTGGTATTCCATGAGCGCTTCGGCGCTGTTGATCTCCTCCTGTGATATACGGTCGCTTGCCCCGGGATACAGGTTTACCAGCGACTGCTGGCCTTTGTAATGCAGCAGGGCTACGGGGTAAATAATGTTGACGCTTTCCCCGGCCTTTTTTTGCACCGTCAGGTTGATGGGAACAGCGCCCAGGGCGGTCAGCGAATCGCCGTACAGCCTGCCGGTACCAGGCATTTCATCCTGCGGAGAAATAAACCGGTAGCTGATCCGCCTGCTGTTCCTGTCTTTGAGCAATTGAAGGAACTCGGTGGTGCTGTTGGCCAGCTTTCTGAACCCGGCAGGAAAATCGCCTTTCAGGAATACATCGATCTGTACATCGTCTTCCAGACCGGCTACCAGGTCCCTGGTGGCCGGACTGAGCGTATACCGCTTCTCTTTGGTCAGGTCGAAGCGGAAATGAAAAGCAGAAGCCAGGAAATTGATGCCGAGCAGTACGGCCAGCAAGGCCAGCCACCAGTAGCGCGATGCCATTATTTTTTGCGTGGGCTGGCTCATCTTTTTAACAGGTTACGGTTGGTAATGGCAAGGAACAGGAAGATAACGGACAGGAAGTAAACCACATCCCTGGTGTCGATCACGCCGCGGCTGATGCTGCGGTAGTGAAAATCGATGCCGGCCATGCCGATATAATAGTCGGGCCCGCCCGCCAGGCCCGGCAGCTTGCTGATGGCATCAAAGCCGTAATAGAGCAGGGCGCACAGGATGAGGCTGGTGATAAAAGATACAATGGCGTTGCTGCTAAAGCTGCTGGTACAGGTGCCGATGGCGGTGAAGACGGCTGCCAGGAAAAACAGGCCGGTATAGGAGCCGGCCGTAGCGCCGGTATCGATGCCTTCGCCGGAAGAGAGGGCCTGTATGGTAAAATAATATACGATGGTAGGAAGAAGCGCAATGAGAACGACGACCAGGTTACCGGCATATTTTCCTGCCGTGATCTGCCAGCGGCTCAGTGGCCTCGTCTGCAATATTTCAAAAGTGCCGGTCCTGAACTCATCGGAAAAGCTGCGCATGGTAATGGCCGGGATCAGCAGCAGCAGTATCCAGGGGGCCAGCTGGAAAAACCGGTCCAGCGTGGCGTACCCGAATTCAAGAACGTTGTTTTCGAACACGAACAGCATCAACCCGTTTACCAGTAGAAAAACAATGATGGCGATATAGCCGGTAAGACTGCTGAAAAATTGCCGGAGTTCTTTTTTACAGATCGCCCACATAATAGATAATGCAAAATACGGTAAACAAGTACAGGAACGAAAAATCCTCCTGTCGGAGGATTTACATAGGGCTTATTATTTGTTAAACTGCAAAACTTTCGCCGCAGCCGCAGGTGCGGCTGGCGTTGGGGTTGTTGAAGAAGAATCCCTTACCATTCAGGCCATCCGAAAATTCGAGCGTAGTGTTCACGAGGTACAAAAAGCTTTTCAGGTCGGTCACTACTTTTACCCCATTGTTTTCAAAAGCCTGGTCCGTAGGCTTCAGTTCATTGTCGAAATCCATTTTGTAGCTCAACCCGGAGCAGCCGCCGCCTACCACACTCACCCGCAGGAACCAGGAAGGGTCGCCTGTCCGTCCGGCGTCGGCCAGCAATTGCAGCACTCTTTCCCTGGCCTTATCGCTTACATATACCGCATTATCCGTTGCTATCATACGATTGAATTTTGTTTCAACTTACAAAATTAAAGTTTATTCCTTTACCGCCTGACCCGGGTCTGCATACGGGTCGATGCCCGCCTGGTGCATCTCCCACAGGGGCGTAGCCTCCCGCAGCTTCTGCACGGTGCCCGTTACCTGCCCGATGGCATGGCCGATCTCTTCTTCCGTGGTGGTCCGGCCCAGGCTGAAGCGAAGGGAGTTGTGCGCCACGCTATCCGTGATCCCCATTGCTTTCAGCACATAAGACGGCTCGGGTGAACCAGACGTACAGGCCGACCCGGCCGATACGGCCATATCCTTTGTGAGCTCCGTAAGCAGGCTGCCTGCTGCCAGGTAGTTGAACCCGATATTGACCACATGGGGCAACCGTTGCACCGGGTCGCCGTGCAGCTGCGATTCCGGTATTGCCAGCAGGGCATCCTGCAACTTGTCGCGCAGTTGTTGCAGCCGGCCGGCTTCCGCTTCCATCTCCAGGCGGGCTATTTCACAGGCTTTGCCAAAACCCACAATACCCGGTACATTCAGGGTACCGCTGCGCAAGCCCCTTTCGTGACCGCCACCGTGCAGCTGTGCAGCCAGTTTTACGCGCGGGTCCCTGCGCCGTACATAGAGTGCGCCGGTACCTTTGGGCCCATAAAGCTTGTGAGCGGAAAAAGCAAGCAGGTCGATGCTGTCGCTGTTTACATCCACCGGTATCTTGCCGGCTGCCTGCGTGGCATCGCTGAAGAACAGTATGCCGTTTTTCCTGGCAATGGCCCCGATTTCCTTTACCGGCATGAGGGTGCCGGTCTCGTTGTTGGCATACTGGATGGCAATCAGGATCGTTTGAGGCGTAATGGCGGCCTCCAGCTGCGCCAGGTCGATCTGTCCCTGGCTGTTTACGTCCAGGTACGTTACTTCCCCGCCTGCTTTTGCCAGGTACCGGCAGGTATCCAGTACCGCCTTGTGCTCCGCAGCGCAGGTGATGATATGGTTGCCCTTGCCGGCATATGATTCGAAAACGCCTTTCAAAGCCAGGTTGGCAGCTTCCGTGGCACCGGAGGTAAAAATGATTTCTTCGGGTATGGCCCCGATGAGGGCGGCTACCTGCTCCCGGGCATAATCGACGGCTTCGCGGGCCTGCCAGCCCAAAGCATGCTGGTGGCTGGCCGCATTGCCAAATGCATTGCTGAAATAGGGCAGCATGGCTTCCACCACCCGCGTATCGCAGGGCGTGGTGGCACTATAATCGAGATAAATGGGAAAATTCAGCATATTTGCGATGATTCAGTAACATAAAAGTAGCTCAAAGGTTGTGCCGTGCCTTGTGAAAGACGGCGATGGCCGGCCCCGGAAAAAACATCTTCTATGCAGAAAGTAGAACATATCGGTATCGCCATCCGCAGCCTGGCCGGCTCGGTGCCCCTGTTTGAGAAACTGCTGAATACGCCGTGTTACAAGACAGAAGCAGTGGAGAGCGAACGGGTAAACACCGCTTTTTTCCGGACCGGCGATACCAAGATCGAACTGCTGGAAAGTACCGACCCGGAAGGCGTGATCGCCCGGTTTATTGAGAAAAAAGGGGAGGGCGTTCATCATATCGCTTTTGCCGTGGAAGACATTGAAACCGAAATGCAGCGGCTGAAAAGCGAAGGATTCGTA
>JBEVLT010000150.1:0-15134 GCA_040509055.1 Chitinophagaceae bacterium
AAATTGCCAAAACGGAAAAAATAAATATCTTTCCAACGCTGATTCCTTCGTGAAAGACCAAAAC
The DNA here is from genome assembly GCA_040509055.1 of Chitinophagaceae bacterium. GTDB lineage: Bacteria > Bacteroidota > Bacteroidia > Chitinophagales > Chitinophagaceae > JAJKIP01. The sequence goes on from JBEVLT010000150.1 coordinate 65, forward strand.
AATTGACAATTCACACAAACTCTGCTTATGAGAAAAATTTACTTTCTTCTTTTATTGCTATTTACCTGCGGCGGCCTTTTCGCTCAACCAACGAATATCGCCCGTTATCTGACCAGCACTTCCAATGAAACCTATACCGCAATAAGCGGAGGTACAGTGGTAGCTTCCGGTACCTACGATAACCAGGTGAGCGCAGCCGTGAACCTCGGCGGTACTTTTACCTACGGCGGCACTGCTTTTACTACCTGCTATATCAGCGCCAACGGTTATATTACCTTTGGAGCTGCCCCGGCTGGTACCAACTATACCCCGCTCAGCACCCTGGGTAGTACTACGGGAGCCATTTCGGCTTTTGGACAGGATGCCGGCGGTTCTCAGGTAGCCGGCGCTACGCCCGAGGTCAGCTACCTCAATGTAGGCGGGGCAACCGGCGAGTTTGTGGCGCAATGGAAAGACCACGCCAACTACTATAACCGTACACAGGAGCGTCTGAACTTCCAGATCCGCCTGAACCTTGCTACCGGTGTTATCAAAATTGTTTACGGGCCCTGTACCAATCCGGGTACTGTCAGCACTGCCAACGGTATTAACGTGCAGGTGGGTATCCGCGGTAATTCTGTTGCCTATGCCACCAACGTAAACAACCTGATGATAGGCAATGTGCCTGCAGGAACGACATGTAACTGGTCCAATGCCGTGACCGGATCTTCCAACGCGAGCACGATGCTCTTTTCGAGCGTCAATACAAATGTCAATATTCCCAATGGTCTTACCTATACCTGGGTGCCGCTGACTGCGGTGGCCCCGGTACGGGCTTTTGCTGCTGTATCTGGCATCACTACCACCGGTGCTACTATTTCCTGGACAGCACCTACCGGTGCTACCCGGTACAATGTTCAGTACCGCGTTCCCGGCACCTGCACCTGGACCAACTTCAGCGGCAACCCGGTAACCGGTACCACTGCTACGCTGACAGGCTTGCTGCCTTCTACCTCTTACCAGGTGCGTGTGCAGGCTGCTGATGCTACCAATGCTACCATTTATTCGCATATACCCAACTCGTCCGGTGCAGGCGATGGCTATACTACGTCCGGTACCTTCAGCACGCTTTGCGATGCAGTGGGTGTACCGTACTCACAAAACTTCGAATCCGTTACAGCGCCCAGTATTCCCACCTGTACAGCTGTATTTGACGTAAACGGCGGCACCACCTGGGATACATGGCCAACACCTGATCCAGCCTGGGGTTTCACAGGCAATGTACTGCGGTATCTGTATAACACTACCCTTCCGGGTAATGACTGGTACTTCCTGCGCGGCCTGAACCTGACCGGAGGCACCACTTACCAGATCACGTTTAAATACGGAGCTACTGACCCGCTTTATCCTGAGAAGCTGAAGGTGGCCTTTGGTACCTCTGCTACTCCGGCAGCAATGACTACCACCATTGTCGATTATCCCAATATTGTTGCCCCTGCGGTAGCGCCTTTTGCCAATCTGGTCACGCTACCCTTTACGCCTGCTACTACCGGTGTTTATTATATCGGTTTCCAGGCTTATTCAGCAGCCGACCAATTCCGGATTTTAGTAGACGATATCCTGGTAGATGTGCAGCCGGCCTGTACGGCTCCGACGGCGCTGACGGCTTCGGCGCCCACTCCGACTACTGCTACACTCGGCTGGACGGCTTCTTCTACTTCACCCTCGGGTGGCTACCAGTGGGAGATCCGCACTTCAGGCGCAGGTGGCAGCGGTGCAACCGGCCTGACCACCAGCGGTTCTGTAGCTGCAGGCGTGGTAACTGCCAATGCAACCGGCCTCGCGGCGAATACATCGTATAACCTGTATGTACGCTCCAACTGTGGCAGCGGCAACTTCAGCACATGGGCAGGACCGTTTGCGTTCACGACCCCGTGTACGGCAATCACGACCTTCCCCTTCACCGAGACATTTGAAGCAGCCAGCGCGACACGTCCCTGCTGGACCCGCCAGGTTGTATCCGGCGCGTTCAACTGGACTTATGGCGCAGGTGCCGGTAACGGCGGCGTTACTTCGGCCCACGGTGGTACCGTGAATGCACAATTCTTTGGTAATACCTATAATGGCGACCAGGCACGACTGATCTCTCCGCAACTGGACCTGAGCGGCATGACCAACGGTGCCGACCTTGAGTTCTGGTATGTAAATCCGAGCTGGCTCGGTGATATCAACGAGCTGCGGGTTTATTACAAAACTTCTGCTGCCGGTAGCTGGACACTGATCCCGGGCGCCGTTTATACAACAGCTGTAGGTGCCTGGACCAAAGTGGAGCTGAACCTGCTTCCGAATATCAACAGCACTTATTATATCGCTTTTGAAGGCACACAATACTATGGATACGGTATCGGTGTGGACGACGTAGTGGTGAAGGCAGCTCCTACCTGCCGCAAGCCGACAAACGTGACCGCACTGGGTATTTCACCCACATCGGCAATGGTATCGTTTACCTCTCCGGGCAACTCCTTTATCGTAGAGTACGGCGCGCCCGGCTTTACACCCGGTACAGCTAATACAGCCGGCACCGGCGGTACGCTGGTATTTGGTGCTGCATCGCCAATCGCGATCCCGAGCGGTCTTTCTGCAAGCACGACGTATGATGTATATATAAGAAGGATTTGTACTCCGGGTGTGGATTACAGCGAGAACGTAAAAGTGAGCCTGACTACACTGTGCGCTGCTACGAACATTCCTTATGTACAAAACTTCGAAAGCGCTGTGATTCCTGAAGCGCCTACTTGTATGAGCCTGCAGGATGTGAACGGCAACAGCGGTCCTGAGCCCAATGCAACCGGTGGTCGCTGGACAACTTTCGTTGGTGCCAATAACCAGACCTATGTATCGCCCACCAAGGTTATCCGTTACCTGTATGATGCCGCTGATCTGGCACGTGGTGCTGATGACTGGCTGTATACACAGGGCCTGAACCTGACAGGTGGCAGCTCTTACCGCGTGAAGTTCTATTTCAAGGCTTCCGACGGACCTACCTGGACTGAAAAGATGGAAGTGAAATTCGGCACGGCTGCCCACAACAGCGCCATGACGAATACCATCTATTCCAACATGAATATCGCGACGGCGCTGGCCAGCCCGTGGGATTCCGTAGTGGTTGACTTCACTCCGCCCACGACCGGCGTATACTATGTAGGTATCCACGCTATGTCCGATCCTGACCAGGCCTTCCTGTACGTAGATGATCTTTCCGTAAAAGCGGCTCCGCTGGTGGATGTAGGCGTTACCGGTGTAACCGGCAACCCGACCTGCCCCGGCAGTGCAGTACTGCGCGCTACTATCAGGAACTATAACCTGACAACACTCAACTTTGCTACGTATCCTGTTACCGTAACGGCTACCATGTCGGGTGCTTCTACCGGTTCAGTCAATACAACGATCAATACCGGCACACTTGCTCCGGGCGCTTCGACAACGGTGAACCTGCCTGCGTTTACCTTTGTAGGCGGCAGCTACAGCATCAATACTAAGACTGCTTCTGCCAGCGATCCGGAAACAGGCAACGATGCGATTACCGTATCGGCGTATGTGAACCCGACCCCGGTTGCAGCTACCATTACACCGGCTGCTCCTGCGATCTGCGCTGGTGCTTCGGTGCAATTGAGCACACAGTTTGTAACACCGCCGCCGGCACCGGTTACTATGCCTGCCGTTTCATCGGGCGCCATTACCGTGGCCATCCCGGATAATGCTCCTGCTGGTGGTAACCACAGCCTGACAGTAAGCGGTATACCCGCGAACGCAACAGTTACCGGTGTAAGCGTAACCGTGAACGTAGCGCACAACTGGATAGCTGATGTGATCGTAAACCTTAAAGCCCCGAACGGCAAAGTGTTGAACCTGATCAACCAGCATGGCGGTCTTCTTGAGGCCAACCTGACCAATACCGTGATCAGCTCTGCTTCTACTACACCTATGCCTGGTACCGGAGCACCGTTTACCGGCACATACGCAGCGGATGCTGCGGGAGGAGTAGGGCCTACTGGCTTTATATCAGATGCGTCCGGATTTGCAGAGCTCTTCCAGGGCCCCGGCAACGGTACGTGGACGATCGCCGCGCGCGACAATGAAGCGCTGATCGGTGGCACACTCACTTCCTGGTCCATTACCGTTACATATGCGGTAGTATATCCGAAAGTAACCTGGACTCCTGTAACAGGATTGTTTACCGATGCTGCACTGACGAATCCTTATATCGCAGGTACTGATCTGGCCAGCGTATATGCCAAGCCTGCTGCAACCGCTACCTATACCGCAACGACAACCAGCGCCGCAGGCTGTACCAGCACCGGCACGGTGACCGTAACGGTGAACCCGAACCCGGTAGTTACCATCGGTGCACTGCCCAACAAGATCTGCCTGAGCGATACGCTGGTAGCGCTGACTGCTACTCCTGCAGGCGGCACCTGGTCAGGAATCGGTGTGTCAGGAAACAACTTTGTACCGCCGGTAACTGCCGTAGGTACATACACCCTGTCTTACAGCTCTACCAACACGTTTGGTTGTACCACGGTAGGTACTACCCAGGCCAAAGTAGAAGATTGTCCTGAAAGGATAATCCTGCTGAGAGATAACGCGGTGATCCTGTTCCCGAACCCGAACAACGGACAGTTCAATATCCGCATCAACAGTACGCTGTACAACAGGCTGACCATGCGCGTATACACCGGCAACGGTGCCCTGGTACGCACACAGCAATTCAGCGGACTGGTCTTCGGTCGTGTAGTTCCGATCGATCTGCGTTCAATGCCTTCCGGTTCTTACATGGTACAGTTCTCTTATGAGAATGCCGGTGTGAGAACTTCCGAGAAAGCATTCAAAGTGATCATCGGTCGTTAATAGAATATGTTTTTTACTCTCCAAGGCATCCCCTCACCGGGATGCCTTTTTTGTTTATACCTTAGCCCGTTGCCACGCATATGCCTGAATCGGACCTTACTGAAATATTGCTACTTTGCCGGCATGACTTTTCACCGGTGGTGCCTTTTGACCCGGCCTGTCAGAAACTGGCCCGTCTCGACTTTACGCAGAACAACACGGCGCTTACTGCCGGTATTGTTGCCGACACTGCCAGGTTAGGCTGTTATGTCGGGGCGCAGCTGGCCGGGCAAAATGCCGTTTACGGGATAGGAGGCTATGCCGAGCACCGGACTATTTACAGCCGTAGCCGGCTCTTTGATGGTGAAAGTGGTGAAGAAGAACCCAGGCGGCTGCACCTGGGTACCGATATCTGGGGTGCAGCAGGCACACCGGTTATGGCCCCGCTGGACGGCACCGTGCATAGCTTTGCTTACAATGGTCAGCCCGGTGATTATGGCACCACGATCATCCTCCGCCATGTACTCGCTGAGCATGTTTTTTATACCTTATACGGTCACCTGGGCCTTGTTTCCATCCGGGGCCTGCAGGAAGGAGCAGTCATCGGCAAAGGGCAGGTGTTTGCCTGGCTCGGCGAACCGGCAGAGAATGGCCAGTGGCCGCCACATCTTCATTTCCAGATTGTCAGGGATATGCAGGGCTGGCGGGGAGATTATCCCGGGGTATGCCGCTTTTCGGAGCAAAAAGAATACCTCGGCAATTGTCCCGATCCGGACCTCGTACTGCAGCTGAACCGGTATGCCGGCAGCTGATCACAGCAAGGCTGCCACCAATGCCTCCCATTCGTCTTTTAGTGAAACGGCCGGTCTGTGCTTCCCGGCCCGGCGGTACCAATAATCTGCATTAGCGGTATCACCTTCGGCGCGGTGCAGGTAGGCATGTACCCAGGCAGCGGTCCTGTCATCCAGGTCCTGGACCAGGCTATGTGCTTTTTCCCAATCGCCTTTGCCATCGTGCCACAGTGCTGCCAGGTATACCGAAGCCGTGCCGGGAGGGCGGTCGGCTGCAAGGCTATTGCGAAACTCTTCCGTGGTCATAACCAAAGATAGCGGAAGGCTGTAAAGGACGGAATGCGGTATTGCCGAATATGAGTAGTTTTACAACAATTAAGCAACCCTTCATGCCCAATCCCAACCTGAATAGCGATAAAGAATTACTCAGTGCTACAGACCGGGAGTTTGAGAACAATATCCGGCCGTCGCAGATCAGCGATTTTGCCGGGCAGGGCCAGATCGTGGAAAACCTGCGCATCTTCATCAAGGCCGCCAAGCTGCGGGGAGAAGCGCTGGACCATGTGCTTTTTCACGGACCTCCGGGGCTGGGCAAAACCACCCTGTCAAGGATCGTGGCCAACGAGTTGGGAGTTTCCATCAAGGAGACTTCAGGGCCTGTGATAGAAAAGCCGGGCGACCTGGCAGGGCTATTGACCAATCTTGGCCCTAACGACGTACTTTTTATCGATGAAATTCACCGGCTCAGCGCCGTGGTGGAGGAGTACCTGTATGCTGCCATGGAGGACTACCGGCTCGATATCATGATCGATACCGGTCCGAATGCCCGGAGCATCCAGCTCAGCCTGAACCCGTTCACGCTGATCGGGGCTACTACCCGGAGCGGCCTGCTTACGGCGCCGTTGTTGTCCCGCTTCGCCATCAAGTCGCGGCTGGAGTATTATTCTGCCGAAACCCTGCGCCGGATCGTTTTGCGGTCGGCAGCTATTCTCGGTGTAGAGATCGGTGCTGATGCAGCAGGCGAGATCGCCAAGCGCAGCCGGGCTACCCCGCGGATCGCCAACGGTCTTTTGCGCCGCGTGCGCGACTTTGCCCAGGTGCTCAACGACGGGCTTATCGACCTGGGCATCACGCAGCATGCATTGAAGGCGCTAAACGTGGATGAGTACGGGCTGGACGATATGGATAACAAGATACTGCTTACCATCATCGACAAATTCAAGGGCGGGCCGGTCGGCATCACCACCATTGCTACAGCAGTAGGTGAAGAGGCCGGTACGCTGGAAGAGGTATACGAGCCATTCCTGATCCAGGAAGGTTTCCTGCAGCGCACGCCGCGCGGCAGGGAGGTCACGCACAAGGCATACGAACATCTGGGAAAAACCCCGGGCTCGCCCACGCAGGTGCAGATATGGTAGCTTCATTTATCATTGCGAAATAAAAAAACTGTTCCCGGAACAGGAACAGTTTGCAATGTATTCGGCAGGACCGTTATCAGCTTTGTACCACGAGCCTGAACCCGTTGCCATGGATATTCACGATCTCGATCTTGGGATCGTCCTTCAGGTACTTGCGCAGTTTGGCAATGTACACGTCCATACTGCGGCCATTGAAATAAGTGTCACTGCCCCATATTTTTTTCAGCGCCTGCTCGCGGGGCAACAGGTCGTTCAGGTGTTCGGCCAGCATTTTCAACAGTTCGTTTTCCTTGGGCGACAGGGTTTGTGTAACGCCGCCATGCGTCAGCTGGCGCAGCTTCGGATTGAAGTGATAAGTAGCCAGGTCGAACTCCTTGTTCTCGCTTTCCTTGTTCAGTTCGTCGTTGCGCTTCAGTATCGCTTTTATTTTCAGCAGCAGCACTTCGCTGTCGAAGGGTTTGGTGATATAATCGTCGGCGCCGAGCTTATATCCCTGGATGATGTCTTCCTTCATCGTTTTGGCGCTGAGGAAGAACAGGGGAATATCCGGGTCTACATCCCGTATTTCCTCGGCCAGTGTGAAGCCGTCCATGTTAGGCATCATCACGTCCAGCAGGCACAGGTCGAACTTTTCGCGCTGAAAGGCGGCCAGCCCCAGGCGCCCGTCCCGTTCCAGCGTTACATCATAATCGTTCAGCTCCAGGTAATTTTTTAATACGCTGCCCAGGTTCGGGTCATCCTCGCACAATAAGATTTTAGGTTTCTTTGCCTCCATGCTATTCGGTTTAGATAGTTGACGATTTGACCGTAAAGGTTTGATTATAAATGCAAATAAAGTTAAGCTAATTTGCTGTTTCGTATTCGGGCGTTCAATTTTTTGTTAAAACGCCTGCGGATGATCAACAGGTATTGTGCTTAACTTAGCCCTTCTGTATCTAAAAGCATACCATGCATATCACCACGGACAACCGTTTGAAAAAACTGATCGTGATCGGCGACCGGCTGCTCATCAAACCGGCGCGCCCCGATGAACGCACCGCCAGCGGTCTCTACCTGCCGCCAGGCGTGCAGGAGCGGGAAAAAGTGCAGCAGGGGTATGTGATCAAAGCAGGCCCCGGGTATGCCATTCCCATACCGGTGGAAGATGAGCCCTGGAAGGCGGAAGAAGAAAAGGTGAAATATGTGCCGTTGCAGGCAAAAGAAGGCGACCTGGCTATCTTCCTGCTCAGCGGCGCCACCGAAGTGATGTATGAAAATGAAAAGTATTTCATCGTTCCCCAAAGCGCCATCCTCATGCTGGAACGGGAAGAGGATATCTGAATAGATCGGAATTCCCTGTTTTGCCCCTATCGTAACCCCCACGGTCTCATTTCAAACTGATCCAGCCGCGCTGGTCCATGGCGATTTTATGTTCGGACTGTAACAGTTCGATCACTTTCCAGGCTTTGTCCTTATGAATCCCGCTCAGCCGGAGCAAAAGTTCTTTCACGGGCAGCGCTTCGTACCTGACGATATTCAGGATGCGATGGTAAATGGCTTCCAGCTCTTCTTTGCCCAGGATGGTGCCTTTTTGCCGCAGGCAGTTGTCGCAGGCACCGCAGGGCCGCAGGTGCTGGTCGCCGAAATAAGCGCCGATCAGCTGGCTGCGGCATTGCATGGTCTCGTTCACATACCGGATCATTACGCCGATACGCTGCTGCAGCCGTTCTTTACGCAGCTGGTAGGCTGCTGTATCGATGGTGATGTCTGCCGCCCGGGCACGGCTGCGGAGCAGCAGCAATTGCGGGCTATCTTTCTGTGGCGTGTAGGCAATGATGCCGGCCTGGTGCAGGCTGGCCAGCTGCTTTTTTATCTCTTCCACATCTCTTCGCAGCAGCCCGGCGATCATTTTTTCTGATACCGGTGTGGAATGATCGAATATTCCTTCGTAGGCGCGCAGCAGGGTTTTGATAAGCGGGTCAAGGGGTGGATTGTTTTTTTCAAACTCGTAGAGGTAGCGCTTATCGGTTGTGAAACGTACCATGGCCGGCAAAAAGACCTGCTCATTGAAGGCCAGCCAACCTTCCTGCTCCAGCGCTTTCAGCGAATAAAGACCGGTATGGCTGTTCAGCTTGAATTTTTTGAGGAAATCGGCGATATCGAAATCGTAGTAGTGCCCTTCGCCGGCGCCGGCCGGTACCTGCAAATAATTGGCGGCTGCCTGGTACACCATCCTGATGTCCTCTACGGGCGGGAAACGCTGGTCTGGCAGCTCGGCCAGGTCCGCCAGGTCCTGCCGGTCATAAAGCAGCACAGCATAAGCGGTCCTGCCATCCCGCCCGGCGCGGCCGGCTTCCTGGTAATAGTTTTCCAGGCAGTCCGGTACATCAGCATGGATCACCGTTCTCACATCAGGTTTGTCGATGCCCATGCCGAACGCATTGGTGCAAACGATCACCCGGACCTTGTTGGCGATCCAGTCTTCCTGCCGGCGGTTCCGCTCTTCCTGCGTCAGCCCTGCATGGTAATAGCCGGAGGAGAGGCCCTGCAACTGCAGCAGGTCGCTGATCTCTTTGGTGCGTTTGCGGCTTTTGCAGTATACGATCGCACTGCCCGGTACTTTTTGCAGGATGTCCAGGATCTTGTTGATACGGGAGTCCACAGAAAATACGCTGTAGGAAAGGTTGGCCCGTTCAAACGACTGGCGGAAGATGGTAAAGGTATGCGGCGGGGCAGCAGCCAGTTTGTCGCAGATGTCCTGCTGCACCTCTTCCGTAGCCGATGCCGTCAGGGCCAGTACCGGCACACCCGGCAGTTCTTCGCGCAGGGCCGCGATGCGCAGGTACGGCGGACGGAAATCGTAACCCCATTGCGAAATGCAATGCGCTTCGTCCACCGCCACCAGGTTGATATGCATGCCCGGCAGGTATTCTTTGAACAGGTTTGTTTCCAGCCGCTCGGGCGATACGTATAAGAACTTGCAATTGCTCTCGGTCACTACTTTCAGGGTGTGGATCACTTCTTTGCGCGTCATGCCGGAGTAGATGGCATAGGCCGTGATCCGTTTGCGCCGCAGGTTTTCCACCTGGTCTTTCATCAGCGCGATCAGGGGCGAGATGACGAGGCACATACCTTCTCTCGCCATGGCCGGCACCTGGTAACAAAGGGATTTGCCGCCACCGGTCGGCATCAGCGCCAGCGTATCTTTATCCTGCAGCACCGATCGCATGACCTCTTCCTGCAGCGGGCGGAATGCATCAAAACCCCAGAACTCTTTCAGGATGTTGCGGAGCGTATCCCGGTGCTTACCGGCACGGGCGTCAGGACCATTGGAAGGAGTAGTCATATATCAGGGCAATCATACCTGTACATACAAAAAGGAAATTTACAACCTGCGTGCGGCATGGACTATTCATCATTCGCTATCTTAATCCAGCTTCTTCACAAACAGCCTTACCGAATTGATGGCCAGCACCACATCGCTCAGGGCCATGATCAGGGCGCCGTACGTGGGGCCATAAGCACCCAGCAGCCCCAGCGCCGCCACCGGTATAGCCACCAGGTTATAGGAAAAAGCCCAGAACAGGTTTTGGCGGATGGTCAGGTAGGTATGCCTGCCCAGCCCGAGTGCGAGGGGCAAATTGCGCAGGCCGTTCTTCATCAGCACCACCTGCGCATGCTGCATGGCAATCTGCGAGGCATCGCTCATGGATACGCCGATGGTAGCCCTGGCCAGGGCAGGTGCATCATTGATGCCATCACCCACCATCACGGTCGGTGCTTTGTCCGTCAGCGAACCGATGACCTGCAGCTTTTGTTCCGGCGTTTGTTCGGCGATCACTTCAGAGATCCCGGCTTCGGCCGCCAGTTGTGCTGTTTTTTCTTTGCGGTCGCCGCTTAGCAGGATGGTTTTGAGACCACGGTCATGCAGGTACGCGATCACTTCTTTCGATTCGGGCCGCAGTTCGTCCTTTACATCGATCCAGCCCAGCAGCAGGTGATTTTTGACGATGTAGACGTTGTGGCTGTCGTCTTCTGTAAATTTTTCGGCGATCCTGTAAGAGCCGGCCCAATAAATATTGCCTTCTTTGTCGCGGGCTTTCATGCCCATTCCTTTCACTTCTTCGGTCTGCTGCCAGCTTATTTCGGGCGTGGTTTTCCAGGCCTGGCTGATGCTCCTGGCGATCGGGTGGTTGGAATATTTTTCCAGCGAATACACGATCCGTTTAAAATCTTCCTCGCTCAGCGAAGGCTCGTTGACCTGCCATCGGCTGATCGAAAACCGGCCGGTGGTGAGGGTGCCCGTTTTGTCGAAGACCACCTGGCGGATGTCTTTGAACAGTTCCAGGCTGGTAGCATTGCGAAACAGGATGCCTTTGCGGGCGCCCCGCCCCAGTCCTACCGCAATGGCGGCCGGTGTAGCCAGGCCCATGGCGCAGGGACAGGCGATCACCAGTACGGCAATGCTGCGCATCAATGCCGGCTGAAATTCATGAAGCACCAGCCAGTTGACCACAAGGGTAAGGATGGCAATGCCGATCACCACCGGTACAAATACGGCACTGATCCGGTCGGCCATCTGCTGCACCGGCGGTTTTTCACCCTGCGCCTGCTTTACCATGTTGATGATGCCGGAGAGCACCGTATCATCGCCGACGGCTGTTACCTGCGCTTTTACAGTCCCGCTTTCCAGGATGCTGCCGCCGATCAGCTTGTCTTTTTTTGTTTTTGCTACAGGGATGCTTTCGCCGGTGATGATGGCCTCGTTCACCTGCGCCTCTCCCCACAGTATTTTACAATCCATCGGCACCTGTTCGCCTGTCCTTACAAGGATCAGGTCGCCCACGCGCAGATCGGTATTTTCCACGGGAAATATTTCTTCCTGGTATTTGTCGTCGAAGGCGATCATGTTCGCCATCACCTTTTGCGACCGTACCAGTTTTTTCAGTTCGCGCTGCGTGGAGCGGATCGAAGCTTCTTCCAGGTAATTGCCGAGGAACACCAGCGTGATGATGGTGGCGGCCGTTTCGTAATACAAATAGCCGGAACCCAGCCCCATGATATGCCCCGCCAGGCTGTAGCCGAATGCGGCCGTGGCGCCCAGTGCGATCAGCACATTCATATTGGCCATGCCGTTGCGCAGGCTCTTCCAGGCGCTTTTGCCAAAAAAGCTCATGCCTGCGATGAATACCGGCAGGCAAAGTCCCAGCTGCATCCAGGGGTTCATCAGCCAGTGCCATTGGTGATGCAGGCTGGGGATCATGTGCAGCACGAGCACAAGGGTAAAAGGCAGGCAGAAAAGAAAGCGCTGCAGGTGCGAGGAAAAAAGCGCGGTACGCACTTTTTCAGCACCATGGTCATGCGCGGGGCGATCGGCCAGGACGGTATATCCCAGGTCACGGACGCCTTTGGACAACCGGCCGGTCTGCGTTTTGTCCGCCGTATCGAAGCTGACATCGCCGGTGGCAAAATTCACCCTCACATCCTGCATGCCCTGTTTTTCCAGGTATTTGCGGATGGTCAGCGCACAGTTGGTGCAATCCATGCCTTCTACTTTCCAGCTGATCTTTTCCATGAGCATATTCTTGTCTATACAACAAACGCGGGCGCATTCGGTTGCAGCAGCAAATTTATTAAAAGCCGGTTGCCGCTTTGTTTCCGCAAACCGGAATATATTGGCAACATGGTTGCTAATCATCGGCGGCAATCGGTTTACATTTGCGGATGGAACTGATTTATTCGCTGGATACGATCCGGGATGCGGCGGCGGCATGCTGGGAGGCGGCGGCGGGCGCCACGGTGATCGCGTTTCACGGAGAAATGGGATCAGGCAAGACCACCTTTATCCATGCCCTGTGCGAAGAAAAGCGGGTGACCGATACCATCGGCAGCCCCACCTTTTCCATCATCAACGAATACCGGTATACGGAAGCTGGCCGGGAAAAGCAGCTGTTTCACATGGACCTGTACCGGCTCAAGGACGAAGAAGAAGCCCTGCAGGCCGGCGTGGAAGATTGCCTGTACAGCGGGCAGATATGCCTGGTGGAATGGCCGGAAAAGGCGGCAGGCCTGCTGCCTGAGCATACACTGCCTATTCATATTACCATTACGGGATTAACCACGCGAAAGCTTATAATCGGCCGGAATTAGCTATTTTTGAAGACCGTAATCTTCTTATTGCCCGATGAGCCAGCAGAAACCTAAAATAAGTACTTCCTTTAGCTACGAAACCCTGGAAGAAACGCTGGACATCAAGCCGGGTGCACAGGGCATGATGATCGGTATTCCCAAAGAGATCGCTTTCCAGGAAAACCGTATTGCGCTGACGCCGGATGCCGTAAGCGTGCTCATCAGCAACGGGCATGACGTGGTGATCGAGCACAATGCCGGCGAAGCCTCTCATTACCGTGATAAAGACTACAGCGAAGCCGGGGCCAGGATCGTGTACGACCGGGCCGAAGTATTCAAAGCGCCGATCCTGGTAAAAAGCGCACCGGTGATCGATGAAGACCTGCCCTTCCTGCAGATGAGCCAGGTGATCATTTCCCCCATCCACCTGTCGGTGCTGAAAGCAGATATACTGCAGAGCATGATGGAGAAACGCATCACAGCCATTTCCTTCGAAAACCTGAAAGACGACAGCGATTCCTACCCCATCGTGCGCAGCATGAGCGAGATTGCCGGCAGTGCGGTCATGCTGATCGCAGCACAATATTTAGGCTCGGCCAATCATGGCAAAGGCGTATTGCTGGGCGGCATTTCCGGTATTGCACCGACCAAGGTCATTATCATTGGCGCCGGTATTGTAGGAGAATATGCGGCCCGTGCGGCACTGGCGCTGGGCGCTTCCGTAAAAGTATTCGACAACAGTGTGTACCGCCTGAAGCGGTTGCAGAACAATATCGGCCACCGGCTCTGGACCTCGGTGATCGAACCGCGGATGCTGGCCAAGCAGCTGAAGACCTGCGAAGTGGCCGTAGGCGCCCTTGCTTCCGAGACCGGACGTACACCGATGGTGGTCACCGAAGAAATGGTGAGCAACATGCGCTCCGGCTCTGTGGTGATCGATGTGAGCATCGACCGCGGCGGCTGTTTCGAGACCTCCGAGATCACCAGCCACGAGCATCCTGTATTTATCAAATACGGCGTCATCCATTATTGCGTACCCAATATTCCCTCGGGCTTTGCCCGCACTGCCTCGCAGGCCATCAGCAATGTACTGATGCCGCTCTTGCTCGAAGCAGGAGAGGAAGGCGGTTTTGAGAAGCTGGTGTGGCACCGCGTGCACCTGCGCAGCGGTATTTATCTCTTCAAAGGCGCACTGACCAACTTTTACCTCAGCGAGCGGTTCGATCTCAAATACACCGACCTGAACCTGCTGATTGCCAGCCAGCGTTGATTGGTATGAACCGGATTGGAATACTCAAAACTACTGTCGTTATCCGGGTAGCTGTTATTATCCTGTTTTTTATCCTGGAGTGGCTATTGAAGCGGGCGTATGCAAAGCAGCCTGGCCTGCTGGACGGGATGGAGATAGAATTTTCGTGGTGGCAGCAGCTGATCGGCTGGCTGGTACCAATTATACTGTTTTCCAATACGGTGGTCAGCCTGCTGGTTGCTTTCCGGCCGGACCGCGTTATTCGTCCCGGGCGCGGCAGCAAAACATGGCTGCATGCCGTTTATTTTGCAGAGCTACTCATTTTTCCTTTCTTCCTGTACCTGGTGATCATGGATATCCGGGATATTTTTTTCCCGCCTGTCCCCCATCTCATAAACGTCCTGCTGGAGCCTGTGTTCCCGGTCAACCACGAGGCCCGCGCCATCTCGAAGGCACAGACGATCAATTTGGCGGCAGGCTGCCTTTGCAGCCTGTTGTTTCTCATCCTGCTTCCTCCTGTTTGGAAGGCGCGGTCCGCGCAGCCGGTTGATATAGATTGAGTGTCAGGTAGAACGATACGGGTAAATTTTTTTGCTCAAAAATTAATTAAACGTTTGTTTAAATCAAACATTTGTTTA
>JBEVLT010000151.1:0-7125 GCA_040509055.1 Chitinophagaceae bacterium
GCCCTGACTTTAAACCTATTAAACCTTAAACTTTTGAAACTTCTCAGAGATGGATCGCTTCGCCATACGCCACCTCGATCGCTTCCTTGATGTTTTCGCTGATGGTGGGGTGGGGGTGAATGCTGTCCAGCACTTCATGATACGTGGTTTCCAGCTTGCGGGCCACCACGGTCTCGGCGATCAGCTCCGTTACATTGTAACCGATCATGTGCGTGCCCAGCCATTCGCCGTATTTGGCATCGAAGATCACCTTGATAAAACCTTCGCTATGACCGGCGGCGGTGGCCTTGCCGGCAGCGCTCAGCGGGAACTTGCCCACTTTGATCTCGTAGCCTGCTTCTTTGGCTTTCTTTTCCGTAAAGCCTACCGAAGCAATTTCGGGGTAGCAATAGGTACAGCCCGGTACGTTGTTATAGTCCAGCGCTTCCGGCTGGTGATTGTATTTCTTTTCGTTGTAGCCGATGTTTTCCACGCAGATGATCCCTTCTTTGGATGCCACGTGCGCCAATGCCTGGCCGGGCACGCAATCGCCGATGGCATAGATGCCCGGTACATTGGTCTGGTAATGCTTGTCTACCAGGATGCGCCCCTTATCGGTTTTGATACCCAGCTCTTCCAGCCCGATGCCTTCGATATTGGCTGACACACCTACGGCGCTCAGCAGGATATCGGCTTCCAGCGTGATCTCGCCTTCGGCCGTTTTTACTTTGGCCTTTACGCCGTCGCCGCTGGTATCCACTGCCGTTACTTCGCTGTTGGTAAGGATATCGATGCCCTGTTTCTTAAAATTCTTTGCCAGCTCTTTGGAGATATCTTCGTCCTCCACCGGCACGATGGCCGGCAGGAACTCGACGATGGTCACTTTGGTGCCCATACTGTTGTAGAAATAGCCGAACTCCACGCCGATGGCGCCGCTGCCCACCACGATGATGGATTTGGGCTGCGATGGCAGGCTCATGGCTTCGCGGTAACCGATGATCTTTTTACCGTCCGGCTTCATTGCCGGCAATTCGCGGCTGCGGCCGCCGGTGGCCACAATGATATGTTTGGCTTCTACGGTCTGTTTCTTCCCGTCCTTATCGGTCACTTCTACCTTTCCTTTGGCTACCAGCTTGCCAAACCCGGGAATAACTTCGATCTTGTTTTTCCGCATCAGGAACTGTACGCCCTTGCTCATTTTATCGGCTACGCCGCGGCTTCTTTTGATCACGGCCTCAAAGTTGGCCGTACCGCTGGCTTCGATACCGTATTCTTTGGCATGCTTGATATCTTCGTATACCTGGGCGCTTTTCAGCAGCGCTTTGGTGGGAATGCAACCCCAGTTGAGGCAGATACCGCCGAGGCTTTCTTTTTCTATGATCGCTGTCTTAAATCCTAGCTGGGAGGCACGGATTGCGGCCACATAACCGCCTGGTCCGCTGCCGATAACCACTACATCGTATGCCATGTTGGGTAGATTGATTTGATAAGTAATAAGTTGATGTAACGAGGTGCGAAGTTATTCGAAAACAGGCAATCAGTCAAAAAGCGGCCAAAGACCTTGCAGGCTGCCTGTCTCCGGTAAACGGGTTGCGGAAAGACGGGTGTTGACTACACATAGCGCAGCCACCACTGCCCGTGCGCCTGCTTGTAATGCTGAAACCAACGGCAGGGCACATACAGTACCGCCACCACGCCGGTCCAGACGGCATAAACCACCCCCAGCCCGAAGCCAAAGCCGGCCGGGCGGAACAGGAAGGGTGATTGCGGGTCCGCGATTTGTGCCGGGCTGTGGCCGGTAGCAAAGAAGACGAGTACCAGCAGGAGATGCAACAGGTAAAAGTGGACAACAAAATAAAAGAACGGCACGCGGCCATATACCGACACCACAGCGTTCCAGCGGCCGCGTAGCTGTTCAAGGCATGCCAGCAACAGGCAGGCAGGCCCCAGCGTCATGCACAGGTATTGCAGCGAGGGCGGGTATTTGCTGGTGTTTAAAAAGGTCAGCAGGTTGTAGCGGAAGCCATCACCTTTTACCCAGGGTACCGGGTTGCCGTATACGCTTATAAAACGAAGCGCAACAAATAAAAGCACCAGCACGCTGCCGGTGATAAGCAGCAGTCGTCTCCGCCGGGTAGGCGGGAAATCCATATGAAACCAGCGGCCGATACTGTAGCCCAGCAGCATCACGCCGGTCCAGGGCAGGATGGCGTAAAAAACGCCGATGACATGGTTATCGCCCAGCGGGATGATGAAACCGCGGGCCCGGAAAAACAGGTTCCACAGGGTGCCGGCTACCCCTGCAGGCGGCAGGGCGAAGTGATCAAGTATATTGTGACCCAGGAACAATACCAGTCCCGCCACCAGGATCAGCCGCGCAGACAGGAGGAGCAGAATGCCCAGCACCACCATGCTCCAGCCGATGGCCCAGATGACCTGCAGGAAAATGACGTTGAACAGCGGGTTGAAGGTAAGCGCGAACGTAACGATCGTTATTTCCGCCAGTACCAGCCATAGCCCTCTTTTGATCAGGAAAACAGCTGCTTCCCTGCGTGTTTTCTTCAGCCCGGAGAGGTAAGCGGATATGCCGGACAGGAACAGGAAGACGGGTGCGCAGAAATGCGTGATCCAGCGGGTAAAATAAAGCGGCAGAGTGGTAGTGTCCGGGTTCAGCGGGTCGGCCGTCAGCGCAGTGGAATGAAAAAAATCACGGGTATGATCCAGCGCCATGATGATCATGATCAACCCGCGCAGTATGTCGACAGCCGCTACCCGGCTGACCGTTGAGTTTTGCATGGTGGTATGTTTAGCAGGTACGAACCCGACCCGGCGATATGCTATCTTCGCTGCACATGCGCCGCGGCGAATTCCTAAATTACAATTTCATCAATCTTTTGCTATGCGTTGCCTACTATTTTTTTGTGCACTGACAGGGATACTGGATGCAGTGGCCCAGCCTTCATTGCCCACGCCCCGCAATATAGCAGCGGCCTATACCAGGGGCACACGCTCGCCGGACGGGCGGCCCGGGAAGAACTATTGGCAGAACACAGCGCGCTACGACCTGGAGATACAATATGATCCGGCTACCCGCCTGCTGACGGGTGTGGCGAATATCGAGTACGTCAACAACAGCCCCGATACGCTGCGGCAGGTATGGTTCAAATTGTATCCCAACCTGTATAAAAGCGGCACGCCGCGCCAGGCCAAAATAAGCCCGGCAGATATTAATGAAGGCGTCAGCATCGACTCGCTGCAGGTGAACGGAGGAACGCTTGCCGCCTCCCGGCTGGCTATCGACGGTACCAATGCCATGTTGGGGCGCCAGGCCATTGCCCCCGGTCAAATGATCAGCTTCAGGATCGCCTATCATTATACGGTCAACAAAGGTTCGCATATCCGAACCGGGGAGATAGAAACGGGCGCGGCGTTCATCGCTTATTTCTTCCCGCGCATCGCGGTGTATGACGATGTGGATGGCTGGAATACCTACCCCTACAATGGCTCGCAGGAGTTCTACAACGATTTTTGCAGTTTCAGGGCGGCCGTTACGGTGCCCGAAGGCTTCGTGGTATGGGCTACCGGCGACCTGCAGAATGGCGCCGGCGTATTATCGCCCGCCATTTATCGCCGTTTGCAGCAGGCGGAGCAGGGGGACGACGTGATCGACGTGATCGACAGCGCCGACCTGGCTGCCGGACATCTCACCTCCGAAGGCAAAGGGCAAAACACCTGGCGGTTCAGTGCCAACAACGTGACCGACTTTGTCTTTGCGCTCAGCGATCACTATCTCTGGAAATCCACCAGCCTGGTGGTAGATCCACGTACCCGCCGAAGGACCCGGGTGGATGCCGTGTTTAATCCCAAACACCGCGATTATTACCAGGTGGTACACGATGCGCGTAAAACCGTGGAAGCTATGAGCTATGTGTTCCCGGCCTGGCCATACCCGTATGCGCACGAAACGGTTTTCGATGGGCTGGACCAGATGGAATATCCCATGATGGTAAATGATAACCCGGTAGAGGACCGCCATGAAAGCATCGAGCTCACCGATCACGAAATATTCCATACCATGTTCCCTTTTTACATGGGGATCAACGAGACCAAGTATGCCTGGATGGACGAAGGATGGGCTACGCTGGGCGAATGGCTGATCTCGCCGCTGATCGACAGCACTATCGTGGATGAATACGGCGTGGTGCCATACGCCCGCTCTGCCGGTATGGAAACGGACCTGCCGATCGCCACACCCAGCACCGAACTGTTTCGCGGGTATTTTACCAACTCTTATCCCAAACCCGCCATGGGGTATCTGTACGTCCGCGATTACCTGGGCGACTCCCTGTTTACCAAAGCCCTTCATCATTACATCACGCAATGGAACGGCAAGCATCCCCTGCCCAATGACTTTTTTTACAGCATGAACGAAGGCGCGGGTAAAAACCTGAACTGGTTCTGGCAAAAATGGTTTTTCGACGATGGTTACCCTGACCTGGCGATCAGTTCGGTGAAGACGCAGGGCCGCAAAACGGCGGTGACCGTTACCGCAAAAGGCAGCAAGCCGGTACCCGTCGACCTGTCGGTATATTATGCGGATGGCACTATACAGCAACTACACCGGAACATCGGCGTATGGGAACAGGGCGCCAAAAGCATCGTGATCGAATTTGTCCCCGCCGGCAAGGTGAGCAAACTGTTATTGTCTGATCCGCATACGCCGGACAGCAACCCGAAGGACAATGTATACGAGGTGAAATAAGCAGGGCGGCTGCATACGATTTGCCTGTTTTGGCCGTTAATATGGACATCCCCGGTAATGCAATAGTGCCATAAACTCCGGGTATAACCAATACGAACTGCCGTGAAAAAGCATGTCCTGTTTATCCTGTTTGCCGTATCGTACTGTCAGTATGGTACCGGCCAAAGCATCGAGCAGCCGTATCCAAAAACGATAACCCTGCCTGCCGATAGTTTTTACGTTCGCTTTTCCAATTCGCCCCGGCTCATCCCGATGAGAATCACTGCAGATACCATCGACATGGGTACCGACGGAACACCCGGGATGTCTTTAACCATTTATACAGGAACCGACTCGGTCATCATTCCCCATACCAACTTTCCGTACTGGCTCGTCTATTATGTGCCGTTGCAATCGCCCAGGGGCAAAAGCGTGTACCGGCTGCACTTCAACGGAGTGGCCGCCTGGTTCCCTCCCGACTATATCCGCCAGCATAAAGGAAACGTGCAGGTGGAGATACCCGAGGTATATGAACTGGCCAACATTCTGTGGACGCTTTCTCCTTCCGGGCAGCGGGCTGTGGACCTGGTGCGCGAAGGCGATTATTACAGGCAGGTATCCGGTTATTTTAAACCCTATATGAATCACCCGGTTTTCAAAAAACTGGATTTCCCGGACAGTGTTTATGCTAAGTACTATTACGATTTCAGGGAGAATAGCTTTGCTTTCAGGTTTAAAGGCGATGAGCTGGTATCGGAAGGGCCTTATTATTATGTGATGGGGGATGACTGGGACAACTACGGCAGCCTGTTTCGCCGGTTGTTGCCACTTATTGCAGATTTTGCAAAGCAATCGAAGTTCAGGGAGTTTTACAAAAACAACCAGCCTTTCTATGCCCGGCAGGTGCAGCGGCAGAGAGCGCTAATGCCGGTACGCAACATGTGGACCTGGCTGGAGCAGCAATTCCCGGCCCGTAAGTACCAATCGTATAAAGTGGTGTTTTCTCCGCTGATCGGCGGCTCGCACAGCACCCAGCAGTTTTCTACGTACAACAGTCCGGAAATTTTCAGAGAGGTGGTCATGTTTGTTTGCGGTCCGGGCCGCTATGACCAGGACAGCCTGACAGAAAAGCAAAAAGAAGGATTGCTGTCCGGTATCGTGTTTACAGAGATCGATCATAACTACGTAAATCCTGTTACCAATAAATATGCGGCTTCTGTGGACAGTATCTTTTCCAATCGCGCCCTGTGGGCAGGAAATAATACCGGCTGGTACAATAATCCCGTTGCCGTCTTCAACGAGTACATGACACACGCCGTATTCTGCCTGTGGGTGCTGGATCAATACGACAAAAGTACCGCCGACTTCGTGATCGGTAAACGGGAATCGCTGATGACAGACCGCCGGCAATTTATCCGCTTCCGGGAGTTTAACCGGGCACTGATCGGGCTGCGGCAAACAAACCCGGGCCATCCCGTGGCCGACCTGTATCCTGCTATAGTGAACTGGTGCCGGACAGTGCAGTAGCCGCAGGACATGCACTGGTCTACCGGTAAGGTTATCAGACTGTTATTGTCTGATCCGTATCATGACTGACCACAACATGAAGGATAATGTTTACGGGGTAAAAACAGGGCTGGTTGTACGGCCGGCAAATCGAAATATACTCCGGCTACGTATTTATACGTAGTCCCGGCGCTGTTAAAAGGTAGTTGTACTGTTGCCAATTGGAAGGTTGGACCCTATTTTGCGTACCTATTCTCTGCTAAACGCTATCCCACATGATCAGACACAGGTTACAAACCGCACTTTACATTGTTTCTATCGTATCGCTGCCCATCCTTCTTGTTGCATTTGCCCTGAAAGGGCCGGGGATGGAGGCCCGCGCTGTAAACGGGGCTGCAACCCAGGCGCCGGTTGACAGCTTTACCGTGGCCATCAACGGCAGCACGGTGGCCCGCGCACCTGTTCCTTCATCGCCTGAAAGTGAAGTGCTTGTTTTTAACTACGATGACAGCCTGTACACCCTCACCATTCACTCCAAAGGAGATGCCGGCCGGATTTTACACCCTGTGCATGTGCCCGGACGGGAATGAACGATAAAGCCTGATTTTAACTTCCGGGATGAGCCGGTTTACCGGCGGTTATTTGGTCGGTACCAGTAATTGCCTGATGTCTACATCCAGGTACATGGCGATCTGGTAGAGCGTTTCTACAGGAGGCTGCACATCGTTGGTGCACCAGCGCGATACAGTGGTTTGAGCTTTGTCAAGATGCTTTGCCAGCTCCTTGCTCGACCGGTTTTGCTCTGCCAGCACGGCCTTGATCCTGTTGTAAAAAATTTTCTCTTTCATGAAATAAACTTTGCACCGGATGCAAAGTTCTAATTTTCTGCACGCCAAACA
>JBEVLT010000152.1:0-6598 GCA_040509055.1 Chitinophagaceae bacterium
ATGATACTTTCAGCAACGGCAGCTGTTGCGCTTGTGCCAGCGAAAGCATCATCAGGAATAGTATGGTCAGCTTTTGTTTCATGTATATTACTCACTTTACCTGGCGGGCCGCTTTTCCAGCTTTCTTGTTTCATAGTTATACACCAGGCTGGTTTTGCCATCGGTCAGGACATATTCATTTTTACGAAGGGAAGCTACCGGCTTCATCCCTGCCGCCGCATTGATCAATTCCTTATCGAAGCCAGGCGGTATTACAGCCAGGCTGCCCCCGGCCATCAAAGCGGCGATCCCGAATTCAGAATAGCTGTCCCCGGAATAGACAACGGCCTTGCCGGGATAGCGGTCCCGGTATTCTTTCACCGCCCGGTATACCTGATCAAAGCTGGTCTTTTGTGGCTTCAGCAACCGTGCATGCTGGCGGGGCGCCAGGTTTTGTCCACCTTTCGGTTCGTATGCAAGGGTATTCGCCTGGTAATGCCAGTACCGGATATCGATCAGGTCCACCACGGCTGCATAAGCCGGCAGGGCCAGGATGGAATCCTGCACATCCCTGGTCACGCTCAGCCCGATGACAGGATGTTTGCCGGTCTCCTTTTCCCATTCCCTTACTACATCCAGCCAGAATTTTACGAAATGGACAGGCCCGGTAAACTCTTCGCCGATCAGCTGGATCACGCCGTTATTGTCTTTGAAATTATCCAGGCACTGGCGGATGTATTTGCGGTGCAATTCGCGGCGAACTGGATTGGAAAGATCATAGAACTGCTCCGCATAGAAAATGCGTTTGTCGCCGGCATAGTTTACCGGCTCCACGAATCCCGTGTTGTTGATGTTGTTCGCCGTTCGCCAGGGAAAGTCGGCGTAGTGCGCCCCGGCCTCGATGATATTATGCTGAAAATAATTCTGGTGCACCAGCAGCAACCCTTTCTGGTCGGCCAGGTCGGCAAACCGCTTCAGGCGGTTCCAGTAAAACAGGTTGTATTTGGTCAGGTCGTATTTGCTCAATCCATCCCAGGCTGTTTCGGTCCCGCTCCGGGCAAACGGCAGTTCATAAAACGGGGGCCATACTTCGCCGTCCATCCTGCGGATGCGTTCATGATCATCTCTGCGGCGGTCGTACCACAAGCCATAATTATGCTCGATGGCAATGGTATTGGTTTGCTTCATCTCATCCGTCACTTCATCCAGGTTATCCGTAAGCCCTTTGCCGGTGCGCCCCGGTACGAAACGCGTGATATGCGCCCGGGCATTCTGCAGGTCTTTGCCCTGCACACCACCACTCCACCATTGCACGTTGGATCGCCGCCCGGTCTCCAGTTCATTGCCTCTTACCAGCCAGCCGTTCCGGATGGCCAATGCCGGTGCTTTTGCAGGAACAATTATCTTTTTAACCCCAATGTCATCGATGGTTTTCGCATTGCCCGCAGAAACAGCAATCGGATTCTGTTTAGCCGCCTCTTCGATCCATTGCTTCAGCAGCATCCGCGGCTCCCCAGCCTGCCGGGTCAGCTCCAGCGCCGTTTCTACAGAGGGGCTGCTGCTTGCCTCTGTAGGCACATATAAGATACGGGCCTGCTGGTCTGCCGTTCTGCCTAACCTTTCGGCCAATTGTGCATAGAATAGGCTGCGTGGGCTGATGGTATTGTTCGATTCACCCCAATAGCCGTCGCCGGAAAACTGGCTCCAGCTGCCAAACGACCAGTTTTGCGCCGTGGGTGGCTGGTAACAATCGATCCTTGCTGCACTGCAGTTCCAGAATACGCTGTTGGCGGCAGCCCAGCCGGCGCCATTGGCATCCTGCCCCCGGTTGCCGAAACGAAGCGCATTGCCGTCTACGGTGACCACGTCAAACAATATCCCGCTGGACCAGCTATCGATAGCGCCGCTGAAACTATAGGGCAAAACGGATTCACATTGTACAAAAGCATTGGGACCAGGCGCGCAATAACCGGTGGCAAAATCATGGTAACCGTTTTCTGCATAACAGCGCTGCACCAGTACCTGCTGGCCATTGACCAAAAAGGTATAGCGTCGTTGTCCCCCGATCTCCGAGACGGGTGAAAGCGAAATGCAATCCTCTATGGTTATGCGCTTACCCGTTTCCAGCACACTCACCGCGCTGCCGGCAAAATACCGGAAGCTCACCTGTCTTACCCAGCAATCGGCTGCGTTTTCGATACTGATCGCATCCCAGCGGTGATCTTCGTCTTTCGGATTCGCTTTATTGAAGGCAGATACACAGCGAAGGTTTTCCACGCCGGAATTGCTGACCCGGCCGGCCCAGGTATAAAAAAAGATCGTAGCGCCCCCGTATTGCGTATCCAGCGCCGTGGTCAGGGGTGCATCAATGGTGATCGTATTGCCTTCTATCTTTTTGATGGTGCGGTCAAAATACAGGTCACGGTCGCCGGGTTTCCACCCCAGTGATGTAATGCCGCCACCGAAATGATCCGCATCCAGCAGTTTGATCCAGCCGGCCGTGGAAGGACGACGGATAATGATTTTGTCCGCATGTTGTTTGAACGCGATAGAACTGTCCACATGAAAGGAGGTGGCATTGACCGGTACATAGGCATCGCTGATCTTCATGCCCTGGAGGTCTTTGGACCAATCGGCTTTTGCACCGCGAATCTGTACCAGCGCCTGCCGGTCTGTACCTGCGCCGATAAGAATGGTTCCGTTTTCATCCATCCCGCTGCCACGCAGCACCACGCCGGACGAGGTGATCTGCAGCTGCCCATACACTTCGTACGTGCCTTTTTGCAAGACCACCGCTCCGCGGAACCCGTTTGCATCCGCGGGCAGCGAAGCCACATAATCCAGGGCCGATTGAATGCGCAGGGTGGCATCTCCCTTTATCACCGGCACGATCACCTTTGCTTCCACCACGGGTATTGGTTGTTCGGAAGCTTTGTACCCGCACCAGGAAAAATCAGGAATACGGTTGCCCAGCGAATCTGGTATATAAGCGAGTTTGCCCCTGGCAAAAGAAAGCGGAGGGGGCGGCGGTGCAGCTTTTTGTGCCCGCACAACATGGAAAGCAGACGTCATTCCCGTGCAGATAGCGACGAGACAACTTTTCTTCCACAGCCAGCTATTTGTAAGCAACAACTTCAAAATTCGTTTTATTTACCTGTAAAGCTGTTAAGCTACTACTATTTGCCGATCTCCGGGCGTACCTGCTGCAGGGAAACGATACCATTCAGGTACTCTTCGATATTGGTATACCCGCTTTTGTTGTTAGCAGGTTGAGCGGCATCGGCTGCATCGCTGGGATTCAGGCCGTTCTTCCGTTCCCATTCGTCCGGTATGCCGTCGTTGTCGCTGTCCCTGTACGATGTTCCCTTGTATTCGGGATAGCCACCCACCTGGCTGGGATGCGTGATAATGCCCTGCTTATAGGAATCCACCGGCAGGCGGCGCTTGATATACTGAGCCCCGATGCCGGTCTGCCCGTTATCGGCATAAACGATCCGGCCTGTTCTTACCTCTTCCACGATCCGTGTATCCACGGGATCTCTTTTGGGCAGGGTAGCGCCCGCATTGGCCAGCACATAATCATATGCCTTCCGTGCATCGATGATGGATACCTGTGCCATCGGCATGGGATCGCTTACGCGGATCGAATCGGTATGGCTGCCTGCATCCCGTCCATTATCTTCTACCTGCACGCCGCCGGCCCAGTTATTGGCCGTTACTTTATCATTCCCCTCCACGATGTTGCCATTCACATACGCTTTTCCATATACCGATTTATGCGCTGTATCACGGCCGGATTCCGGTTTCAGGATACGGTAGCCGATCGGCCGGTCCTTCGGCGTAATGGGACCAGGCTTGTAATAGTTGTTGATGAAATTAAATAACGAACGGTGATCACCGCCATCGGCACTGCGATTCCACCAGTTGAAGACCACGTTGTTGACAAAGCCAAAATCGCCATACATACCAATGGATGGATTACGGCTGATATTATTGGCCCATAGGTTACGCATAAACGTACTGTTCAGCCCGCCGATGGTACTGCCAAATGAATGGTTATACGTATCCAGGCATTCGGAAAAGATCGAGTTCTGAATAGTGACGTTTACGGTAGGCAGCTTTTCCTGTTTAGTGCCCCCGCGGTCGTACACATGGCGGTACATGCTCATGTTCTCATCCAGTCCCCAGCTGGCCGATACATGATCGATCATGATATTGCCGACCGGGTTGCCGCCGAGCGCATCGTCGCGGCGCGTGACATCGGTAGCGCCCCTGCGGAACCTCATGAAGCGGATCACCACATCATGCGTATCGATCCATACGGATTCGCCGGCAATGCAAATACCATCGCCCGGGGCGCTCTGCCCGGCAATAGTGATATACGGAGCCCGGATGATCACCGGTGATTTTAACTGAATGATGCCCGCCACGTTGAAAACGATGATCCGCGCCCCGCCCTGCTCGCAGGCCCAACGGAAACTTCCGGCACCATCATCGTTCAGATTGGTCACTACATATACGCTGCCACCGCGGCCGCCAAAACTGAACTTCCCTCCACCTTCCGCACCGGGAAAGGCAGGGATCGCCGCCTGCGGCAGATCGTCTGGTTTAGCTGCCCAGGGCACATAAGGTTTTCCTTTTTTCTCATCCGCTTCGATAACCGGCCAGGCTTTTGCCCAGGCTGCATCGGAGCGGTCTTTCCATACTTTCATCACGGCATTGGCGGAATCTTCCAGGGCAGGTGGTATCGTGGGATACTGCGCCGATGCGGTGTGTATTCCGGCAACGCTTATAAAAAAGCCGAATGAGGTCAGGTATTTTTTCATCTGGATAGTTGCTTAGTGATAGACCGGTTATAGTTTTTTGTTTGCTCCTACCGTATTGAGGTATTCTTCGATATTGGTATACCCGCTTTTGCTTTTGGCATACTGAGCCGCATCGCCGGCATTGTCAGGATCCAATCCGTTTTTCTTTTCCCAGTCGTCAGGCATGCCATCGTTATCTGAATCTTTGTAGGGCGTGCCTTTATAAGCAGGATAACCGCCTGCCTGCACCGGGTCGGTGATGATGCCGATCTTATAAGAATCGATCGGCAGGCGGCGATGCTCGAATTGCGTGGAAGGCAGTTTTACATTCGGATCGTAACTGATCTTACCGGTACGCACCTGTTCGATGATCCTTGCATCCACCGCATCGCGTTTCGGTAAGGTAGCGCCGGCATTTTCCAGCACATATTTCCGGGCATCTGCCGCAGGCAGAATGGTCAGAGCCGGCATCGGCAAGGGTGTATCCCATTTCATTTCGGCTTTGTATTCGCCGGCATTGGGCAGCTCCTCTACCTGCACGCCTCCATTCCAGTTGTCTTTGGTGATCTCAGGGTAGCCTTCCATGATGTTGCCGTTGACATAAGCCCTGCCGTATACATGATACTTCAGTTTGCTCCTGCCGCTTTCGGGTTTCAGAATGCGGTGACCTACATTGTTTTTGGGTGTAGCCGGTCCCGGCTGAAAATAGTTATTGATAATATTGTACTGGGCGCGGTAATCGCCGCCATCTACTGAACGGTGCACCCAGTTAAATACCACGTTGTTCACAAAGTTGAAAATGCCGTTCCAGCCGATGGAGGGATTGCGTCCTGCATTGT
Source organism: Chitinophagaceae bacterium (assembly GCA_040509055.1). Taxonomy (GTDB): domain Bacteria; phylum Bacteroidota; class Bacteroidia; order Chitinophagales; family Chitinophagaceae; genus JAJKIP01. The sequence goes on from JBEVLT010000152.1 coordinate 5,624, forward strand.
TGGCCCAGAGGTTACGCATGAAGGTACAGTTCTCTCCGCCCAGCGTGCTGCCAAAAGCATGGTTCCAGGTATCCAGCGCCTCGCCGAAAATAGAGTTCTGGATAGTGATATTTACCGTGCCGAGCTTTTGCTCGATAGCACCGGTGCTGTCGTTGTACATGTGGCGGTACATGCTCATGTTCTCATCCAGCCCCCAGGTAGCCGATACATGGTCGATCATGATATTGCCGATCGGATTGCCGCCGATCGCATCATCCCTGCGGCCTACCCATGTTTCGCCGCGGCGGAAACGCATATAGCGGATGATCACATCATGGGTATTGATCCACACGCTTTCGCCGGCAATACAAATACCGTCACCGGGAGCCGTTTGCCCGGCAATGGTGATATACGGCGCGCGGATGATCACCGGCGTTTTGATACGGATGATGCCGGCTACATTGAAGACAATGATCCTGGCTCCGCCCTGTTCGCAGGCCCAGCGAAAGCTGCCATACCCGTCATCGTCGAGATTGGTGACCACGAGTACTTTGCCGCCACGACCGCCAAAGCTGTATTTCCCGCCGCCTTCGGCGCCGGGAAATGCCGGTATCGTGGCCTGTGGCAGGTCATCGGGCCGGGATGCAAACGGGATATAAGGCTTCCCTTTTTTTGCATCTTCCTTAATAATGGGATAAGCCAGCTGCCAGGCTTGTTCAGAGTGTCGCTCCGCGGCACGCATGAGGGAATCCGAGGCTCTTTTTACATCCGGGGGGATGCTCGGGTACTGTGCCTTCACGCTGGTTAAAGTACCGGCCAATAACAAGGCAACGACAGAAGTTTTCAGCAATGCTTTTTTCATTGGTATACTTGTATTTTTCAATTTCGTAAGCTTTGTTATTAGACGATACAACACTGTAAAACCGTTCCGGATAATCAAAAAAAAAGAAGCACAAAGAACACATTTTTTGAAAAATCAACCATCATGTGCTCTTT
>JBEVLT010000153.1:0-8469 GCA_040509055.1 Chitinophagaceae bacterium
CACCTGGTCGTTGTAAAACGTATTGATGTCTTTTATAAAAGCATTCCAGCCGTCAAACTCCGATTTCAGCAGGATGGGTTTATTGATCGTGATGGTTTTGGTATACACAATGCTTTTGCCCTTGTTTACATAAGTTCCTTCGAAGGAATAGTGCGGGGTTACTTTTTTCAATGCCTGTGGCAGGTATTCCACTTTGTAGCCGTCCGGCACCGCCAGCTCGGTTTGAATATTGTAATTATACTTGTAGTTGAACTCGTAATCGTTTTTCCGGTCCTTGTCAAACTCGAGCGAAGCAAAATCTTTGTCCCAGTCCATGATCACGTACACCTCGTTGCCGGCCTTCGTCACCTGGTTATTGGCTTTGAAGTCGTAACTGATGGTGATCGGTTTTTTGCGATCGGTGAAGTCGGGTGGCTTTACATTGCTCACCACCACGTTATCGTCGCCGCGGCGCAGGAAGCCCGAGAGCGCATCTTTTTTGTCTTCATTGCGGATGGAGGTATAGATGCCCTGCAGCATGCTCTTCGATTCGCCGTTGTACTCTACCTGGCTATTGCCGGCCAGCGCATCGTTTTCAAGCGTCAGCCTGGTCGTCTTCTTCATCTTGTTGCGGTCGGCAGGAAAATCGGGAATGCGGTCGAGAATAAAATTCTTCCCGTCTTCGATCAGCACCTGCTTGCCCTGGATGCGCTGCGCATAATCGTTCAGGGCGATAAAATCCTCCGTGCCGTCCAGGAAATAGCGTTTCCCGTTCAGGATCACGGTGCAGATCATGTGGTTGTCCACGGCCAGCGATGGCAAGGAATAATCGTAGGGCAGGTCGGACGTGCCGATCCAGGTGAGCCGGGCATCATAGCCGGCCAGCTTCAGCATTTCCTTCAGCAGGTTAGCCTTGCCCTTGCAATCGCCGTATTTGTTTTTCAGTACATTCTGCGCTGCATCCGGCTTGAAACCCATGATACCGTCTTCGAAGGCGATGTAGCGAACATTGTCCTGCACCCAGTAAAAAATGGCTTCGATCTTTTCGAGATCGGTTTTTTTGCCGTCGGTCAATGCCGTTACGCGGCTCTTCAGCTCATCGGGTTTGTTACCGATGTCTTCGCACACTTTGCTGTACCAGCCATACAGGTCTTTTACCGATTCGAACAGCACGGTGCGCTGGCCGTTCTGCGTATAGGCTTTGTTCACGCAGATGATATGCGGGTAGCTCAGGGCATGGTTGGGCGAAGAGGATTCATCGGGAAAAGAAGGGATGTCCCGGATGGTAAAGGTCACTTTGGTGATGCCGTTATCGGTAACCGAGGTTTTCTGGATGGCCTGGTTCTTAAAATTGAACTCCCGCAGGTCCACCTCCAGCCACGAGGGGATATTGAACTCGATGATGCGCTCCACCACCGGCAGGTGATGATGAAAGTAAAAGGACGTGACGTACTTGATGTCCCTGATATTGTTTTCATAGCGATAGCTGAACGCCTTCCCTTTTTCTTCCAGCGGAAAAGTGACGGAGCAAAACCGCGTGTCGCTGTGGAAGATATCGTCGTCCTGGTAGGAGCCGCAAAGCTTTTGCACTACTACGTCCTTGCCTTTGGTATTCACGGCCTTTACGTTGTCGACAGACACTTCGTCGTTGTAAAACAGGCCGTCCTTGTACTTCATGAAATCTTTCACCGGCACGATGGTCAGCTCGTTGACCACGCTGGCCTTCACAGCGCCCTCGCCGGGCTTCGGCTGCGGGTTCAGCGCAAAGTTCACTGTCTCCCTGTAGGAATAAGCGATCACTTCTTCTTTGGGAAACTGGGTTTTCCAGCTGCCGAGGTTAGCAGTAAAATCAGTTTGGGAAAAGGCAGCGGCCCGGAAAAAAAGCACGAAGCAGATCAGGCACAGGCTGCGGGTGGAAAAGAAACGGCACATGTCACATCAAATTTGAAATGGTAGTGACACAAAATAACCGATTTCACGCGGAAAAGCGGGGCCCGGAGCCGGTTTTCTTCTACTCCGCCATGATTTCTTTGATCACCGTCATGATCTCTTCCACATTGGGTTTGCTGAAGTAGTCACCGTCGCTGCCATAAGCCGGGCGATGAGCCTTGCCGGTGATGGTACGGGGAGCCGCATCGAGGTAGCGGTAGCCGCCCTGCTCTTCCAGCACTTTGTTGAACATATAACCGGCGGCGCCTCCCGGCACGTCTTCGTCGATAAAGACGATGCGGCCGGTCTTTTTGAGCGAAGCGAGGATGGCATGATGGATATCGAAGGGCAGCAGCGTCTGTACATCGATGATCTCGCAGCTGGTGCCGGCAGCCTCCAGCTTGGCGGCGGCCTCCTGTATGATGCGGAGCACGGAACCGTAGCTCACGATCGTAATGTCGGCGCCTTCCCTGATCACCTCGGGTATGCCAAGCGGCACCGTAAACTCCGTCAGGTTGGCCGGCAGTTTTTCTTTGAGGCGATAGCCGTTCAGGCATTCGATGATGATGGCCGGGTCGTTGCTCCGCAGGAGGGTATTGTACATACCGACGGCCTGCGTCATGTTGCGCGGCACACAGACGTACATGCCCCGCAGGGAATTGATGATCATGCCCATCGGCGATCCGCTGTGCCAGATGCCTTCGAGGCGGTGGCCGCGGGTGCGCACGATCAGGGGGCAGCTCTGCAGCCCCGAAGTGCGGTAGTGCAGGGTGGCCACGTCATCGCTCAGCGTTTGCAGGCCGTACAGCAGGTAATCCAGGTACTGGATCTCGGCAATCGGGCGCAGTCCGCGCAGCGCCAGGCCGATACCCTGCCCCATGATGGTCAGTTCGCGGATGCCGGTATCGAAAATGCGTTCTTTTCCGTGCTTTTCCTGCAATCCCGAGAAACCCTGGTTCACATCACCGATCTGCCCCAGGTCCTCGCCAAAGGCCACCACTTTCACATTTTCGGCAAAGAGATGGTCGAAGTATTTATTCAGGATCTCGTACCCGTTCACCACCGGTGCATCGGCGTCGAACGTGGCTTTTACTTCCGCCACGTTCAGGGCGCTTTTGGGCCCCTGGTTGTACAGGTAGGTATTGTACAGGCCCTTGTTTTCCTCCAGCAGGTCGTTGTAGTAATCCCGTGTCCAGAAGGCAGCATCGCTGTTGCCCGCCAGGTCCAGTGCGGCATACAGTGTCTTCATCACATCGCGGCGCAGCGGCTCTTTGTTGGCGGAAAGATCGGCGGCCAGCTTTTGCAGGCCTGTGGCCTGTTGTGGCAGGCTGGCAGACAGGGCGGTCACCAGGTCCACCGTACGGCTTACCTGCTGGCGGATGGGCACCAGGAACTCCTCCCAGGCCGTATCGCGGCTTTCACGCACACCCCGCTTGGCCGTATCCTCTATTTCATCCAGCTCGTCTTCGCCGGCCAGGTGGTTTTCGATGATCCATTCTTTCATTTTCCGCAGGCAATCCCATTCCCGCTCCCAGGCCAGGCGCTCCGGGGTTTTGTACCGCTCGTGGCTGCCCGATGTGGAGTGGCCCTGCGGCTGCGTGATCTCCTCCACGTGGAAGAGCACCGGCGTATGCGACTGCCGGGCGATGCGGATGCCTTCTTCGAAGGATTCGCACATGCCGGCATAGTCCCAGCCTTTTACCTTGTAAATATTGATGCCGTTGGTCCCCGCCTCCTTCTGCATGCCGCTCAGCGCCTGGGAGATGGAACCTTTGGTGGTCTGGTATTCTTTGGGTACCGAAATGCCGTAACCGTCATCCCATACAAAAACGGCCAGCGGTATCTGCATCACGCCCGCCGCATTGACCGATTCCCAAAAATGGCCTTCGCTGGTAGAGGCGTCGCCGATGGTGCAGAAACACACTTCCTGGCCACGGTTGGACAAATGCGAAAACTCTTTCAGCCCGGGCACTTCGCGGAAAACTTTGGAAGCCAGGGCCAGGCCCACGGAGCGGGGCATCTGGGCGGCAGTAGGCGCCATGTCCGAAGCCGTATTTTTATGGTTCACCAGGTCTATCCATTCGCCCTGTTCGTCCACGTTGCGGGTGGCATAATGGCTGTTCATCTGGCGGCCGGCGCTGAACGGTTCGCGCTCCAGGCTTGGGTCGGCATACACCTGGGCAAAAAACTGTTCGGCAGTGCTGAGGCCGATGGCGAACATAAAGGTCTGGTCGCGGTAGTAGCCGCTGCGGAAATCGCCGGGGCGGAAAAATTTGGCCATTGCCACCTGCGCCACCTCTTTGCCATCGCCGAAGATGCCGAATTTGGCCTTGCCGGTCAGCACTTCTTTGCGCGCCAGCAGGCTGGCCTGCCGGCTGATGCAGGCAACCCGGTAATCGTTCAGAACCTCTTCCCTGAACGACTCGAAGGAAAGCTGGTTTTTCTCTGCCGGCACCGCGGTGGTTGCATTTTCCATGGCACAAAAATAAGGGAGATTGCCGCCACTTCAGCCGCCGGAAAAAAAGTGTCCGGCGGCTGCAACCATATTGGCAGGAGTGCCATCTTTGCTGTAAATTTGACCTCTCCAATTCACCTTTTTATGAAGCGAGTTTTAGCCGTTACCGTCTTGCTGGCCGCTTTTTTTTGTGCTGGCGCCCAGAGCAATACGAACGCGGCTGCGCTGCTTCAGCTAAAGGAAGCGGAGCACGATTTCGGCAGCATTCCACAGGGCCGGCCGGTCTACTACACGTTTACGGTGGTCAATACCGGCAGCCAGCCGCTGATCCTGGATAATGTACAGGCCAGCTGCGGATGCACCACGCCGGAATGGAGCAATGCCCCCATTGCCCCGGGAGCCAGCGGCCCCATCAGGGTTGGCTACAATGCAGCCGTGGAAGGCAGCTTCGAAAAGTTCATTACCATTACGTACGCCACCAACCAGACCAAACAGCTTAAAATAAAAGGCATGGTATGGAAAGCTCCCGAAGGAGCCGCTCCTGCCAATGCTTCCGTTCAATTTCTTAAAAAACAAACGCTATAAAAACTACTCCAATGAAGAAGATGTTTCTTTTCGCCACTGCTTTTGTATTCAGCGTAGCAGCCATGGCCCAGCAAAAAGTTGACGAAGTGATCAAAGTGAACACCGAGACCCATAGCTTTGGCAAGATCAAGCAGGGTATTCCTGTCACGTATTATTTCGAGATCACCAATGTCAGCAACAAACCGATCGTGGTAGAAAATGCCTCGGCCAGTTGCGGCTGCACGGTGCCCGAAAAACCGGCTCAGCCCATTCTGCCCGGCAAAACCGATAAGATCAAAGTGGTATTCAACGCAGGCGCTGTAGGCCCGATCAACAAAGATATCTATATCAAGATCGCCGATGTTCCCGACCAGAAGATCGTGCACATCACCGGTGAAGTACTGACCGCCGATGCTTACGATAACCTGCCCAAAGACCAGGTAAAAGAAGTCAAGGAAACCAAAGACAGCAAAGTAAACAAGACGAAGAAATCCTAACATATTTATTTTCGCTATGTGAGCCCCTTTTGAAAACAAGAGGGGCTTTTTTTATATCATCCGCATCTTATCAATAATGTATTTGCCGTTTTTTATCTGCTATAGCAGGCCCTCCCGGGTTGCATAAACAGCATAGGTTTCTTCCGGATCCTGTCTTATAAATGGCACAGGTCACGTTTCAGAATGTGGAAATTGATACTGCTTTATTCGTTTAGGCTGCGGCTATTTTCTACACATCCCACCCGGGATTTCAGGTAGTGCTTCCGGGAAAAATTAAGTTTTCAACAAGTTTGATGCGGCAGGCATGCAGGCCCCGGATATACGAGTATTTTCGGCATGGATTTTTTATTCTTTATACAAATTGCCGTCATATGAACAACGTTATGCCAGGAAATGCCGAATTCGCGTATACGTTTGCTGGAACACACCTCATGCTGGGAGTAGCACAGGATCAATTACTTACACTGGAAAAAATAAGCCCTGACCCGTTTGAAAGCTCCGTTAATAATTATTTCAAATCGATGAAAGAGATTGAAACTGAGTTTTTAGCGAGCATGAACGCGGCTAAATCATCGCTTCGCAGCTTGATCAGCGACCTGAATTATTTCAGCCAGCACCTGACAGTATCAGACAACGTACATCCTTACCCGGATGATCTCGCGCACCGGCATTTGGAAGAAAACTATTGACCAACCCTGAAAACTAAAAAAATGGACAGCAAGCAAGTTGTCCATTTTTTTTACGTGTCAATACAATTTAGCAGGCCTTTCGACCTTACGGCAAAATATATAAATATCTCTCATATAAACGCATGCCTGAACGGATTGACGGTAATACTGCATAGGTGCGGCCCTTTAACTTACTAAATGCCGATCGGCTTATCTTTGGCGCATGCTTACTATCTCACAGCGTGGCCGGCAGATGCCACCCTCCCCCATCCGCAAGCTGGTGCCCTTTGCCGAAGCGGCCAAGAAAAAAGGGATCAAAGTGTACCATCTCAATATCGGCCAGCCGGATATCGAAACACCGCCTGCCATCATGGATGCGGTAAAGCATACGGATATCAAAGTGCTGGAATACAGCCACAGCGCCGGCAATGAAAGCTACCGCCGCAAACTGGTAAATTATTATAAGAAAGTGGGCATCAACGTGACCCACGAACAGATCCTGATCACCACCGGTGGGTCGGAAGCCATCCTGTTTGGATTTTTTACCTGCCTGAACCCGGGCGACGAAGTGATCATTCCCGAACCGTTCTATGCCAATTACAACGGGTTTGCCTGTGCTGCCGGTGTGAACGTAGTGCCCATTCCCTCGCAGATCGAGACAGGGTTCGCGCTGCCGCCGATCGCAGATTTTGAGAAAGTGATTACCGGGAAGACCAGGGCCATCGTGGTATGCAGCCCCAACAATCCCACCGGCTACCTGTACAGCCGGGCGGAAATGGAGGCCCTGCGGGAGATCTGCATCCGGCACAACCTGTACCTGTTCAGCGACGAAGCGTACCGCGAATTCTGCTACCCGGTCGACGGGCAGGAAAGCGCTTATGTGAGCGCCATGCACCTGGAGGGACTGGAAGAGCACGTGCTTTTAATGGATACCATCAGCAAGCGGTACAGCGCCTGCGGCGCACGGATCGGTGCGCTGGTCACCAAAAACAAGGCGGTATATGATGCGGCGATGAAATTTGCCCAGGCCAGGCTGAGCCCGCCCGGGCTGGCCCAGATCATGGGTGAAGCAGCCGTGGACCTGCCCGATCATTATTTTGATGCCACCAAGGCCGAATACCAGGCCCGCCGCGACCTGCTTGTGAGCCGGCTGAATGCGATGCCCGGCGTTTTCTGTCCCAATCCCGGCGGCGCCTTCTATGCCATGGCGCGGCTGCCGATCGATGATTCCGACACGTTTTGCCAGTGGCTGCTGGAAAGCTTTTCTCATAATGGCCAGACCGTGATGCTGGCGCCGGCTACCGGTTTTTATGGCACACCCGGTCTGGGCAAAAACGAAGTGCGCCTGGCTTATGTCCTGAACACCGTGGCCATCGATGCGGCCATGGATTGCCTGGCCAAAGCCCTGGAAGAGTACCCCGGCAGAACGGAGATCGCTGCAGGAAAATAATCAGCGGATCAGCAGGGCCGCCTGGCTGAGAACCGGCGACAGGAACCCTTTGTCCAGCGCGGCAAAGCTCACCGGTACAGCCGGCTCGTCCGTATAGTCGTTGACGATGCATTGCCACCAGCCCACATCTTTCCAGCGGCCCAGCTTGTAGCCTACTTTCTCATAGGTGGCAAACCAGGTAAATCCCATTTTTTCGTGGAAGGCCACGCTTTTTTCGTTGGGCAGGTTGATCACCGCGTATACATTGCGGTAGCCTTGTTCCCGGAGAAGTGCCAGCAGGGCCGTATACAGCGCTTCGCCCACGCCCCTGCGCCGGTAATCGTCATGAATATACACCGAGCTCTCCACGCACCACTGGTAGCCGGTCCGTTCCCGGTAGCGGGCGCCATAGGCATAGCCGGCCACCCGGCCATCGATCTCGCAGACCAGCCAGGGCCATTGCGCCAGGTAAGCGGTTATCCGTGCGGCAAAGGTTTCGGCCGATGGCACTTCAGTCTCGAATGTGTACGAGGTATCCGTGATATAGGGTGTATAGATCGCCAGGATGGCGGCCGCATCGGCAGGTGTGGCAAGGCGAATCAGGGACATAGTAGTAGCCGCTAAGTTAAGGCAGGGACGGACAGGCTGTTTTGCAAAAATGATTTCGGGTTTACGGGGGGAATAGTTATTTTTGCAACCCAATTTTTGCCGGGGTAGCTCAGCTGGTTAGAGCATCGGATTCATAACCCGAAGGTCGGCAGTTCAAGTCTGCTCTCCGGTACTGAACGGGACTTTTCGAGTGAAAACTGGGAAGTCCCGTTTTTATTTTCGTTATAGGATTCTGAAATACAGCTTGTTAGATGAACAAACGTGTTCGTTTTGTTGGTTAGATACCGATGATTTTCGACATCGTATAACACGCCTTCAGGAAACAGTGTTTTTTGAATC
>JBEVLT010000154.1:0-4487 GCA_040509055.1 Chitinophagaceae bacterium
TGGCGGGCTGCCTTCACCTGGTTGCTGCCGAAACGGTAGTTGAAGTTGATCCGGATCTGCTGGCTTTCCCATGCCCCGTTGGCGCGTACTATCTGGCCGGTGGTATTGTTGGTAGAGTAGAAGCGAAGTGTTTTGAACACATCGGTAAACGATGCTTTGATGCTTCCCTTGCCGTTGAGAATAGTCCGCAGCAGGCCGACATCCATACTGCCCAGTGCTTTGGTTTCGAAAGCGCCCTGCCAGATGGACGGGGCTGTATAGAAGCCGCTCAGCTCGGCCGTGGTCTTTTTGCCCAGCTTGAAGGTCTGCTGCGCATACAGGTTGAAGGAAAACACATCCACATCTACGTTGTAGCCTACAGACTGGCCTTTGAACTTGGAATAATACGAATTGATATTGAAGAACAGGCTGTACCACTTGTACTGCACCGGCATGCTCACGTTCAGGCTCACGATATCCTGTGTGGCGATGTTTTCGTTGGTGATAAATGCCCGCGAACCTTCGCTCTTCGGGATCGTCGAGAACACGTCGGATACATGGCTGTAGTTCAGCGTGGTCGTCAGCTTGTACTTGTAAATATGGGTGATGCCGAAGCTGTTGGTATACTGCGGCCGCAGGTTGGGATTGCCCCGCTGGAAGGTGTACTTGTCCAGGTTGAACTCAAACGGGTTGAGGTTCTGGTACGATGGCCTGTCGATCCGGCGGCTGTAAGTGATGCTCCATTGCTTCATCGGGTTCTTGTTGAAGGTCAGGGCCGCACTCGGGAACGCATTGGTATAGTTGCGGTCCAGCAAGGTATCCAGCGGCACGTTGGTGCCAGTGCTGTAATCGTGGCGGAAGCCCACAGAATGGCCTTTGGAATGCGTGTTTTCCACCCGCACGCCGGCCTGGATCATGATGCCTTTGAACTGCCGGTTGTAATTGACATATGCGGCATTGATGTTCTCCTTGTAATTAAAATCGTTGTGGTTGTCTTCCAGCGAAGGGGAAGATGAGCTGGGGCTGTAAAAACGCTGGAACGTATTGTCGGTTTTTACGTAAGAGATCTTACCGCCGTAACCCAACCTTCCTTTTTTGAAGTTCTGCTCATAGTCCACCTTGGCAGAATAAATATCGATGTCCGAAGGCGTCAGCGTGTTGTAAAACTCTTCCTGCTTCAGCGTGGTGCCCGTGGCATCGTAAGTGCGGTTGGGCTGAAACTGGCTGTTGGCGCCGTTATAAAAACCATAATCCAGGTCCACGTTGAGTTCATGACCCGATGTATCTGCAAAGCGATAGTTCGCATTGAAGTTAATATTGGTGCGGTCGCCGCTGCTGATGTTGTCGGCTACCAGCAGCCTGTCCACCAGTTTGGAGGGCAGGTAGGCGATAGCGGTCCTGCTTTCGTTGCTGGAACGGGAGTCGCCCAGGTTGCCGTTGATCATCACGCCAAACGTGCTTTTGTTGTTGGCATAGTAATCCATACCGGCCTTGAAGCCATGACTTTCATTCCGGTTGACCATCCGCGATTTCTGGTCGAAGGAGCTGTCTACGCTGCTGGTACGGTACAGGTTGAACCTGTTTTGGTTTTTACTCCTGTTGTAGTTGTAGTTGCCAAACAGGTTGACCTTTTTATAGCGGTAGTTCAGGGCAAACCCGCCGTTATACTTGGGATATACACCCATGTTCCAGCCGGCGTTTACCGAACCATTAAAACCAAAGCTCTTGTTCTTTTTCAGGCGGATGTTGATGATGCCTGCATTGCCGGCTGCTTCGTATTTGGCCGAGGGGTTGGTGATCAGTTCGATCGATTCGATCTGCGTGGATTGCATCGACTTCAGGTAGTTCGCCAGGTCGGTGCCGCTCAGCGGAGAAGGTTTGCCGTCGATGAATACCTGCACACCGTTCTTGCCGCTCAGGCTGATGTTGTCATCCTTATCTACCGTTACGCCCGGCGATTTGCGGAGCAGTTCCAGGGCGTCGTTGCCTGTAGCATTGATGGTGCCTTCCACGTTCAGGATCGTTCTGTCTGCCTTTACTTCCACGATCGGCCGCCGGGCGGTCACCGTCACACCTGACAGGGAAGCTTCGGCCTTGATCATCACCAGGTCGCCCAGCTGCACATCGCCGGATACGGCAAAGACAGGGGAGTAAAGCGGCGCATAGCCTACATACGATACGCTTACCAGGTAGCGGCCGGCATCGGCCGGGAAGGAAAATTTTCCTTCTTTATCGGTCACTGACAATTTAACGACAGCGGAGTCACTGGCCCTTAAAAGGGAAACCGTGGTTTTCTCCAATCCCTTTCCCTGCTGGTCTTTTACCAGTCCCGAGATTTTTTGGGCTGAAACAACTGAACTGAATACAACGGCCATCAGCAACAGTGCCAGGCGGGGTAATTTTCTCATGTACATTTTCCTCGTTTTGATTAGGTGAGCAAAGGTATCCCCGTGTCACAATATTGTAAAGTGCCGGCCGACAAGTGGTGCAAAAAAGTGCATGAACGGCGTATTTTTTCCGGTGAATTACGAAAAAAACAGGGGAAGATCACAGTTTGTCAGGCGCTTTAGCTCATATATTTGCGATATAAATCATTCGGTTATGAGTTATCCTGCAAATCTCCGCTACACGAAAGATCACGAATGGGTCAGCCTGGAAGGCAATACCGCTACGATCGGCATTACTGACTTTGCCCAGCGCGAACTGGGTGATATTGTGTACGTAGAGGTGGAAACGGTAGGCAAGGCGCTCGAAGCAGGAGCCGTTTTCGGAACCGTAGAGGCTGTCAAAACCGTCTCCGATCTGTTCCTGCCCGTGAGCGGAACGATCGACGAACTGAACCCCGAGCTGGCCAATGCCCCTGAACTGGTCAACAGCGATCCGTATGGGAAAGGCTGGATGATAAAAATGACGGTGGACAACCCGGACGATGTGTCTGCACTCCTGGATGCGGCGGGTTATGAGGCTGTTGCGGGCTAAAATCCGTAATAGGGTTTATTGCGTACATTTATCAGACTGAAAGTTACTTTTCTCGTCCAACCGGAAAGTTACTTTCTTAACCAACTGATTGAACTCTCTGAATAAATATAGTGAGCCGGAACTGGTGAGCCTGCTTCAGGAACGCCATGAAGCGTCGTTTAGTTATCTGTATGATAACTATGCGGGAGCGTTGTCGGGTGTGATCCGCGCCATCATTCCTGACCCGGAAACGGTGAACGACGTACTGCAGGAAGTGTTTGTGAATATCTGGAGAAAGATCGGGCTGTATGACCCCTCTAAAGGACGGCTTTTTACCTGGATGCTGAACGTAGCGAGAAATGCGGCAATCGACAAGGTAAGGTCCAAAGGCTATCACGATTCATTGAAGAACAGCAGCATCCCCGACGATGCGGACAGCCAGGCTGAAAAGGCCATGATCGTGCTGCCCGTAGAAGATGCCGGCTTAAAAAAGATGTTGTCAGCATTAAAGGAAGAGCACAGGGTCCTGATCGACCTGTCGTATTTCCAGGGCTATACGCACGAAGAGATAGCCAAAGGACTGGGCATACCGTTGGGAACGGTGAAGACAAGAATAAGAAGCGCTTTGATGAATTTACGAACCATGATTCAACAATAAGTGAACGTACAGGAATACATATCGAGCGGTATTATCGAAAGCTACGTGCTGGGTCTTGCTACTGAGCAGGAACGGGCCGAGTTTGAACAATACTGCGCCCAGTATGCGGAGCTGGTGGCAGCCCGTACGTCGTTCGAGCTGGCCCTGGAGCAGCAATGCCTGGCATATGCCGTGGCACCTGCTGCAGCCACCAGGGAGCAGGTCATGACTGCTATCCGCCGGGAGGCTAACCTTACTCCTTCGAAAATTCTTGCCATGGATACTACTACAAAACGATCAGGCGGGTGGCTCCGGTGGGTAGCTGCCGCCGCGGTTATTCTCTTTGTGGTAACCGCTTATTTTGCTTACTCTGTTTATGAAAAAAACCAGGAGCTCGAAGCCCGGGCCAGTACCAACGACAGCCTGATAGACAGGATGAAGGTGGAACACGACCTGGTTACCAACCCGAGGATGACGGTGGTGAGCATGGTGCCGACCAAGAAGGCACAGCCATCCGCCGCTAACATTTACTGGGATTCCACCTCGTCAAATGTGTTTATGGTGGTCAACAACCTGCCCAAGCTGCCGTCTGACAAGCAATACCAGCTATGGGCGCTGATCGACGGACAGCCAAAAGACCTGGGACTCTTTGATGTAGGCAAAGAAGGCAAAGTGATCCTGAAAATGAAGAATACCCAAAAGGCCGATGCCTTTGCCATTACCATCGAAAAACGGGGTAACGAAGGTGGTCCTACCCTCGAAGACCTGCAGACGATGGGCAAAACGAAGCTCTAGTAAATTTTCTTTGCGCCGGCAATCCGGCTGTATTTTCTTCGCGTACATAATATCAGAACTGTGCATAACGGTTCGGTTCTATAAGTTGGTTAAAGGGGATTCTTGTCAGGGGATCCCC
>JBEVLT010000155.1:0-7790 GCA_040509055.1 Chitinophagaceae bacterium
ATGCCGCCTATGCGGTGGCCAACAAGGGCGATGCATTGCAGATCACCGTGGATACTTCCAAGATGAAGAACGACTACGCCTATGATGAGAAAAAAGGCATGATCTATAAATCGGACCTGGCCAAGGCGGAAGCGGGCCTGACCGTGATCCTGTACCGCAAGAACAAGAAAGGATATGTGCCGCCGATGGAAGGATCGCTGGCCAGCCCGGTGACCAGCGGCTACGTGGAAGTAGGCCGTGGAAAAACACAGATTGAAAAAGTGAGCGGTGTGGATGTGGCTACCGTTACTTTTCACAACCTGCTGTCTAACCTCTTTGACGGCGATGAATATTATGCGCTTGCTATCAATGATAAGAACCAGCAATTACAATACAACCTGAACGGGGTAGGCGGCACTGCCAGCTATGGTTACCAGGACGCAGATTATATCGCTGCGGAAATGATGATCCGTGTGCCCAAACCGAAAAATATCAATAAACCGGATTCGCTGTACCGTAACATCAATGCTTCCTACAGCATCATTTCCAAAAAGCCGCCCACTTCGCTGGTGAAAGGCAAGCTGCTGTACCAGTGGAAGAGCGATGCAGGCAAGCAATTGCGCCCGTACGCGAAACAGGATTTCCTCGTGATCGTGGAGTACCTGGTGAATGGCACTCCGATCGGTTATGTGACCGACCTCTCGGGCAACAACGGCGGGATGTCGTACAAGGAAAAATTCTTTGTGCCCAGCGGCGGCGGCGAATACAAGGACGGTATGCAGCTGCTGGACTACGGACAGACCATGGGCATGGGAACTACCGATGCAGAGGGCAACTTTGAAATAGAGGTGGTCAACTTCAATAAGAAAGGCTCCATCGGGCAGGGGCAGGTAGTAGAAAAGGGTTGGTCGGTAAGCCAGCCGCCGCCCAAGGCAGCAGGAGGGGGAAGCCCCAAAGATGCGCTGGGCATTGGCATACTGTATGACGCGGTATCCAATCCCGGGCCGGATGCTTACATGCCCGGCGGAATGCAGGGGTATGAGCATACGCAGAACTTTAATGCCGCTTCGCAGGGCTACCAGAATTTCGGCAACAACAGTAACGGCCAGTTCGGCTTCAATGCCGGCAATGGCTTCTTCGAGCTGGGCGGTACCGGTATGACCGGGGGCGGGTTCAACACCACGCCGGTGCAGGGCATGCAGTTCGGCGGCAAGCAAAGCGGTCCGAATGCAGATCCTTACCAGATGCAGTACCAGGGCGCGCAATACGACGAAGAAACGATCAACTTCGAGCGGGTATTCCGCATCGTGCCGGTAAACCCACATGTAGGCGCTGCTGCCGAGACCATGACCGTGCAGCCGTTCGAGGCCAAAAGCTTTTCCCCGATGACCTCGACAGTACGCGAAATGAAGCTCCAGGTGCTGGCGCAAACCGAGGACAAAAAACCGCTGGAAGGCATGCTGGTGACCGTGTTCCGCCGGATCGAAGACAAGTACAAGAACCTGCCGCTGGGCGAGGGTGACAACAAATACAAGCTGGCCGAGCTGATCAACCCGCAGTATATAAAGCAGGATGCGAATACGAACAACGCTCCCTCGCTCAATAACGGCGCTTTGTTCACTACGAAGTTCGAGCAGCTGTGGAGCGCACAGGTCACGGCTCTCGATGGCACGGTGACCCTGCCGGCGATCCTGTCGCAATACAAAAAATATTATATCGAGGTGTGCAGCGACCCGCTTTCGCCGGGCAAGTTTTACACGGCCACGTTCAGCACTTCCACCAATGGAGAGAACATAAAAAGCTCGGGCGGGCTGCCGGTGTTCCAGGTGGTGATGACGCTGAAACCGCTGCCCAGCCGGGCCCTGGTGCGGCTGCAGGATGCCACCAATGCCAAGCCTCTTTCTTCCGGTATCGTACAGCTGAACGATAACTGGATGGCCATAACGGCAGTCGATAAGGACGGCTATGCAGAGCTGACCGCCAACCAGTCGCCGCTGAGCCAGTACCTGAAAGGAAACAATTCCGTGGTCAGCTTTATCGGTAAATCGACCGGGTACAATAATTCAGCTCCTGTCACCTATACTTTCCAGTCCACCATGGGGCACCAGTTCGTGAAAAACATACCGCTCCAGCCCGGCGCCTCCGTTACCGGCCGCGTGGTGAGCAAGGATGAAAATAACAAAGCCATATCGGCTTATGTGAAGACCAACACCGGTACCGTGGTGGAAACGAACAGCAACGGCCAGTTCTCCCTGGCGGTACCGAACCTGGATACCATCCGGCTGCAAGTGATCCCTAAGGACGTGGCTTATTTCGATTCTTCCTTTGCGCTTACCAAGACCATGATAGCCAATTCCAAGATCAGCGATGTGGCGGTATACAGGCGAAAGCACCGGATGCGGATCATCGTACAGGATGCGCAGAACGGCGGGGCCATCAGCAATGCCACCGTACAGCTGGGCGATGATACCCAGAAAACGACGGGCTCGTATGGCGCCACTTTCTATTTCGAAAATGTATCGGTTAACAACTATACGTTCATCATCCGCGGCCCGAAGGGCACCAATTACATCCCTATCACCAAAAACGTGGTGAACGAAGAAACCAAAACCTATGTGGATATCATCGTCAAGCTGGAAAAAGGCAGCGAGATCAGCGGCGTGGTGAAGCTGGACAACAAGCCGGTCAAAAATGCGAAGGTATATATCGATGCCAGCACGCAGGAATCAGGCCCGATCTGGCAAATGCAGGACAATAATTCCTCCGCGCACGACGATGCGAACCTGGTAGTGGCCTATTCCGATGCCAATGGCAACTATACGCTGCGCGGTATACCGGTGGATAACCAGAAGATCAATGTACATGCCGTGCTGGATACCAGCTTTACGGTGAACGGCGACGAACAGGTGGCCAATATCGTGCAGAACAAGGCCACGGTAAACCTGAACCTCGCTTCCTTCAAAGGCATGCAGATCACGAATGTGTTCGGGTTCCCGCTCACGGTGGAAAAGATCACACCGGTCGGCAACAGCGGCGACGTGAAAGTGACGGGCACCATCCGCTGGAAAGTAAGCATCAGCAATTTCGAATGGATGGAAGGCAACGATATCCTGCGCGTGGAAGATGTAGTGTTCAAACCCAAAGCCGTCGGCAACGGGCAAAAAATAGGAGAGGCGCAGGGAAGCAGCGTGTCCATTGAGGGCTTATCGTCCGTGAAGCTGCGCTACCTGGATAAATACAATGTGACCCTGCGTCGCAACCAGGCCGGGCAGTTCAACCCGCTGTCGCCATCACCGCTGATGATCGTTAAGCAGGATGACTACGGTGTGATCGCCGGTAAGGTGAACATCGTGGACAATAGCTTTAACTATCCCAGCACCTATATCAACTTTACCAATAAAGACCAGTTTTACCTGGCCGGCTATGCCAACAATGCACTCTCGACCATTGTGGCGGCCGTGAAGAGCCCGCTCGCGGTCAGCATTGCCAACTCCCTGCAGTATACGAACGTGCAGTCGCTGGTTACTGCATCTGAGGAGGCCATTATTTCGCAGGCCGCCAACCTGAACCTGTTGTTCATGTCCATGGGGACTAATCCCAATGCAAACAACCCGAACAATACCGATGTAGCGGCCAACCCGGCCAACACCTTCTCCACGGGAAGTACGCCGCCGCCTGCGCCGGAGAATGTGTACCACCTGAGCAATGCATCGGGTCAGCCCATCAGCTTTAAGTTTATCGGGTTCAACGCCACGGCGGACCCGGCGAACAGCTATATCGCCAAGGACGGTAATATCCACCTGAACGTAAATATGAACTGCACCGTGAAAAACGCGCAGCCGGAAAACTTTACCGTGAATGTCACGGATGTAGTGCTGGACGATAACAATGTATACCCGGCCAGCAGCAAAACGCCCATCGAGCTGAAGCTGGAGCAGTGGACGCTCAGCATCAGCGACTGGAAGCTCAGCCCGCAGGAAGGCGGCATCACCAGCAGCAAAGGGCTCATCCGCACCGGCAAGCTGGACATACCGTTCGGCAACTTTGCACTGCGCAGCGATATGTTCGTGATGGATGGGTTTAAGCTCAACGAGCTGCAGGTAGGCGGCGGCATCAAGAAACTTGAAAATATTGATACAGTCGGCGCCAAAGTGGTGTATGATGCCAAAACCGGCAGCGATATGAAACCGCACTGGCGTTTTACCCTGGCCAGCACCGGCAAACCGGTAGCCATGATCAATGACCTGCCAGGTGTATACCTGAAAGGAAAAAATGCTTCCGTGGCCATCGACTATGTGCAGCTGCTGAGCAATAACGAGAACGTGTTCGAGCTGAAGCAGACCGGCGACCAGCTGGGGATCAATAACAACAGCAGCGCCAAATTCCGGCCGGAAGCTATTGCCAACGGACCGGATTACTTCAAGCTGCTGGGCGCCCTGAATGTAGGCGCGCCAAGACTGGGCGATATGGCGCTGGAGCTGGTGTACAGCAAGAAGAACGGTTCGCTCACCATGACACCGGGCGAGATCATCAGTGAATTTGAAGGCAAAGGCTTCGTGCATTTTATCTCTGACAAGTCCACGGTGCAGCAGAATAACATCATCATCAGGTCCGACAGCATTATTATCGACGGGCATGTACAGGAAAAGCCTGCCAAGAGCTTCGAGGCCATCCCGGCTACCTTTATCGTAGCCAATAGCGGGGCGCCCAAATACAGCGTGGTGCTGGACAAAGGGCATCTGCTGCCGCTGACCAAATCCGATGCGCAGGCGGCCAACGGGTATAAGTTTACGATCGACAAAGGCAGCATGGCCGTGGTGAACGGCGACTGGGACATCCTGTCGTACAACGGCTGGATGGAAAGCACGGCCAGCAAGCCCGAAGAAAAAGGCATCAAGCCCATGTTCCTTACTTTCAAAGTACTGGGCGATGTGGCGGTGGATGGCAGCGGCGCCACCATGGACGGTATCGAAACGCCGTTTGGAAATATGAGCATGGTGTTCGACTACCCCAACAAGCGGCTTACCGGCAAGCTGAAGCTGGACAATGTGCTGCTCGGCACCAATACGGTCACCGGCACGGTGGAGACGCTGTTCGATCCCGAAGGATTTTATGTAGCGGGCGGGGGCACGGCCGATGTGCATATCGGCAACCCCATTGCCGACGGTACGTACAACCTCGGTTTTATGATCGGTTCGTACCCCGTCAAATCGCCGCAAACCAGCCTGTGGAAAACCGTCACGGCGTACAAGATGGCGGAAGTGAAGAACGATTGTTATGTGGCGCAGATGGGTGGACGGCTGAAAGGATTTTATTTCACCGTGGACCGCATCATCTTCGACAAGAGCTATGATTTCGACTTCGTGCTGGTATCTGGCTATGTAAAAGGCAAGGCACTGATCGGCGCCGACTTCTGGGCCAACTTCGGCGGCAGCACCGACCTGGGCGTGGCTGTGCAGGTATATGCCAATGCGGCGGCCGGCATGAGCGCCTGCACCGGCACCAGCATGAGCGGTGATATGCAGGCGAGGGCAGGCATCAAGATGCAGTACAAAGACGGCCAGTTCAACCTGTACGGCAAGCTGGATGTGAGTTTCAAAGCTTACGTGAAGCAGAGCCTGGGCTTTACCACGCTCGAGATCGACAAGAGCGTCGGCGCCAGCGCCTACATGGGCACCGGCGGCATCGACTTCGAGCTCACCAGCGGCAACGATATCCCGGATTGCTATTAACGACTAAATTTTCAATGATGAAACAAGGCATTGTATCCATAGTATTCTTATTCTTCTCGGGTCTGGCTATCGCGCAGGACGGTATACGCACCGCGGCGTACTCCACCGGCGTATACATCTTCTGTGGCACGGAGCTGCCCCGGCGGTTCAGCTATATTGTCGAACGCAGGGGCGCCGCCGATACCGGCTGGACGGTGCTGGCCGAGCTAAAGACGCCCAAAAGCGAAGCCGAGTGCCAGGGCCGGCTGATGAGCATCCCGGAAGTGATGCTGGTCAATACACAGATCGATACGGCGCGGGTGAAATGGGTATGGAACAGGGTGGCTGCTGCCACGGCAGTCGATTCGCTCTATGCATTTGCCGCCGATCCACGCTACCAGTTCGTAGCCGGTGTGGGTTGGTTCGATGAAGGAGTTCCTGCCGGCGCATACCAGTACCGCGTATCGAAAAAGGACCGCGACAACCGCCTGAGCCCGGCGGGCGAGCAACGTATCAGTTTCCCATCCGTATCCTATGCAGGCAGCCTGCGCACGGTGCGTTTCAAGCCAGACGACCGCGGCGTCATCATCCATTATGCCGTCAGCGATACGCTGCATACGGCCGGCGTGAAGCTGTGGCGCAGCAAGCAGCACGAGCAAAGTTTTTCCGAAGTAAAAGCCACGCCGTTCTTCACCAAAGTCAACAACCAGTGGGTGGCGGAGATCGTGGATTCGTCCGTAGCCAAAGGCATGGCGTATCAATATGTAGCCGTGCCGGTTGACCCGCTGGGCAATCCCGGCCGGACCAGCGATACGGTCACGATCTATGCCATGGCCCGGCCCGCCGAGATCGGCCTGGTGCAGGACTTTGACGTAAAGCCCAGCGAAGAAAAAGGAGGCATGGAGCTGAGCTGGAAAATAAAATCGGCTGTTGCGCTGACCTCGATCGAGATCTACCGCAGCCGCTCGGGCTATGACAGCACGTATGAAAAGATCGCCAGCGTATCGCCGGCGCAGACCAGCTATTTCGACGACCGCAATCTCCTGCCGGCCACCGGGTATTTTTATTATATCGTCGCCAACGGCGGCTATGGCCGCAGCTTTCCCAGTGCGAGGGTGCCTGGAATTTTAAAAGGAAACAATGCGAATATCATCCCGCCGCAGAACGTAACGGTGGTTCGCCGCGGCAATATCGCGACGCTGTCGTTTACCAAAGTGGAGCCGGATACCCGCGGGTATTATATCTACCGGGCGAATAGCTATACCGGTCCGTTGCAGCAGCTGAGCCGCATGGTGCTGAGCTCGGACAGCCTGGTGCAGTATATGGATACGCTGCCCATGACCGGCAGTCCCGAAGTGTATACCTATGCCGTGGCCGATATCAATACCAGCTATGCGGTGAGCGCTCCCGGCGACCGGGTGAGCGTACGGACGCCGGGTCGGATTCCGATTCCCGATGGCGTGGCCGCGATGCAGCAGGGTGATAACGTGTGGGTGACCTGGAAGGACCAGGCCCGCCAGGGATTGGTCGTGGCTTACCAGCTGTACCGCAGCGAAGCGGCGGATGCCGGCGCAGCTGCAGGTTCTGAAACCCTGATCGCTACGCTGCCGCCGGAGCGGAACAGTTTCCTGGATACGACTGTGAATGAAGGGAAACGCTACCGCTACAGCGTGCGCTGCCGCGGGCTGGAGCAGGGCGATGAAGGCGGCATGAGCCAGTGGGCCAGCATTTACCTGCCGGATGTATTGCCCCTGGCCCCGGCCAGGGTAGTGGCGATTGCGGCTGAAAATAAGATCGTATTAAAATGGGAATCCCCGGAAGATGCTTCGGTGACCAAAATAAACATCTACCGCGCCAAAGAAGGGGAGGCGGCGCAGAAGATCGCTTCTCTGCCTTTGACGGCTAAAACGTATGAAGATGCGACGGCACAGAAAGGCGTGATGTATTATTATTTCCTGGCGGCGGAGAACGGGAGAGGGAAGGAGAGTAGGGTGACGGAGCCGGTGAGTGCGAAGGTGCGCTAATAAGCTTTATAACATAAGAAGGTTTAAGATTTGACCACTGCAGGAGCGGTGGTTTTTTGTTATTAGTTAAGTAGTA
>JBEVLT010000156.1:0-4737 GCA_040509055.1 Chitinophagaceae bacterium
TAAAAAGCAGGGGCATGCAGTTGTGAAAAGGCAGCTGCTGCAGTACGATCAACAATACACAAAGCGATTGAACCGGGCTTCCGTTTCATTGCTGCCGGCTTATTTCAGTACGCAGCAAAGCCTGGCCGGGCGGGACGGCCACCGGCCTTACCAGCCTGCGCGCCATACCGGCATCATGGATGCAGGTGTTTCATACCGTTTTGAGCAAACGGGTGGCGATCTTTCCACGTCGGAAACAATGGGGTACACCTATGGCACTGTGAAAATATCGACCCGGCACAATGGAGAAACGACGGTTGAGAACAAGTGCTTCCTGCGCATCTGGCAGCGGATGCCGGAATGGAAGATCGTGCTGGATGTGATCGGCGGAAATTAATATGCAGGTAAGCTGCTTTAACGATGATTGCCCGTAGCCAGGTCACCGGCTGCCGATCTTCTGTCAAACGTCTCGCCGACCAGCGCCGCAATGGTATTGGCGATCTGCTCCTGGTAAAACTGCTGGTTCTCCTTCATTTCACCGACAGCCTGTATGCCCGGCCCGATCAGGGCCAGCCAGGTTTGCGAAGAGCCTTTGATGAAAGCTCCGTGAGAGGTCCATTTCCTGTCGCGGCTGCCGCGGCCATGGTCGGTAGTGATCAGGAACGTGGTATTGTTGCGATAGCCCGGCGTGGTCTGCACCCATAGCCACAGTTCGGCCAGCATGCGGTCGATCTTATTGGCCTGGTCCAGGTACAGGTCGTAGCGGCCGCTGTGCGCGTACTCGTCGGTTTCGCCCAGCCCGATGTATACCACCCGTGGTTTGTGCTGCTGCACGTATTCTTTGGCCGTAAGGAAGGTCAGTTGGTCATACCGCGTTTGTCCTTTATGGTACACCGCCTCCGTCTGCACCTGGCTGATCATGCGCTGCGCTTCGCAATCCGTTTTATCGATGCATTCGTACCCACTGTTGATCAGCAGGCCATTGCGCTCTTTATTGAGAATATAAGGGAATACGTCCCAGGACGTAAAGGCCACTACCTTGTCTTTGAAACCTTCGCGGCCATGCAGGTACTCCAGCACATTTACATTGCTGTTTTTACGCTTTTTATTGGACGACACCATGATATCGGTGTTGCCGGTGAATATCTCGTTATAGCCGGGGTAGGAAAAGCGGAACAGGTTAGCGGTATTGACCTTGTTGTTGTAGTTGCGGTTGCCATACAAACAACCCTGCGATCCGATAATATTCCAGAAGAAAGGGAGTAGTTTTTTCCTGCGCTCCTCCGGTTTTTCATCCCAGTACATCATTTTCATCATGGCCGGGTCGGGTGTACAGGTGGTGTCGGCCAGCAGGGATTCATCGGCGCCGGTAAAGAGCTCCTGCCAGCGAAACCCGTCGATGGTAATGATAAACAGGTTTTCAGCAGGCGCTACCGGCAGGGGATCGGGCGACTTCCATACGCCCGGGTGGTTCATGGGCAGGGCGGCGAACAGGATCAGACAGGTTAATAAGTTTTTCACGGTGTAACGGTTTTGCAAAACAAAACAACCAGTATGACCGGCCTGTTACCCCGTGGTCAACTAATTGTTATTTGCTTTCTTTTATTCACAATTTTTTCATCTACGCTTCATCGATTCTTAACAGTTCCGCCATACTGGGTTAATACCGCCTGCTGAGCTTTGCGAAACTTTCGTATGCACAAGCGCCCTGTTGATGTAGCCGTAATATCCGACCTCCACCTGGGAACCTATGCCTGCCGCGCTACAGAAATCCTTGCCTACCTGAAGAGCATTGCCCCCCGGCTGCTTATTCTCAACGGTGATATCATCGACGGGTGGCAGTTCAGCAAGCACTATTTCCCCGCCTCGCACATGGCAGTAATACAAGAGATATTCCAGATTCTGTCGTCCGGCGCCCGCGTGATCTATATTACCGGCAACCACGATGAGATATTGCGCCGCTATGCCGATGTGCAGCTGGGCAATTTCCAGCTGGCCGACAAGGCCGTGATCGGTATCAACGGCAAAATGACCTGGATCTTCCATGGGGACGTATTTGACCACACCGGAAAAAAGCAGGCGAAATTCTGGGGCAAACTGGGGAGCAACGGTTATGCCTCCCTGCTGGCCTTTAACCGCCTGATCAACTGGCTGATGAGGCTGGCCGGGCGGGAAAAACTCTCTCTTTCGAGGAAAATAATGCAACAGTTCAACAAACGGGTGGTGAAGATCGACCAGTTCGAAACCATGATCGCCGAACTGGCCATCGAAAAAAACTACCATGCTGTGATCTGCGGCCACATTCACCAGCCGGGCAAGCGGGTGATCACCACCGACAAGGGATCTGTAACCTACCTGAACTCCGGCGACTGGGTGGAGCACCTGACCGCGCTGGAATACCGGGACAATGACTGGCACATTTACACCTACACCGAAACGGAAAACCAGGCAGTCCGGACACCGGCGCTCAAACCCCAGCCCCGGGTACTCACCGACGAGATCGCCATTTACCTCCATTCCTTAACCCCGCAGCCGGCCATCGTATGATGCATAATGGCCGCTCGTTATAAAACAACCAGATGAAAATCTTTTATGCCGTACAGGCTACCGGCAACGGTCATATCAGCAGAGCCATGGAGCTGCTGCCTTCCCTGCAGGAATACGGTACCGTGGACATCTTTCTCAGCGGCGCCAACAGCACCCTGCACCTCGATGGCCCGGTGAAATACCGCAGCAAGGGGTTGAGCCTTTTTTACAATTGCAATGGCGGGCTCGATTACTGGAAACTGGCAAAGAGCTTTCAGCCGGTACGCATCCGCCAGGAGATCCGCGATCTGCCGGTGGAAAAATACGACCTGGTGATCAACGATTTCGACTACATCACGGCAGCGGCCTGTGCACGAAAGAAAATTCCGTCCGTACAGTTTGGCCACCAGGCCAGCTTCCAGTCGGTCCATACGCCCCGGCCGGTAAAGAAAAACCCTACGGGCGAATGGGTGCTAAAGAATTATGCCCGGGCCAGCCGGTATATCGGGTTGCATTTCCAACCCTACGACGATTTTATTTTCACACCCGTGGTGAAGAAGGAAATCCTGCTGGCCGAGCCGGAAGATCAGCAATACGTAACGGTATACCTGCCCTCCTACTGCGAACCGGAACTGAAAACCATCTTTCATGCCTTCCCGCAGGTGCGCTTCCAGGTATTCTCCCGTCAAACCACGGCGCCCGGAGAAGACCGCAACATCACCTTTCTGCCCGTGAGCAATGCTCTTTTCAACAAAAGCCTGATCGGGTGCACCGGCATCATCACCGGCGGCGGGTTTGAAACCCCTGCCGAAGCACTGCACCTGGGCAAGAAGATCATCAGCATCCCCATCCGGGCGCAGTACGAGCAGCAGTGCAATGCCGCGGCCCTGCAGCAGATGGGTGTGCTGTGCCTGAAAACGATCGATGATACTTTTCCCCGTCATTTTGAAAACTGGCTGAACAGCCCCACACATCCTAAAATGGATTACAGCCAAAGTGTGTCGCAGTGTCTCTCCTGCCTGTTTGCCGAAGGCGTAGGCAAGCAGGCGCCGATCCCGGAAGAGTACGATATTATGGCCTGATCTCTCTTACAGGCAGCCATCTCCATGTTCCAAAAATGACGCGCAGTCGCAGCGGCGATATTTGATAGCTCGCAGGAGCGCTATCCCGATAGCTATTGAGAGGTAGCCCGGTAGGGCGCGTTATTGACGAACAGCGAACAAGGCCGCCGGGAGTGCGACGCAACGCCAGCCGATCGCAGCGATGCAGCCCGGCCAAAAAATAATAGTACCCCAACAACCAACCCGTACGGGCATAAAAAAGCCACCCCGGAAGCTGTCCTCTGCCGGGATGGCAACTGCATGAGAAATTGCGGAGAGATGGTAGGAGACCATCCGCAATTCGGAACGACGGTGTAGGAAAGAACTGGTGCAAAAATGAAACACTGATATTACGCAGGCATTAGCATACTGTTATCTCAGCATTAATTCCTGCACTTCCGGCCGCCACCCTTTCCCGCTTCATAATCCAAGGAACCTAATATTATCTTACTACTAAGTGCCGATGATCGTGCTATCTACCCGAAGCACGTCACCATTGCCATACAGTTTAACAAACCCGGCAGGTACACCGATCGTATACAATGGCCGCCGCTATTCTATTTGTGAGCCGACACCGCAGAAGGAAGATCTGCGGGTGGGTAGCTGCCGGCAGGGCTGAATAAAGTGCCCTATGAAATAACCTACGTGTACACACCCCGGAAATAGATGCTGACCGGTGCCTGAATAAGTGATCAGTAGGGAGTCGTCTTCAGCAGCCGGGCCCCGGGCCCGTACTCTTCCCGCAATACCAATTTACCTTCCGGGCTGTACGTTTCCCAAACGCCGCTGTAGAAACCATTTTCGTACTGCCCTTTACTTTTTACACGGCCGTCAGCATAAAGGAATGTGGCCTGGCCATGGAACTGCCCCTGCGGATTAAGACCTGCGATGGTAATCGCATAGCCGGTGGGATAGAACTGAGCGGAAAAACTGCGCACACCGTTCTTTTCCACAATCACCTGGCGCACCCGTTCCGCAGAGTCGCGCATCACCTGCGCCAGCGTGGAGTCTTTCTTATTGATATAATAGGAAGCGGTGACAAAATCGCTGCGGTAGTATGGCCTGCTGTAGGCACTGTCGCTGCTATTGATGATATTTTTCAGCCACGCATTGTTCAGTTTTTTATCAAGGA
>JBEVLT010000157.1:0-3408 GCA_040509055.1 Chitinophagaceae bacterium
TTTTACTTCTCGAATACCAGGTATTCCCAGGCCGCCAGTTCCAGGGTTCTGGAACCCGTAAAATCCTGGCTGCTCCCGGAAAATACGTTTCGGAACGTGCCGGTCACCCGCTCGTCTTCCAGCGCCAGCGTAAGTTTGGGCGTATACGAAAGGTTGATCACCACCAGCACTTCACGGCCGCCGTTCCTGCGCAGGTAGGCAAATGCATTGGCATCGTCGGATGTTTTGATACGATAGGTGGTTACGGCCGTATCGCCGCCCCGCAACGCCGGGTGAGTAGCATGCAGGTTCAGCAGCGTCTTGTAGAAATCGTGCAGTTCATTGGTTCCGGTCCAGGGGATAGGGTCTTTCTCGAAAAACTCCAGCCGCTTGGTCAGCATAGGCAATTCCTGTCCGTTGTAGACCAGCGGTACACCATCCCAGGTGCAGCTGAATACGGCCAGCGCTTTGGCCATATTGCCGTACTTCTCGTACTCCGTACCGTTCCAGCTGTTCTCATCATGGTTGGTCGTAAACCAGGCCCGCATGGAAGGGCCCTGGATCGCACTGTATTGCTCCAGTAGCGAGGTAAGCGCTGTAATGGGCAGGTGGTTCTGGTAAAACTCCCGGGTCTTGTGCATCCATTTCCAGCTATAACTGGCATCGAACACTTTGCCGTATTCCGGGGTCTCGAGTTCGTCAAACTCGCCCAGCCAGAACAACGGCTTCACGGCATCGACTTTCGGGCGTGCTTCGTGCCAGAAATCCACTTCTACCCAGGATGCCAGGTCGCAGCGAAACCCGTCGATGTCGCATTCGTTGATCCAGTAGATCATGGCATCGATCATGGCTTTGCGCAGGGCCGGGTTCGAATAGTCCAGTTCGATGATATCGTCCATGCCGCTGGCAATCTTAAAATTGCCGGTGGCCGAATCTTTCAGGTAATACTCCGGGTGCTCGCGGGTCCAGTGATGGTCCCATCCCGTATGATTGGCTACCCAGTCGATGATCACCTTGAAACCCTGTGTGTGGGCCTGGCGGACCAGGTTTTTAAAATCGCCGAGCGTACCGAACTCGGGATTGATAGCCGTATAATCCGAACAGGCGTAGTAGCTGCCCAGCGAACCCTTTTTGTTCTTTTGGGCAATCGGCGTGATGGGCATAAACCAGAGCGTCCGCACGCCCATGTCCTTCAGCCGGGGCAGTTCCTTTTGCAGGGCATTGAAGGTGCCTTCCGGAGTATATTGGCGTACATTGATCTCGTAGATGCTCGTCGTATGCACCCAGTCAAGAGGCGTAAAACCAGTTGTCATTCCATTCTTTTTTGCAGTATCGGAATCGTCTTTTTTCTTCATCAGCTTACACGAAAAACCGAATATCGCCAATAAAGAAGCGGCAAGCAAAACGTTTCTCATTCCTTATTAGTTTTGATACGGAAGATAGGAAGAATTTTGAGGTTGGAAGATGGAAGTTCGGGGTTTGAGGATGGAGATTTTGGAATTTTACCATCGCCTGCATTTTTCGTTCCGGACAGTACATTTCGCTTAACGCTGCTGCTCATAATATACAGGACTGATTTTGCCCAAAACATCAAACCCCGAACATTAATTCAGAACCAGCCGATAATATAAGGATTGACACCGTTAAAACGACCTTAACATCGAACCTCAAACCTGAAAACAGTACTATCTTTGTATGTATGAAGAGCTTCGACGTGCCGCAGAATTACAGGAGCCCGCTGATAGCCGCCATCAAAAAAAGACGGAAAGAGGCGGATAAACTGAAAAAAGACTTCACGCCCACCCTGCTGGATTTCGGCCCGCTTCATATTTACCTGGCCCGCCATTTCGGCTTTTGCTACGGCGTGGAAAATGCCATCGAGATCGCCTTCCGCACCGTGACGGAAAATCCGGGCAAACGGATCTTCCTGCTCAGCGAAATGATCCACAATCCCCAGGTGAATGCCGACCTGCAGGCACACGGCGTTACCTTCCTGCAGGATACCTATGGCCGGCAGCTGATCCCTTTCGAAGAGCTGCATGCCGATGACATCGTGATCATCCCCGCATTCGGCACCACCCTGGCCATCGAGGAAAAACTGGAACGGATCGGCATTCCCACGACGACCTACAATACCACCTGCCCCTTCGTGGAAAAGGTGTGGAACCGCAGCGAACAGATTGCCAAAAAAGACTACACGATCATCATACACGGCAAGCCCAACCACGAAGAAACAAGGGCTACATTTTCGCATGCAGCGAGCAATGCCCCGGCTGTAGTGGTAAAAGACATGCAGCAGGCAGAGGAACTGGCGCGGTATATTACCGGTGAAAAAGACCCCGCCGCGTTCTATAGCGCCTTCAGCGGCCAGTATTCCGAAGGCTTTGATATACAGAAAGACCTGGAGCGCATCGGCGTGGTTAACCAAACGACCATGCTCGCCAGCGATACGCAGGCCATTGCCGACTTCCTGAAGCAGGTCATGATACGCAAATACGATCTTGCTCCCGGTATGGTCAACGATCGTTTTGCGGACACAAGAGATACCCTCTGCTACGCTACCAATGACAACCAGGGTGCAGTAACGGGTATGCTGCAAACCCCGGCCGACCTGGCGATCGTGGTCGGCGGCTACAATTCTTCCAATACCTCGCACCTGGTGGAACTGTGTGAAGAAAAGCTGCCCACTTTTTTCATCAATGACAAAGAAAAGATCCTTTCGGGCCGCGAAATCCTGCATTATAACTTTCACACCAAAGAAGAACGGCTGACTACAGGCTACCTGCCTGCAAAACAACCGGTAAAGATCCTGGTCACCAGCGGCGCTTCCTGCCCCGATGCAGTAGTAGAGGGAGTGATCGGCAAACTGGTGAGTTTCTCTGAAGGCGCCCGGTCAATGGAAGACCTGACAGCTAGCCTTTTATAAAAAGACCCGGACCATATTCAACAGGATCAGGATATCCAGCAATAAGGTGATCACCAGGATGGTGGCAAATATAGCCGCATTGTAATAAATATACCGGAACGATTGGTTAAACGATTCTTCATTGCTGTTATCAGTACTATGGAACAGCCGCCGCGAGAACCTGAAATAATAATACCCGGCGCAGCTATTGCCGATGAGAATGGCCACATATGCGTATACCCTTATCGGGTACAGCAGTGATGGCGGCGTATCATACATCCGCCTCATCGATATATACGAAGAAATATCGAAGTATATACTAAACAACGACGTAGCAATCATCGCTACGAAAATAAGACCGGACAGCCTGAACAATTTTCGGATATATAAAACACCGGTGTCGTTGAGCCGCACTGTAAACAGATTGTTCTCAGCATTGTACATACGGGCAATTTATACTGAAAATACATCTGCCCGGGATTACGGCAATAGCCTGCGCATAAAAAAATGCCTGCGCCGCTCTT
>JBEVLT010000158.1:0-14737 GCA_040509055.1 Chitinophagaceae bacterium
GGCAGGATAAAAAATGTCCCTAATTTTAGTATGTATATATGTATGAACATACTGGAAATGATTACTAGATGACCCTGACCATTGACCATGAAAGTTCCGTTCCCCTGCATATGCAGGTGGAAGATCTGCTGCGAAAGCTGATCCAGAAACCCGAATACCAGAACGGCAAGCTGCTACCCAACGAGGTAGACATTGCCAAGCGGCTTGGTATTTCGCGCAACACTGTACGGCAGGCCACCAACAAGCTGGTCTACGAGAGCCTGCTGGTGCGCAAGAAGGGCGTGGGTACCAAGGTGGCTAAGAATAACATCACCACCAAGCTGGACAAGTGGGATAGCTTTACGCACGAGATGGATGAGAAGGGTGTGGCATTTACAACCTATGATCTCAGGATAAGCTGGGCCGTTGCTGACAAACAGGTATCCGAACTGTTCGGGCTGCCTGCAAAAACAAAGGTCCTGAAGCTGGAACGCATCAGGGGACTGCAGTCAGGGCCTATTGTTTATTTTATTTCATTCTTTCACCCGCGGGTGGAGCTGACGGGTGACGAAGATTTCTCCAGGCCGCTATATGAAATGCTGGAAAAAGAACACCATACTGTAGCCGCTATGTCGAAAGAAGGTATCAGTGCCATCGTTGCCGATGCAGAGCTTTCCAAAAAGCTACACATCAATGAGGGCGATCCGGTGCTGTTCCGCAAACGGATCGTCTGCGATCCAGGCGACAGGCCCTTCGAGTACAACCTGGGTTATTACCGGGCCGATAGTTTCACCTACACCATCGATATTGCAAGGGGCAGGTGATAATACGGAAGAGCACGCGTTTTTTTGAATTGCCATATGTATGAACATCTGAACATTTTAAATGTGAGATAATGAAACACCTTAAACGATTGCTTGCAGCGCTGACTGCCTTGTCTATTCTTTGCTATACCCCTCCCGGTCTTGCTGCCGGGCTTCCGGGAAACGATCATTATAAAATGGCCGATAAGCCGGTTACCGGCAAGGTGATCGCCGAAGACGGCACACCGCTGCCCGGTATCAATGTCCTGCTGAAGGGATCTGCTACCGGCACTACCACCGATGCGCAGGGGCAGTTCACCGTTACCGTGCCTGACCAGGGAGCTGTATTGGTCTTTTCGGCCACTGAATACCAGGAGCAGGAAGTGCCGGTAGGCGACCAGCGCACCCTGACCATCACGCTGCTGCGAAAAAGCGGTTCGCTGGATGAAGTGGTGGTCATCGGTTATGGCGCCACGCGTAAAAGTGATCTGACCGGTTCGGTCGTTTCCATCAAGGCAGAAGACCTGCGCAAGGTGCAGGTGACCTCCTTTGACCAGGCGCTGCAGGGCAGGGCTGCCGGCGTACAGGTGACGCAGCTGTCCGGCAAGCCGGGCGCCGAAACGTCCATCCGCATCCGCGGCACCAGCTCTATCAATGCCGGCAATGAGCCGCTGTATGTCATCGATGGCATGCTGGTCAGCAGCGACGGGGCCGATATGAGCACCGGCGTTACGCGGGGCCCGCGTCTCAGCCCGCTTTCTTCTATCAACCCGGCCGATATTGAATCGGTGGAAATATTAAAAGACGCTTCTGCCACCGCCATCTATGGTTCGCGCGGGGCCAACGGTGTGGTGCTCATCACCACCAAACGCGGACGTGCCGGCGTGGGCTCGGTAAGCTTTGAAACCTATTATGGCCTGCAACAGATATCGCACAAAGTAAAGGTGTTGGATGCTGAACAGTTTGCCAACCTGGTTAATGAGGCCAAACTGAATGCAAGCGCTACTCCCGTGTATGTGAACCCCAAAAACCTGGGCAAGGGTACGGACTGGCAAGATGAGCTGCTGCATAATGCCCCGATCGCCAGCTACCAGCTTTCCTTCTCCGGCGGCGATGAAAAAACAAAGTATGCCCTGTCCGGTAACTATTTCACACAGGATGGTATCATCACCAATTCCGACTTCAGGCGCTACTCCTTCCGCGCCAACCTGGATCGCGAAGTGAACCAGCGGCTGACTGTAGGTACCAGCCTTACCTTTTCCCGCATCGCTTCTTCCGGAGTATTGACCAATGCCGGTACCATCGTGCCGGGCGTTACCACTTCCGCTATGCTGTTCAACCCCGTGCTGCCGGTATACGATGCCTCGGTAAAAGGCGGCTATACCTATGAAAATGACCGCGGCAAGATACTGGGCAATCCCGTGGCGGAAGCCAGGGAGTATGTGTCGGTCAGCACCGTCAGCCGCGTGCTGGGCAATGCGTATGCACGGTATAAGGTCATGGAAGGTATGGAGTTCAAAACCAGCTTCGGCATCGACCAGTTCACCTCCCGCGAAAATGCATTCGGCCCCAACTTCCTGAAGCGGACCGAGGCCAGCAAAGGAGAGGCTTCGCTGGGCGATATCCAGGGCCTTACCTGGCTGAATGAAAATACGCTGACGTATAATACGCGTATCGGTAACGATCATGTGTTCAACATCCTGGCCGGCTATACATTACAGCGCTTCAACAGCGAAAGCCTCTTTGCCTACGCGTTCGACTTCCCGGACGATCGCACCGGTTATCATAACATTGCTGCCGGGCTCAACCCGCAGAAGCCTACCAACAACGAATCGCAATGGAGCCTGGTATCGTACCTGGGCCGCATCAACTATACGCTGCAGAATAAATACCTCTTTACGCTCACCGGCCGCGTGGACGGCTCTTCTAAATTTGCCGCAGGTAAGAAATATGGCTTTTTCCCCTCCGGAGCATTTGCGTGGAGGATTTCCAGCGAGCCCTTCATGGAAAAGGTGAAATCCGTTTCCGACCTGAAGTTCCGCGCCAGCTATGGCGTCATCGGCAACCAGAATATTGCGCCATACCAGTCCCTGTCGCTGGTAGGCCCTTACAGCGAAGGCGTCTTCAACGGCAGCGAGATCTATACCGGCCGAGAACCGCTGACCTATGTAAATACCAACCTGAAGTGGGAAAGCACGCGGCAGCTTGACTTCGGTGTCGATGCATCGTTTCTGAACGGCCGCGTGTCGGCTACCATCGATTACTACCGCAAAAAGACAAACGACCTGCTCCTTTCTTCTCCCATTCCCTATACCTCCGGGTTTACCTCCACGTTGCTGAACGTGGGCAATATTATGAACCAGGGCGTTGATGTCGATCTCCGCTCGGTGAATACGACCGGTGCCCTGAAATGGAATACAGCGGTGAATGTATCGGTCAACCGCAACAAGGTGACGAACCTGGCCAATGGCGGCACGGATATCCTTTCCTCCGGCAGCCTGCTGCGCGTAGGACAGCCGGTCGGCACCTTCTATGGTTATATTTTCGATGGCATTTTCCAGACCGACCAGGAGGCGGCAACAAGCCCGGTGCTGATCGGCCAGGAAGCCACATCTGCCAATCCTGCCTCGCGGGCCAGGGCCGGCGATCGCCGTTACCGCGACCTGAACAAGGACAATGTGATCGATGAAAAAGACCGTACCATCATCGGCAGCGCACAACCCGATTTTACCTGGGGGCTGAACAATACCCTGTCGTATAAAAATTTCGATCTCTCTGTTTTCATCCAGGGCTCTCAGGGCAACGAGATGGCCAACCTGAATTCGTATGACCTGCTGAACTTCAACGGGCAGACCAACGTGCTGGCCGAAGCCGGGCTGAACCGCTGGACGCCGGACAACCCCAGCAATAAATATCCCCGCGCCCTGTCGGCCGGCAGCCTGGACCAGGGTGTTTTCTCCACGGCTATCGTGGAGGATGCCTCTTATATCCGGCTGAAGAATGTAACGCTGAGCTACACATTGCCGCAGGCCTGGACGCACAAAGTGTTCAATAGTGTACGCCTGTACGCCAGCGCCACCAACCTCTGCACCTGGACGAACTACACCGGCTACGATCCTGAAGCGAATACCTATGGACAAAACAGCTTTGTGATCGGGTATGACCTCGGTGGTTATCCCATGTCCAAAACCTTCATCCTCGGCGCCAGCATCGGTTTTTAAAACTCCATCAATCGTACAACTATGCGTTCTTTACTGAAATATATACCGGCCACTGCCCTGTTCATTGCAGCGGCCTGCCTGCTTTCTTCCTGCAAAAAGTTTTTGGAAGAAAACCCGAAGAGCCAGGTATCGATCACCAATTTTTACAAGACACAGGACGATGCCATTGCCGCGGTCAACGCGATCTATGGCTATCTCAACTCCACCAGCACCGGCTCTACCGCAGGCGTCTACCACAGTACCTTCTGGGTGATCGCCGGCCTGGCTTCCGATGAGATGCTGAACAACCAGCTGGGTGCGCCGGACCTGGACCAGCTCGCCTCTTTTAGCCATAACGCGCAGAACAGCGCCCTGCTGGAAACCTGGCAGATGCACTATAAGACCATAACGGTCGCTAACGTGGTTATCGAACGCATACCCGGCATCAGCATGGATGCCGCGTTAAGGACACGACTGGTGAATGAAGCAAAGTTCCTGCGGGCGCTGATGTACTTCGACCTGGTGCGGCTGTTTGGCGATGTGCCCCTGCTGACACGTGAGGTGGAAGACCTGAAACCTGCCCGTGCTTCGGCCAGTGCTGTCTATGACCTGATCATCAGCGATCTTACCGCTGCGGAAGCGCTGCCTGCCGACTATCCTGTGAACGGTGGCAAAGGACGGGCTACATCCGGGGCTGCCAAATCCGTCCTGGCCAAAGTGTACCTGACAAAGAAGGAATACCAGAAGGCCGCCGACAAGGCCCTGGAAGTGATCAGCTCCAACCGCTATGCCCTGTGGGACGATTTTGCCGATGTGTTCAAGCTGTCCAGCCGCAATGGCAGGGAAGCTATCTTCTCTGTTGGTTTTGGTGATGGCGGCGGCGCCATCTCTTTCTGGGAAGTAGGCCAGTTCAATGTGCGCCTCCTGCCCAGGGAGCTTAGTGATGAAGGTGTGGAGAATGCGCAGGGCTGGCAGCTGCCTACCCTGAACCTGTACAATGACTACGATGTGAATGACCGGCGCAGAGCAGTGACGTTCGTGACCGAGGTGCATCATGCCGGTGGTTCCGTCACGCAGATCAGACCTTATATCCAAAAGTACTGGGACCGGGTGGCAGAGCCCAAAGCCAATGGATCGGCTAACGATTACCCGGTGATCCGCTATGCCGATGTGCTGCTGATCTACGCAGAGGCCTCCAACGAACTGGATAAGCCGGTTCCCGCGCATGAATACATCAACAAAGTGCGGAAGAGAGCCCGCTTCAATGGCACCACCTATCTCAACATCCTGCCCGATTATGCGGGGCTGACCAAAGAACAGTTCCGCGCAGCCGTGCTGAAAGAAAGAAGAATGGAGTTTGTAGCCGAAGGCCAGCGCTGGTTCGACCTGGCCCGTACCGCTACGCTGCAAACGCTGGTGCCGGTGGCAAAGGCCGGTGTAACGCCGCAGGCCAAACATTACCTGTTTCCCATTCCGCAGCGGGAGCGTGACCTGAATGAAAACCTCAGCCAGAATAACGGGTATTGATCCGGAGAAAGAACGTGCATTTTACTTAAACAATAAGTTTTGAAGACAAATTTTGAAAAACTCCCGGTGATTCCTGTAAAAGGACATGACTGTAGTACAGGGTGGCAGGCTATCCGGGAAAAGATCGGATCAGCGATAAAGACCAGCCATGAAAAGAAAGTAGTTGTTGTTGAATGCTACCATGGTGTGAATACCGGGGAGATCAGGGATGGTATGGCTGCTATGGAAGGGATCGGCGCCGTGATCGATGCGGACCGGGCACTGCTGCCGCAGGAGCGGATAGCAGAGATGGTTTATCCTTATGTGACCGATGACCCGGTCTTTGGCTATATCACATCCCTCCGGCTGGCCGATTTCTTTGACCCGGAAAAAATAACCGCGCTGCAGGAGGAGATCGCTGCTGTATCACAGGGCATCGTCCTGGTCATCGGTACCGGCGCTTCGCTGGTCTGGCCTGAGCAGTCCCTGCTCATTTATGCGGACATGCCGCGCTGGGAGATCCAGCTG
The DNA here is from genome assembly GCA_040509055.1 of Chitinophagaceae bacterium. Lineage (GTDB taxonomy): Bacteria > Bacteroidota > Bacteroidia > Chitinophagales > Chitinophagaceae > JAJKIP01. Next base: position 6,017 of record JBEVLT010000158.1, read on the forward strand.
CGGTTCCGCGCCAATACCATCAGCAACCTCGGCGTCTCCAATGCCACCGATGAATTTGCCTATCAATACAAGCGGGCTTTTTTCGTGGACTGGCGCGTATGTGATATGCAGAAGCGACATATTTTTCCTGCCTGCGATTATTTCCTGGATACTACCCTGGCCGGCCGGCCGAAGCTGATCAGCGGTGCTGCGATGCACGGGGCGCTGCAGCATGCCGTTACCCGCCCGTTTCGCGTAGTACCCTTCTTCGATCCCGGGCCCTGGGGAGGGCAGTGGCTGAAAGAAGTGTGCGACCTGGACCGCAGCCAGCCCAACTTTGCCTGGGGCTTTGATTGTGTACCGGAAGAAAACAGCCTGCTGCTCGGCTTTGGCGATAGCACCTTCGAAATACCCTCCATCAATCTCGTATTCCGTCATCCACAGGCGCTGCTGGGCGAGCAGGTATACGAAGCCTTTGGCGCCGAGTTTCCTATTCGTTTCGACTTTCTCGATACAATGGGAGGAGGCAATCTCAGCCTGCAGGTGCACCCGCTGCTGGCTTATATCCGCGAAAAATTTGGCATGAGCTACACGCAGGATGAAAGCTACTATTTCCTCGAGGCAAAGGAAGGCGCATTTGTCTACCTCGGGTTGAAGGAGAATATCAATCCTGCCGCCATGGTGCAGCAACTGCAGCTGGCGCAGGAAGAAGGCGGAGACTTCGATGCCGAAGCATTTGTGGCAAAATGGCCGGTGAAAAAACATGACCATGTGCTGATACCCGCCGGTACAGTGCATTGCTCGGGCGCCGACAGCGTGGTGCTGGAGATCAGCGCTACGCCATACATTTTCACCTTCAAGCTATGGGACTGGGGTCGCATGGGGCTGGATGGCAAACCGCGCCCGATATCGCTGGAGCATGGCAGGAATGTGATACAGTGGGACCGGACCACGCAGTGGACAAAAGAGCATATCATCAACCAGGTAGAGCAGGTGGCCGAAGGCGAAGGCTGGCGTGAAGAAAAGACCGGCCTGCACCCGGATTCTTTTATCGAAACCCGGCGGCATTGGTTTACGGGTACGGTTGAGCATCATACCAACGGCGTAGTGAATGTGCTGAACCTGATCGAAGGGCGTGAAGCCATCGTGGAAAGCCCATCCGGCGCTTTCGAGCCTTATATTATCCATTATGCAGAAACCTTTATCGTGCCGGCAGCGGCTGGCGCCTATACCGTGCGGCCGCATGGCGAAAGCGAAGGCAGGCCATGCGCTACCATCAAAGCCTATGTAAGAACACAGAACCTTATTCGTTACCGCCTAAATTAAAAATGCCGTGCAAACACAAACGAACTTGTCATACGTCTATAAGATCACCATTGTAGCAGCGGTGGGTGGGCTGCTCTTTGGGTACGATACCGCCGTGGTGGCCGGCGCCATCGGGTTCATTCAAAAAAACTTTGGGCTCTCTGCCGCGCGCATGGGCTGGATCGCTTCCTGTGCACTGGTGGGCTGCGTAGCAGGCGCCATGTGTTCCGGTTACCTGAGCGACAGGCTGGGCCGTAAGAAAGTGCTGGTCCTGTCGGCGCTGCTGTTTGCCATCTCCTCTGCGGGCATCCTGTTTACATCCGGCCTTGATCTGTTCGTGTTGTTCCGGATCATCGGCGGGTTGGGTATCGGCATTGCTTCCATGATCTCGCCCATGTACATTACTGAATGTGCGCCGGCGGCTATCCGCGGAAGGCTGGTCTCCATCAACCAATTGGGCATTGTATCGGGCATCCTGCTGATCTATTTTGTGAATGCCGGCATCGCCGGGATGTATGATGAGGCCTGGAACATACATACCGGCTGGAAGTGGATGTTCGGCTCCGGCATCATCCCGTCCTTCGTATTCCTGGTGCTGCTGCTGTTTGTGCCGGAAAGCCCCCGGTGGCTGGCGCAGAACGGGAGGTTAGGAGAAGCCGAGGCTATTCTGGCGCGGATCAATGGTGCGGAGCGTGCTAAATCAGAAATGCAGGAGATCCAACATGCTATCCATGCGGAGACCAGCTCTTTTGCCGAGCTGTTCAGGCCCGGGCTGCGGACCGCACTCGTTATCGGCATCATCCTGTCGGTCCTTTCGCAGGTCACAGGCATCAATGCCATCATGTATTATGCACCGGAGATATTCAAAGCCACCGGCGATGGATCGGATTCGGCGCTGCTGCAGACCATCCTGGTCGGTATCGTCAACCTGCTGTTTACCATCGTAGCGATCAAATACGTGGACAAGGCGGGACGCAAAGGATTGCTGCTGGCCGGTGCTGCCGGCATGGCTATTTGCCTGGCCGTTGTCGGTGCTGCTTTTTACCTGGAGGCAGTGAAGGGATACCTGGTGCTGATCGCTATCCTGGCTTATATCGCGTGCTTTGCCATGTCGCTGGGGCCGCTGACGTTCGTTGTCATTGCCGAGATATTTCCCAACCGGGCCAGGGGACGCGCCATGTCCATCTGCCTGTTTTTCCTGTGGGTGGCCGTATTCGTGGTCTCACAGTTCTTTCCCATCCTGTTGGAATCGCTGGGCAGCGCCCGGGTGTTCTGGATATTCATGGTCATGTCGGTTGTCGCATTCCTGTTTGTCTGGAAGATGGTGCCGGAGACCAAAGGGAAGACCCTGGAAGAGATCGAGAAGCGCTGGCACCATTCGCCGGATAAAATTTGATATAAACAGTAACTAACGATACAATTATTCCTTACTTATCAATCACTTTATCATGAAAAAGGCTTGCTACCTGCTCATCCTGCTCGCGCTGTTTACAGCCGGCATTTTTTCGTCCTGCAAAAAGGACGACCAACCCGACCCCAGCCGGCCGCAGATCACCCTGTCGTCCGATAAGTTCACCGGCAAATCCGGCCAGGAGCTTACCGTGGCCGTAACGGTGGCGGCGCCCAACGGCATTGCGTCGTTTGTCATCACCAAAGGTGTGAACCTTGTGCCCGACCTCAGCTTTGGTGTCAACGGCATCCTGACGGTACCAGGCGCTACGGGCAACGAGTTTACCTACTTGTTCCGGTACACGCTCCGTCCGGAAGAGGTGGATAAGCTTGTGGGCTTCAATTTCCGCGTGGTGGATAGTAAAGGGCTGGCGGCAGAAAAAGATTTTACCCTGAATACGACTGTATCAGGCCAGCAGTTGCTGTATAGCTATCGCTGGAACCTGAAGGCAAAAGTGTGGAAGACCACGCCGCCTGCCGATGACCTGAAGCCCTGCGAGCAGGATGATTATTACCTGTTCAACCGGGATGGCAGCATGATGTTTGGTTACGGCGCATCTGCCTGTACGTTAGATGGGCTGAACGTGTATACAAACTGGTCATTGTCGGCCGATGAAAAGGAGCTCAGCATCACGTATCATTCGCTGTTCAACCCTGCGCAGGTAACGGTGGACAAATACCAGGTGGTATCCCTGACGCGGGACAAGCTCGTATTGAGCATTACCTACGATCTTACTGTCTTTGGATTGTCTGATCATGAGCTGTTTGAATTTACTTACGAAGCAAGCCCCCGTTAAAGCATCACGATTTGTACATGTTTAATCTTTTTATATGCAAACATCTTTTGTAGTGAAGGCCGCCATCATTGCAGGTCTGTTTTTTACGGCTTCCTGTACGGAGCAGCCTGCAAAACCGAAAGCAGCGGACACCAATACCGACCTGGAGCATTTTGCCTTCACCGTGGAGGAGGCGCCGGATTGGGATGCCCTGTTCAAACGAAATGCCGGGTGGTTTGGGGGCGATGGAATTTTTGCTATTCCCATGAATGGCATTGATTCGGCATCGGCTGATGGAGAAACGCTCATCCTGTTCAGCGACACGATGATCGGTGAGATTGAAGAAGACAAGCTGAAGCCCGGCTATACCATGATCCACAACTCGGTGGCCCGGCTATCCGGCTCGCTGCCCGATAGCAGCCGGATCCGGTTTGATTGGGACCAAAAGGCCGGTGGTCAACCTGAGTCGGTATTCATTCCCGGGACAGCTGCTACACAACCCGGCGATTATTACTGGCTGGGTGATGGCTTTGTAAACACAGCACACAACGGGGATATCTATTTGTTTGGTTACCGCATCCGGGATATCAAGGGCGTTACTGCCATGGGGTTTGAGCACGTGGGTTCCACGCTTATTGTAATTCCCAAAGGGAGCCAGCCGCCGTTCAGGGACCAGCGGCAGATCGATTTCCCGTTTTTCGCGGACGACAAGAGCAAAAATGGAATCGTTGCTTTTGGCAGCGGCATCCTGGTCAACACGGCGGAAGCAAAAATGCCTCATGCAGACGGGTATGTATATATCTACGGTACACGCGGCAGGAACAAAGAACTGCTGGTGGCGCGTGTATTGCCAGCACAGTTTGAACAATTTGGCGACTGGCGTTTTTGGGACGGCAGGGGTTGGGTAACAGGTATGGATAGCGCAGCGGCCGTTACCAGCCAGGTTTCCAACGAGCTGAGCGTGTCGCCGCTGCCGGATGGCCGCTATGCGCTGTTCTTCCAGCTGGATGGTCTTACCACCACGGTGGGCATGCGCCTCGGCAGCAGCCCGGTTGGACCTTTCGGACCGCTCATCAAAATATTTGACAACAAGGCGGCGCTGGAAGGGAAAAACTTTTTCTCCTACAATGCCAAGGCACACCCTGCACTTTCCAGGCCCGGCGAACTGCTGGTGAGCTACAATATTAATTCGTTCGACTTTTTCAACGATATCAAACTGTATCCACACCTGTACCGTCCCCGGTTTGTCCGGGTAAAATATTAAATGCCGGTCTGGTCCGCTGATCGCTGACTGGCTATGACTCATTCAGCAGCATCGTTACAATACTACCACATGATGAAAAACAAACTGAAACGATTCCTGGCCGTAGCAGGTCTGCTGGCGGGCTTGCAGGCTGCTGCAGGCACAGACAATATTGCTCCCCTTGCAAGGGTGACGGCCTCTACCTTTCTCAATGCCCGGTTTGCGCCGGACCATGTAAAGGACGGGCTGATCGGCATTGCCGGCAAGGGCGAATGGGCTTGCGAAGGCGTCACGACGGACTGGGGTTATGTACGTTTTCCCTGGATACAGCTGGATTGGGCGCAGCCGCAAGCTATCGGGCGAATCGTACTGTACGACCGGCCCGACACCAGCCAGCACATTGCAGGCGGTAAACTGGTCTTCAGCGATGGTACTGTGATCTGGGTAAACCAGATACCCAATGACGGCACGGCCAAACTGATAACCTTTCCGGCAAAGACCGTGACGTCTGTACGTTTTGTTACCACAGACGGCAAGGGCAGCGATATCGGTTTTTCGGAGATTGAAGTATATCCCGTACGTACGGCTGCCACTGATTACACCGGCTGGGTAGACCCCTACATCGAAACGAACCGGGGCCGTGATTTTTTCTTCGTGACCGGCTGCAGGCCTTTCGGCATGGTGAGCGCCGCGCCGCATACGCGCAACAAAAACCAGAACGGGGGCGGATACAATTATAATGAAAACGAGGTGTTGGGTTTCGGACAGATCCATACCTGGATGATCTCGGGTATCGAAGTGATGCCGGCTGCCGCCTCAGTCGATCCTACGGGTGGCGAACAGGCCTGGAAGTCTTCCTTTAGCCACGATGACGAAGTGGTGCAGCCTGGTTACCAGCGCATGTACCTGCGGCAGCCGAAAACCTGGGTGGAGCAGACCGCCACGGAGCGGGTGAGCTTTTACCGTTTCCGTTACCCGGAAGCCATGCACACCCAGCTGCTGGTAAACCTGGGCGGCTACATGATCAACAGCACCATGGCCAATGCCGGTATAAAGAAAGTGAATGAGAAAGAGTTTGAAGGCTCGTTCAGCTCCGTCAAGCGGTATTGGGGCGGACCAAGGGATGTGAAAGTGTATTTCGTGGTGCAGTTTGACAAGGCGCCCCGTTCGATGGATGGGTGGAAGGGCACCCGGCAATTGAAAAATATCACTGCCCTGCAGGGTGACAGCGTTGGTGTGGCCGCGCAGTATGATGTGCAGGCCGGCGATGAATTGCAAATGAAGATCGCTATCTCGTACACCAGCATAGACAACGCGAGGAAAAACCTCGAAGCGGAATGTACCACCTGGGATTTTGATGGGGTACGCAGCGATACACGAAAAATATGGAATGACTGGCTGGGACAAATCGACGTGCGGGGCGGCGACCCGGATCAGCGCATCAAGTTTTATACAGACCTATGGCATGTGTTGATGGGCAGAAAAAAGATCAATGACGTATCGGGCGACTACCCGGACCGGACCACCGGTAAGCGGGAAGGCACCTTCACCGATGCCATTTTTAAAATAAAGACCTTACCCAGGGACCAGCAGGGCCGGGTAAAGTACAATATGTACAACTCCGATGCCTTGTGGCTGACGCAGTGGAACCTGAACATCCTGTGGGGGCTGGGCTGGCCCGAAGTACAGGATGAGCTCTCTGCTTCCATGATACAATATGCAGACAATGGTGGCCTGCTGCCGCGTGGTCCCTGTGGCGGCGGTTATTCCTATATTATGACCAGCAACCCTGCTGCTAACCTGGTGGCAGGTACCTTTCAAAAAGGACTGCTGACAAAGGTGGATGCTACTCATGCATTGGATGTGCTGAAGCGCAACCAGCTGCCCGGCGGCATGCTGGGCAGCCCGGATGATGTAGCCTTTTATATAAAGCATGGCTGGTGGAAGAACAATGCCGGCATCACGATCGAAGCGGCCTTCCAGGACTGGGCGGTGGCGCAGATGGCGTACCGACTGGGCAGGAAAAAAGATTATGCGTATTTTATAAAACGGTCGCAGAGCTGGAAGAACTGTTACAACCCTGCGCAGAAATTATTATTTCCCAAAGACAGCGCGGGTCATTTCCTTCACAATGATCCGCTGAGCGGTGCGGGATGGGTGGAAGCCAATGCCTGGCAGGCTACCTGGGGCATATCGCATGATATTCCTGGCCTTGCGACGCTGATGGGTGGCAACGATTCGCTTTGCAGCAAGCTGAACTATGCATTTGAAAAGGCGGCACCGCAGGATTTTGTATTTGCCTACAACGATGGCTATATCAGCTATGCCAACCAGCCCGGCCTGTCGGATGCGCATGTGTTCAACTATGCCGGACAGCCCTGGCTGACGCAGTACTGGGTACGCCGCGTGCGCGAACAGGCCTATGGCGGCATCACGCCCGACCTGGGGTATGGCGGGCACGATGAAGATGAGGGGCAGATGGGCGCCCTGAGCGCACTGATGTCCATTGGCTTGTTCAGCCTGCAGGGCAATGCGTCGGCCACGCCGGTATACGATATCACCAGCCCGATCTTTGACGAGATCACCATCCGGCTGGACCCGGTGTATTACCCGGGCAAAATCTTCCGGATCATTACGCACAACAACTCCCGGGAAAATATGTACATCCAGCAGGTACGGCTGAATGGCCGGGCATTGAATGAGTTCTGGTTCACGCACGAAGAATTTGCCAAAGGCGGCACCCTGGAGATCTGGCTGGGACCGCAACCCAACAAAAGCTGGGGCGTGGGCAGCCTGCCGCCGGCCAATTAGTAATCATCAACACAGCAACTATACGCGGCGCAATTGCGTCCTTCGCAGTAAGCTATTGATTTTTTTCATGCAACACAACATCGTTACAGGCATCGATATCGGGGGTTCGCATATTACAGCGGCGCTGGTGGACCTGGATACACAGTCCATCATCCGGGAGTCGCTGGTACGCGAGCGGGTCGATAGCAAAGGCGAACAGGCGCAGATCATTCGCGAGTGGACGGCCGCTATTGCCCGCTGCCGTTCCTTCCGGACAGGGGTGCTGCCGCAGATCGGTATTGCCATGCCCGGACCTTTTGATTATGAAAACGGCATCAGCCTGATACAGGGGCTGGACAAATTTGACGCGTTGTACGGGGCCAATGTAAAGACATTGCTGGCGCAGGAGCTGGGCAATGCCCCGGGGGATATTTTCCTGATGAATGATGCCAGCTGCTTCCTGAAAGGCGAAGTGTTTGGCGGAGCTGTAAAAAACTGCCGGGAGGTGATCGGCATTACCCTGGGCACCGGGCTGGGATCGGCGGTGGTGCGGGAGGGAAAATTGTTTGATGGCGACCTGTATTGTACGCCGTACCGTGACGGGGTAGCGGAAGATTATCTCTCCACCCGTTGGTTTGTCAGGCGCTACCGGGGGCTGACCGGCAGGGAGGTGAAAGATGTAAAAGCCCTGAGCCAACAGGTGCCGGATGATGCGGTGGCGCAGGACCTGTTCCGGGAGTTTGGCCGTCACCTCGGCGAGGTGCTGGCTGCCTGGAGCCGAAAGCACCGGGTAGATACAGTGGTGATCGGCGGCAACATTGTCCAGGCCTGGGAGCTGTTCGTTCCCGAAGCCGAAAAGCTGCTGCAGCAGCAGGAATTGGTGATCTCGCTGCATCGCGCCAGCCTTGGCGAAGAAGCGGCCCTGCTCGGGGCCGGTAGTTTATGCCGGTAAAAAGGTTCCCTATTTTTTCCGGCGGGTTATGTTATTTCACCCTTTTATTAAGGCGTTGGCGACCGTGTTATCCCGGAATTTTTGCCGGTCGGTAAAGCTGTACCGTTGGGTTGCAAATCCGGCCGGGGAGAATACCTGTTTTAGTTATAAATTTAGGTTCAACCGGCAGAAGCCGATGAATGTCTGTGATCCACTTCGGCAAGCTTTGATGTTGGCTGTAAACAAAT
>JBEVLT010000159.1:0-13387 GCA_040509055.1 Chitinophagaceae bacterium
GTTCGCTGCATACCCGATCGCGCTTTTTTTCGCCGTCGGCAACATGTACTCACCTATTACAGGATAACTTCCCGGGGCATGCGACCATACCAGCTTTTGTGAAAAATCTTCATCATCACGAACCAGCCCAAGCAGGGAAGGCTGCACTACGGGCATGCCGTTTCGAAAGGCTGCATACTGTACACGGCCCCCGGCGATCCATACTTTTACAGACAACTTGCCATCCGGGCTTTTAATTATCGCTGAAGGTTGCTGAGCCTTAACATTCGTAACCCACAGCAGGAAAGAAAAGAAGAATGAAAAAAGAGAGTGCCACATCATAAACAATTTTTATGCCCTGGGTACTATTGCAGCATTACAACCCTTTTATTTCTGCAGCAGCCCTTTGTACCGGATCATCGCTTCGATAAAATAATAGTCGGCATAGGTCAGCGGCACATCCACTTCCGTTTTGTTCGGCAGATGTCCCACCCCATGCTGCAGGATAAAACCGCCGTTGGTGCCGGGCGCAGCTTTATAGGCAGCGCCAGACAATGAGCGGATCATGGTTTCAGCCGCCTCCAGGTAAGGGCTGGCTTTTCCCGGAGTGACATAACGGCTCAGCTCGATCAGCGCCGGCGCCATGATAGCGGCTGCCGAAGCATCGCGCAGCGCATTGGGTATACCGGGTGCATTGAAATCCCAGTAGGGAATCTTATCGGCCGGCAGGTTGGGATGGTTTAGTAGAAAATCGGCGATATGAACAGCCTGTTCCAGGTAACGCGGATCCCTGGTCTCGCGGTAGGTAACGGTGTAGCCGTATAAGCCCCAGGCCTGCCCCCTCGCCCATGCCGATTCATCGGCAGCGCCCTGTGCCGTACGCTTTTGCTGTACGGCTCCGGTCTCCGGATTATAATTTACGACATGATACGAGCTGTAATCCGGGCGGAAATGATTTTTGAGGGTCGTGTTGGCATGCGTCACCGCCATTCTATAAAAAGAAGAATCGCCGCTGATCCTGGTCGCCCAAAACAATAGTTCCAGGTTCATCATGTTGTCGATGATCACCAGGAAATCGCCGGGTTTGGAATCCCATGATTTGATACAACCGACTTTAGGATTGAACCGGGTGCTCAGGGAACGCGCACCGGTCAGCAGTAGCTCGTTGTACCCCGGTTTGGGAGCGATCCGGTTAGCATTGCCAAAGCTGCAAAACAGCATGAAACCCAGGTCATGCGTAGAGACATTGTTCTTTTCTTTTTCCAGCACTTTCAGTATACGTTCTGCTTCGGCATACAATGCGGCATCCTTTGTCTGCTCATACAGGTACAATAAAGACCCTGGATAAAACCCACTGCACCACCACCCGGAATTACTGAATTCGTATTGGCCGGTTGCAGGAAAATACGTCTTGGGAAATTTATCAGCCGGCAGGTTTTGCGCCAGTATTTTATACTGTGCCGCCGCATCGGCAAAATTCTGTTCAATAACAGGCAATAATCCCGGATCAGGACGATAGACCGCCTTTTTAGAACCGGCACATCCAGCAAGCAATACAGAGAACGCAAGTAAACCAGCAAAGGAGAATATTTTACAATGCATAACCGGTTTTGAATTATACCTCCGCCAACCATCATCCTTATTTCACCTCCAGTACCACCACCGACAGTTTTGGGACCGTCACCACCAGTTCATTGCCTTCTTTGCGTGCACCGCGAAAATCGGCCGGCCTTACAGCATCTGGTTTATCGAAGGTATTGATATCGGTAAATTTTGCCGAAGTAAGCACCTGCCCTGTCACGGTCTTCCAGCTGATATCGTACAGGGAGGTCCTGATCGTTATGTCCCTGGCCGGATCCAGGTTTACAAGCGAAAGGTGAACAGCACCGGTACTGTCTTTTGATGCAGACATATTGACCGCGGGAATTTTCTGATCTCCGCTGCTGTAGTCCGGGCTGCGGAATGATACCGGGAGGAGTTTAGCATCCTGGTGTACCTTATACAGATCGAATACATGGTAGGTGGGCGTGAGCAGCATTTTGTCTCCTTCGGTCAGGATCAGCGATTGCAGTACGTTCACCGATTGGGCCAGGTTGGCCACCCGCACCCGTTCAGAATGGTTATTAAAAATATTCAGCGTGGTAGCTGCCACCAGCGCATCACGCAGGCTGTTTTGCTGGTACAGGAACGGTGGCGCGGTACCGGGCTCCACGTTGGTCCACACGCCCCATTCGTCTACGACCAGCGCTACCCGCTTTTGCGGATCGTACCGGTTCATGATGGCTTCGTTGCGCGAGACGATCTCTTCCATCCGCAGAGCATTCCGCAGCGTAGTAAAATATTCTTTTTCGTCAAACTGTGTAGCTGATCCTTTGTTGCCCCAGTTGCCGGTCGGGATCGTGTAATAATGCAGCGAGAACCCCCACATCTGGTTGAGCGGGATATTCCTCATGCATACTTCAGTCCAGTTGTAGTCATCCGAATTAGCACCGCTGACGATCTTCTTCAGGGAGGAACCGGGATAGTTCTTGCAATAGGTAGCATATTGTTTATACAGGTGGGAATATACATCGGCGGTCATATTGCCGCCACAGCCCCAGTTCTCATTCCCTACGCCCCAGAAACTTACGCTGTACGGCTCAGGGCGACCGTTCTTTCGCCGCAGGTCGGCCAGTGTACTCGTACCGTTAAAGTTCAGGTATTCGATCCAGTTGGCCATCTCCTGTGGTGTGCCGGAACCTACGTTACCGGCCAGGTACGGCTCGGCGCCGATCAGGTTGCACAGCTCCAGGAACTCGTGCGTGCCGAAGCTGTTGTCTTCCGTCACCATGCCCCAGTGCGTGTTCACGGTTTTGGGACGCTGGTTGCGCGGACCGATCCCGTCACGCCAGTGGTATTCATCGGCAAAGCAACCACCCGGCCAGCGCAGGTTGGGCACCCGTATTTTTTTCAGCGCCTCCACGATGTCGAGCCGTATCCTGTCCTTCCTGGGTACGGACGATGTATCGCTTACCCAAAACCCGTCGTAGATGCAGCGGCCGAGGTGTTCGGCAAAATGACCGTAAATATGACGACTGATCGTAACGGAAGGGTTACCGCCATTGACCATCACCTTTATATCGGGCTGTCCCTGCGCCTGCACCAGCATAGCGCAACAACCGAGAAGGAAGAGTAGCTGTCTCATATTGCGTAAGTACGTCCTGAACAGGCTTTACAGAAATTTATAAATGGTTTGCTGGCGGTACGTTTGCCCGGGCTTCAGGACAGTGGAAGGAAACGAAGGCTGATTGGGTGAATCGGGAAAATGCTGTGCTTCCAGGCAGAAGGCACTGCGGTAGGTATACGGCTTGCCGCCCTTTCCAACTTCAGACCCGTTCAGGAAATTACCACCGTAAAACTGCAGGCCGGGCTGGTCGGTCAGCACTTCCATGGTAATGCCGGACACATCGCCTTTTACCGTACACACTTTCTTTACCGAACCATTGGTAGCGTTCAGTACGAAGTTGTGATCATACCCCTTACCGTTGCGGACCTGTTCGTTGGTCGTATCGATACGGCTGCCAATGGCTGCAGGTTGACGGAAATCGAACGGCGTGCCTTCCACCTTCATCAGCTTTCCTGTCGGGATCAGCGTGGTATTCACCGGTGTAATATTGTCTGCATCGATCATCAGCTCGTGGTTGTTGATCGTGCCGCTGCCGGCGCCGTTCAGGTTGAAATAGGCATGATTGGTCAGGTTCACTACGGTCGCAGCATCGGTTGTGGCTTCGTAATCGATCTGCAGCGCATTGTCGTCCGTAAGCGTATAGGTCACTTTCACGTTCACGTTGCCGGGATAGCCGGCATCGCCATCCTTCGAGAGATAACTGAAGGTAATGGATTGGGAATCTTTCTGCACGGCTTCCCATACCTTGGTATGAAAGCCCTGCCGGCCGCCATGCAGTGAATTGGCGCCATCATTCGCGTCCAGTGTATATTGTTTCCCGTCAAGCGAAAATTTAGCATCGCCGATACGATTGCCAAAACGGCCGATGGTACAGCCGAAATAAGGTTCGCCGGGCTTTGCATAGCCCGCCAGGCTATCATGACCCAGCACGACATCCACCAGGGTGCCGTTTTTATCGGGTACCAGCAGGCTTACCAGCCGGGCCCCATAATTGGTCAGCTCGGCGCGTGCCTGGCTTTTATTCTTCAATACGTACAGGCTTGTTTCTTTTTCATCCAGCATCTGCCGGAAAGCTTTCTTCCTGGCAGTCCAGGCGGAATCGGCTGTCGAGCCACTGTCCCCGGAAGTATGATCAGCGTTATTACAGGCCATTGTAAAAAATACAGCGAGAAAGGGCAAACCGACTAATTTTTTCATATAGCATTGTTGTAACATCCAAATTAGGGAAATATTTTAAATAACTGTCATTGACACAATTATCGCTGTAAAGTGGTTGGAAAACCAAGGCTTATTCCGCGATCAGCGCCGGCCAGCCGCCATCATCCCATTGCAGCGCCCGGATGATCAGTTTGGACCTGCCATTATCGTTTGCATCATACCCGTGATAAACGATGTAGTCTTTGCCATCGAAGGTATAGACCGCATTATGGCCCACGCCATACCATTGCGGCTTTTCCCCTGGCTTCAGGTCAGGGTCCTGGAGCAGGGTGCCGCCCCCGTTCCGCATATCCACTCCCTGCCGGTCCAGGTAGGGCCCGGTGATGGTTTCACTCCGGCCCACCATCATCTTGTATGTACTGTTCATGCCGCGGCAACAATAATCGAACGACACAAAGAGATAATAATAATTCCCCTTTCGGAAAATGAATGGCGCTTCGATGGCCGCATCGCCGGCAGCGGTATCCGGTATTCCAAAGCTTCGTTGGCGGGCCGCTACCGTATACCACTCCTCCGGCTTCGCCACAGCCTGCAGATCGCCCGCCAGCTTTACCAGCTTGATGCCGTTCCAGAACGAGCCAAATACCAGCCAGGGTAGTTGGTTGCCGTCAAAAGCCAGGTTGGGATCGATGGCATTCCACATATCGCGCCCCGGCACGGATTGAATCACCGGTCCATGATCGGTCCATTTGAAATCAGGCGAAGCGGGATCAAGTGTTGGATTGGTAGCCAGCCCGATACAGGAGGTGTTTTTTCCAAAGGCCGACACGGAATAATAGAGGCAATACTGCCCGTTGTGATAGCTGATATCCGGCGCCCAGGTATGACCGCGGTAGCCGGGTATGGCAGTAACGGCCCACTGCGGCGGTTGCTCAAAAACAGGTTTTTCTTTTTTCCATGATTGCATGTCGGCAGAAGACCATACCGCGATGCCGAAACCGGTGCAGAAGAGGTAATACCGGTCGCCCTGCTTGATCATCACGGGATCGTGCACCGGCGCCTGGCGCGTGGGAAGCACCGTACCCACTTCTACCCGCTGGGCACCGGCATGCATGGCTGCCGCTAACAGGAAGAAGGTCACCCAACTTTTCATAAACAGGCATTGATTTTACAAGAGCTTTAACCGCACCACGGTAAAGGACCAGGGTTCGAGCGACATTCCGATCTTTTTACCTTTTATATCCAGCCACTGCTCCACCGGGCTGACCGCGACAGGCATGCCCGTTGAGTTGACCGTATTCAAATCACCGCTTTTCAGCACGGTAAGCAGGGCTTTGCCGTCCAGCTTCTTCACCCCTTCCACGCTGATCTCTCTCGTACGCACCGATCCCGATACATTCACCAGTTTGATCACCAGTTCCCGCGATGCTTTGTCCAGCACGGCAGATACATACAGACTGTCTTCACCGGCAATGCTCCGGTTACCGGTCAGCGCTGTTACCACATCTGTACCCTTGTTGCATGAGAATAATTTCTGCACATAGTAATTAGGAGTACCCCAGGTGCTCAGGTTATCCGCCCAGATCAGGTCGGGTGTCCACTGCCAGCCGTCCACGTGTGCAAACAGGGGGGCATAGCTGGCCATGACCACTACATCGGCATTGCGCTCCAGGCCGGTCATGAAGGCGGCCTCGGCCAGCGCCGTTTGCCAGTTGTTCCGGTTGTTTATACTTACCGTTTTATCGCTTTGCGCGGCATATTCGCCTCCAAATATTTTTGATCCGTTGCGGGGAAAGCTGTCATAGCGTCGTGCATTTTGCAGGAACCATTCGGGCCGCCGGTAATAATGTTCATCGATAATATCCGCATTCATCTGCCGCAGTTCAGTGTTCAGGTAGTCGTACCGCGAACCGCTGGGATCGGTACCTGCACTGTTTACGATCCGGATAGCCGGATATTTTTCTTTGATCGCCCGGGTAAACACTTTCAGCCGCTCGATGTATTGCGGCCCCCAGTTCTCGTTGCCAATGCCGATCATTTTTAAATTGAACGGCGCGGCATGGCCCATTGCCACCCGCTTTTTTCCCCACTCTGTCGTTGCATCACCATTCGCAAATTCGATCAGGTCCAGTGCATCCTGTACAAAGGGGGTCAGCTGGTCCATGGGCACCACTTCTCCTGAATTGAACTGGCAGGCCATGCCGGCATTCAGGATGGGCAGCGGTTCGGCCCCGATATCTTCGGAAAGCTGGAAGTATTCGAAGAAGCCAAGCCCGAAGGTCTGGAAATAATCCGGCGCCGGACGGTGTGCAAATTCATAATTCCACCGGTTGATCAGCAGCTGCCGCTCCTCTACCGGGCCGATCGTTTTCTTCCACTGGTAGCGTTGCGACAGATCAAATCCTTCCACGATGCAGCCGCCGGGAAAACGCAGAAACCCCGGTTTCATATCGGCCAGTAACTGGATCATGTCGGCGCGCAAGCCACCCGGTCGTTTTTTCCAGGTATCTTCCGGGAACAGGGAAATCATATCGAGGTCGATCACGCCGTCGCCCTCGAACCAGATGTTGAAACTGGCCCTTGGCTCGGTAGCCGTAGCCGTAAAACCGGCCGTTTGTTTTTTCCAGGCTTCGCCATCGGTAGGCGCTGCCGTTATTGTCGTCCCGCCGATCGGCACGCCCTGCTCATTGACCAATTCCAGGTGCAGCTTCAGCGGAGCACCTTTTCTCCGGTATTGCAGGGAGAAATCATAACGCAGGTCTTTTTTGATGCCCATGCTGCGGAATCCTTCATTGCCCAGCCCGATCGAACCTTTGGTATTATGATGAAGCGTGACATGCAGAAACCGTGGGTTCGCCGTATTCAGTTCCCTGCGGTTTACCACCAGGAAATCGCCTTCTGTCTGCGGGGTGCCCAGCACCTTCCATCCCATCAAGGGTTTGAAAAACTCGAAGGACCGGTTCTTGATCAGTTCCGCATAAATACCGCCGTCAGCGCCAAAATTGATGTCTTCAAAAAAAACGCCCCACATGGTCGGCTGCACGGCGGCCTTCGGTTGCCCGGCCTGGACTACGATGGAAACAGGTTGCTGGGCACCGGTCTTCAGTGCTATAGCAAACAGGCAGAAAAGAATTGCGGCTGGAATCGGTCTCATAGCATGGCTTGTTTTCTTCAACGATTGCATTACACTGTTCGCTATAGCATTAAAAAATCTTATTTCTTTTTTCCCCAGACGGCCGTACCCTGGTTGTTGAGCCCCGTGAAAATGATCGTGTTCTTTTTGTTTTCCCAATCCCTTCCTTTCTGCACAAACACTTTATCGGTAAAGCCATTGGCCCAGGTCATCGTCAGCCAGGGCGCCGTATAGGTCCAGGTACTGGCGGCATTGCCGTTAAGCGTGCCGTTGGCACCAATGGTGAGGTTGATGGAGTTCTGGAAATCAGGCGAGGTCTGTTCGTTTGCATAACCCGGCACCACGCTATAACCGAGAATGATCTGCTCCCATTCACCCGTAATATCACCTTGCGAAATGAGCGAGTCCTTTTCCCAGGCATACCGCTCCGGCGATACCACGGGCCAGCCATTGGCGGTCCAGAATATCTTTCGCACGTGCATGTCCATGTAAAAGCGGTCCACACCCGGCCGGCCCTGGTGTGCCATGTAATACTGGCCGTTGTCCTGGAATACCGAACAGTGTGCCACGCCCTGCCAGCCGCTGTGGCCGGCAAACCGGTATGGGGCCAGGATCATGGGGCCATGGTCCTGTACGGTATTCAGGTTCACGCCATTGAAATCATAAAAAGGTCCCTGCGGATTATCGGCACGGCCCACGCGCACATTGTATTTGGTTTCCAGCCAGTCGTAGGCGATGAACAGGTAGTATTTATTCAGGCTGGCGTTGTAAATGATCTCGGCGCCTTCGATATTGCCATTGACCGTGCTGCCGGTAAATCCCCGTTGGGCAATACGCGTTCCTTTGTCGCCGGCATTTTGCGCCAGCCCGGTAGCCGGGTCCAGCTTCAGGATATAAATGCCGTCCCAGGCCGAGCCGTAATAGAACCAGTGTTCGCCCCCTGGCGTCACCACTACCGTAGGATCGATGGCATTGGTTTGCACCGCCGCATCGTTCCTGGAGGTAACCACCAGTCCCCTCTCGGTCCAGGGACCTTCGGGATGCGTGGCGGTAGCCAGGCCGATCACGCTGAGCCGGGGCACGGCGCCCGAAAGTGAATAGTACAGGCGGAACTCGTTTCCCACCTTCATGATATAAGGCGCCCAGAGCGCCTGGAAAGGGGTGCCGCCATTCTGCGTGATAAAAGCAGCGCCCATGGCCGGCAGGCTGCCAAAAACCCAGCCGGTAAAGAACCATTGTACCAGGTCTTTCGATTTACGCACCTGGATGCCCGGCTTCACGTCGGTGCCATACGCTACATCGGTGCTATAGGAATAAAAATACTCTCCGCTTTTGATGACGGAGGGATCGTGCACGTTATACGGTCCCCAGTTCAGGTGGTTGGCAAAGGGCGCCAGTGCAGCATACGTGTCCGCGATCGTATTGATATCGAAAGACGGCGTCACAGGAGGCGTCACCGGCGGATCGGTGGTACCACCGCCGCCGGAACCCTTGCTGCAGCCCTGCAACACGCATACCGTCACCCACAGGCCTATCGTCAAACAGATTGTTTTCATAGCAAGTCGCTTTATTTAAGTTCCAGCACTACCACAGAAAACGGCGGAAGAGCAACAGTGATCTGTCCGCTGCTTTTTTTAATAGCTGTAAACGGCGCCGGCTTTATTTTATCCGGGTTATCAAACGAGTTATAGTCCTGCAGCTTCGGCGAATGCAGTATCCTGCCGGTTATCGTGGTATAGGCGCTTTTCCCAAGGTCAATCGTAACGTCCTGCGCCTTGCTTGCATCCACGTTGACCAGTGAGATATGAACCGCACCGCTCCTGTCTTTCGACGCAGACGCGGAAACAGCAGGGATCCGCTGGCCGTTCCATACATAATCACCGGAACGGACATGTACCGGTATCAGCACGGCATCCTGGTGCACGTTATACATCTCCATCACATGGTAAGTGGGCGTCAGGATCATTTTTTCCTTATCGGTGAGGATAACGGCCTGCAGCACATTCACGGTCTGTGCCAGGTTGGCGGCCCTTACCCTGTCGCAATGGTTGTTGAATATGTTCAGGGTCACCCCGGCGATCATGGCATCGCGCATGGTGTTTTGCTGGTACAGGAACCCCGGGTTCGTACCCGGTTCCACATTGTACCAGCCGCCCCATTCGTCCACCACCAGCGCCGTACGTTTGGCAGGATCGTATTTGTCCATGATCGTGGCGTGCCGTGTCACCAGCTCGTTCATGTACAGGGCCCGTTTGATCGTAGCAAAATATTGCTGTTCAGTAAAATCCGTCGACGAACCTTTGTTGGTCCATTCCACAAAGGAATAGTGATGCAGCGCCACGCCTTCCAGCATGTGCCGGGGAATGTCCCGCATCATTACTTCCGTCCAGTGATAATCGTCTACATTGGCGCCCGATGCCACGCGGAACAAACGGTCGCTGTTGGTCCAGTCCGTCATAAACGTGGCGTACTGGCGGTATATATCGGCATAGTGTTCCGGTGTCATATTACCACCGCAGCCCCATACTTCGTTACCCACGCCCCACATCCGTACCCGCCAGGATTTATCCCTGCCATTCTCTTTGCGCAGCTTCGACATCGGGCTTACTCCGTCGAAGTTGACATACTGTACCCAGTCTGTTAGTTCCTGCACCGTACCGCTGCCCACATTGCCAGCCAGGTAAGGTTCTGCACCGATGGCTTCGCAAAGATTGAGGAAGTCGTGTGTACCGAAACTGTTGTCTTCCGTCACACCGCCCCACCACCGGTTCACGATCACGGGCCGTTTGTTTTTCGGGCCGATGCCGTCTTTCCAGTGATAGGTATCGGCAAAGCAGCCGCCGGGCCAGCGCAGATTGGGTACTTTTAGTTTTTTTAGTGCACCGATGATATCCTGCCGCACGCCGTCGCGGTTGGGGATGGCACTGGTATCACCCACATAGAAACCGTCGTAGATGCAGCGGCCCAGGTGCTCCGCAAAATGACCGTAAATATGCCTGCTGATCGTGTCTTTGGCCTGCCCTTCGTTCAGCGAAACCTGGACGGGCTGCGAAAAGGAAGCATGTGAAAGCAGGCAACAGATGCCGGCCGCCAGCCAGGTTCCCGTTCTTATTTTTTTTGCAGTTGCCTGCATGTATGTTCTTTTTAGAAGTAGTCAAATCGTCTGATGGCAATCCCTGCCTCTTGTGTGCTTTCACTACCCTACCGAATGAAACAGGAATGGTTTCTCATTCATCAGGTATCGTCCCACCAGCCTGGTCAGTTGGCCGGGTTCGGCTTCAGGTTGGGGTTTACATCCAGCTCCACCTGTGGGATCGGCAAATATTCATTGCCCGGCGTCCAGGTATTGAAATCGGCATCATGCGCTTTCAGCGCCGCCAGCCTGGCCGGATCGTAAAGCCAGCCCCAGCGGATGATGTCGTTGATGCGTTGTCCTTCTATGGCAAACTCCAGTGCCCGTTCATGCGCCAGCTGGTCGCGCATTTGCGCCTGGGTCATTCCCGGCCGTACGGTAGCCAGGTTGCGCAGGTTGGCCCTTGTGCGCACCTGCTGGATATATGCATACGCATCGCTGGTACGGTTGGTCTCGTTCAGTACCTCGGCATACATCAGCAGGATATCGGCATAACGCAGTACACGGTAGTTAATCCCGGACTCTGCCACACCCTCGAACGGCTTACCATTGCCCACCCCGTCGTTGGTGTATTTCCGGGGGTAAATGGCAGTAGGCGAATTGAACCAGGCCCTGCCATATGCCTGTGTGGAACCGTCGGCCGGCTCATAAGAGGCAATGGTCACCAGCAGCCGCGGATCGCTCTTGTCGGCAACCGTTTTTTCCACCTTGAACTCATTATAGATCCAGCGTGTAGGCAGGTAATCGGAAAAACCTGCGCCTTCCATGCCGTATGTTACGGAAATCGCCTGCACTTGTTTCCAGGAACCGACCGGGTTGCAGCACCAGTTGATATCGCTGCCGATGCCTTCGGTAAACTGGATCTCGAACAGCGATTCGCTGTTATTCTCATTGATGTCTTTGAAATTGTCGCGGTAGTCGGGCATCAGCGAATACACACCGGCCAGCGGGCCGGAGCCGAAGAACTTTTCAAACTGCGCGCCTGCTTTTGCATAGTCTTTCCGGTACAGGTATGCCTTGCCCAGCAAGCCCGCAGCAGCGCCTTTGGTAGCGCGGCCTTTGTTGCCTTTATCCTGCCCTGTCACGTTATCGTAAGACACGGGCAGGTTGGCCTCTGCATTCTGCAGATCGGAGAACACCTGGTTCCACAGCTCTTCTTCCGTTGCCGTTGGCGCGGAATAATCGCTGGGTTTGGTAACCGGCGACGTGATCACCGGTACGATCTTGAACGAAGTGGCCAGGTTATAGTAAGCCAGCCCGCGCAGGAAATACGCCTGGCCCAGGAGGCGCTTCTTTTCTTCGGCCGGCAGCACGGATTCTTCATACGGTGTCACATAAGCCAGCACCTGGTTGGCCCTGTTTACCACGAGGTACAGGTCTCTCCATATCCAGAATACAGGATCGGAAGTAGTGGGAATGATAAACTGCCCGGTCAGCACCAGGTCCAGCCAGGGACTGTCGCCGGTAAAATCGTCGCCCCGGCTGTCCGTCAGTCCCGGGAAGGAACGCATATAGGTCCCGTCTACGGTATACGCATTATAGACCGCCGTTACACCGGCATAGGCCTGGTCTTTTGTTTTCCAGTAATCGGCGGAAGTGAGCAGGTTGGGATTGCTCATGTCCAGCTTTTTGTCGCACCCGCTGGCGATGAGAAAACAACCGGTCAGCAGGTAAAATATCTTTTTCATGATGATTGATTTAAACAGTTAGTGCTTAAAAGATCAGTTGTACGCCCAGCATAATGGTCCTTGGTTTCGGGTATGATCCGAAATCGAACCCGGGATTCAGCACCCCGGAAGTGAAATCGGGATTATAGCTCTTGTACGCCTGAAACGTATACAGGTTCTGTGCGCTCAGGTAAATGCGTGAGCTCTGCAGCCCTTTGATGATGTTCTCACGGAACGAGTAGCCTACAGACAGCGTATTGATCCGCAGGTAAGTACCGTCCTGCAGCCAGCCCGGTCGGTCGGAGTCCTTGAAATTGTTGACATCGTCGTCGTTCAACCTTGGGATATCGGTATCGGTGTTGGCGGGCGTCCAGCGGTCCAGCATGTCGGCGCTATAGTTCAGCGCTCCGGCCGAATGATGCAGATCCCGGTACATGCGGCTATTGATCAGGAATTTGCCGCTGCCGGAAGCAAAGAGCGAAAAATCGAAACGTTTATAGGCAGCAGAAAAATTGAACCCGTAATGGAACCGGGGAATACCGCTGCCCAGCGATACGCGGTCATAGGCTTCGTTCACCACGCCGTCCGGCTTGCCTTCAGGACCACTGATGTCTTTGTATTTCACATCACCCGGCTTCAGCACAGCGCCAAACTGGGTAGCATGTGCATTGATCTCGGCCTGTGTTTGAAAAATGCCTTCATACACAAACCCGTAATGTTCCCCCACTTCACGGCCGACCACCGTACGGGCGCCTACGCCTACCAGTGCTTCGTTGTTCAGCCCAAGCGACAGCACTTCGTTTTTCACCGTGGAAAAATTAGCGCCGATCTCGTAGGTAAATGCACCGGTGCGTTTGTGGTAGGCTGCAGCGATCTCGATCCCTGAATTTTTGAGCGAGGCGGCATTGACCACCGGGTTCAGGTTATTGAACCCCACGCTGGCCGGGATGGTGATGCCCACCAGGATATCCGTACTTTTTGCATTGTAGTACTCGGCCGAAAGATCAAGGGTATTATTCAGCAACGTAGCATCGAAACCGATATTGTTAATAGACTTTTCCTCACATTTCATATCCGGAGAGGCCACCAGCGATTGCAGTCCACCGGTATAGCTTACAACATTGAAAGTATACACCACACCTGTATAGATC
>JBEVLT010000160.1:0-7396 GCA_040509055.1 Chitinophagaceae bacterium
CCCCTCTGAAAACACTGGCATATCATCATGACTGCAAATAATAAAACCATGAAAAAACTGCTGCTTTTTGCTTTCCTGAACCTGCTTGGACTTACCATTCTGAAAGCGGGCGAAAACCCACCTGCATCCTTATCCGGTACTTACCAGGTTGGCAGCAGCCAACCGGTCTATAAAAAGCTGACAGATGTGGCTGCAGTCCTTAATAATGCCGCCAATACCGTTACCGGTAATGTTATCTTCGAGTTGAATAGTGATTACACCGGCACCACCGGCGAAACATTCCCGATCGTTTTCAAGCAGTTTAATTCGACCGGCAGCTGGACCGTGACCATACGTCCAAAAGCTGGAGTGTCGTTGCGGACCACCGGAGGAACACCCGGTGTCAATAAGCATATCATAACGCTGGATGGTACAGACAACCTGGTCCTGGATGGCAGGCCGGGAGGCACCGGTACCGCAAAAAGCTGGCTGATACAGAATTCCAGCAATGGTGGTGCTGCCATCCAGCTGCTGAATGATGCGCAAAGCAATACGTTGACCTGGCTGCAGCTGGAAGGACAGACAGATTTTACGGGTATGGGCATCGTGTACCTGGCGGGCACAACAGGTACACAGGGCAATGATAATAACACCATCAGCTATTGCGTCATCAAGGCCAGGAGCAGCGCACCGACTATTGCAGCAGCAGGTATTTATTCCGAAAATAATGCTACGGATATAGCCGCTTTCAATTCTGGAACGATCATCACCCACAATGAATTTGGCCTCTTTTACAGACAGGGGACGAGTGGCATCGCTGTACATCTGAATACCGGTACTACGGCTGCTACTGTTAGTTACAATAGTTTTTACCAGACGCAGGCGATGACCTCGACAACGATCGGCACCGCCATCTTTGCCGTCGCAGTGAATGAACGCCTTGCTTCGGGGATGGACATCAGCCACAATTTCATCGGAGGCACGGCGCCTGAATGCGGAGGCACCCCCTATACGATTTCAGGCACAGGAGGCGGTTCCATCATCTTTGCGGGTGTGGCATTCAACAATTCCAATGGCACGGGTGTCAACAATGTCGTAAGCGACAATACGATCCGTAATATTAAGATTACGCAGGACGCCCCACCCTCATCCGATTGGTCTCTTTTTATGGGGATCCGGATCCGGGGAGGAAAAGTAGAGGTGACCGATAATACCATCGGCAATGTAGAAGGACATGATCATATCACCCTGATCGCAAATAGCGGCTCAGCCTATAATATAGCTCCGTCTTTTATTGATTTTACTTCCCGGGAAGGAGGAAGCATTACCGGCAATAAAATGGGAGGCATTACCATACAGGGAAACCTTGTTCCATCTGTTGCCAATACAATATATGGTATCCGGGCATCATTTGTGCCTTCCGATGCCACACAACCCTTTACGATCAGCAACAATGTGATCGGGAGCACCACCATTACGGACAATATCAGGTCAACAGGGGCTACCATGCCGGTGGACTTTACAGGCATTTATACACTGATCCAGGCCAAAACTTCTGTCAGCTTTACGAACAACACGGTGGCAGGGGTCTCCCTTGCGTATGCCGGCTCATCGGTCCCGCTGGTCATTACAGGCATTACGCAGCAGTCTGTAAACGCCGGAGGGGTAGGCACCTTTGATGGCAACCTGATCTCGGATATTTCATCCGCCTCGCTCACGCCCGGCAAGGCCCTCAGCTTCCAGGGCATCTGGAGTCATGCGGAAACCTCCGTGATCAGCAACAATACCGTGAGAAACCTGCGCCTGACCGGTACCGTCATCAATAATGCAGCCTTGGACACCAGCGTAATTGCCGGAATAGTGATAGGCCGGAACCTGGGTGGTGTGATTACCAATGTTTACAATAACAAGATTTATAACCTTGCGTCTGCCAATGAGGGCACAATGTTACTTACTGCTCTCTGGGGGATGGACATCCGTGGCGGCGCCACGATCTACAATAATCTCGTTTTCCTGAATAACGGAGTTCATAAAAATAATTGCGAGATCAGGGGTATTTATGCTGCAAGCGGCAATATTAAGGTGTATCATAATACAGTTTATATCAGCGGCAGCGGCAGCGGCACAGGCGCTGCTTCCAGCGCTGCGGCGGGCAGATCTGCTACAGGGATTACCCTGGCCATCCGCAACAACCTGCTGGTAAACGCACGGACCGGCGGGAGCGGGGCCCATTATATTTTCTACAACGGGATTGCCACCCCAACAACGGGCTGGACAACCGCCACAACGAACTATAATGTACTACTGGCCCGGGATCTGAACCGGATCGGCAAATGGGGCAGTTCCGAGCTGAATGCAGACCAGTGGAAAACAACCGGCGGTGATGCTAACAGTACTTTTTATACGGTTTCGCAAATCTCTCCTGCTGACTTATTCACTGATACTGCTACCGCTGATCTGAGCATCAGGACCAATGCGCAAACTTATGTAACGGGGAAAGGAACGAGCGGAACAGGGATCGCGACAGACTATACAGGGAAAATGCGCGATGCCAGTGTTCCTGCGCCGGGTGCGTTTGAATACGAGTTTTTCCTCGCAGGCACCTATCGTGTAGGCAGCAGTCATACCTTTAAAAAACTATCGGATGTAGCGGGCATCCTGGGCAAGGCGGATGTAACCGGGCATGTGATCTTTGAACTGGACAGCGATTACGATGGTACTACCGGTGAAACCTTCCCCATCACCTTTACACCAATCAATGCCCGGGGCGGCGACTGGACGGTAACCATCCGGCCAAAGGCCGGGGTGACAACACGTACCACGGCCGGATCACCGGGAAGCTACAAGGGCCTGATCATGCTGGACAGTGCCGACCGGATCACCTTCGACGGCAGACCGGGAGGGGTCGGCGACACCACCGGATGGATCCTGCGCAATACCACCTCAACCAGCTCGGGCGCCACGATCCAGTTTGCAAACGACGCGCAAAACAATACGCTCACGTACCTGCAGCTGGAAGGGCAAAGCACAGTCACTACGACCGGAGTGGTGTTGCTGGGCGGCACGCAAAGCACAGCCGGCAATGATCACAACACGATCAGCTATTGTACCATTACAGGTCTTAGCACTTCCACTGCCACGCCAGGTATCGGCATTTGCTCGGTAAGCGATGCTACCGATACTGCGGCATACAATTCCGGTACCGTCATCATGCACAACAGGCTGGTCAATATTTATAAATCATCAGCCAGCAGCATCGGTATCAGTCTTGACCAGGGTACAGGATCTGCTACGGTGACCGGCAACAGTTTTTACCAGACCCGCCCGATCACGAACACGGCTACGGCCGCGATCATGTATGGTATTTACATCAATGATCCTGCTGCTTCCAATATGACCATATCCGGTAATTATATCGGGGGTACTGCGCCTGAATGCGGAGGTACGGCTTACAGGATTTCCAGCGCAGGCACCGCCTCTTCCCGGTTTATCGGGATCTCCTTTGCAAATGCTACGATTACCGGGGAAAATAACAGGATTTACAACAATACGATACGGAAGATTGACCTGTCGGTAGAAAAAGTGCCTTCCCCCAACTATGCTATTTTTCATGCGATACAGGTTGCCGGCAGCAGGGTAGATGTGACGGATAACCAGATCGGTAATCCTGAAGGATATGATGATATCAAGATATCCGTGGGGGGCACATCTACCAGCATCATTGCTCCGGCCATTATTTCATTTACTTCCCGGCTTGGGGGCAGCATTACCGGCAATACCATCGGTGGTATCACGGTGGTTGGAACATCAAGCTCAAGCTCCGCCAATGTACTTCATGGGATCAACGTGAATTTTTCGCCGTTGGAGATGGGGCAGGTCTTCAATATCAGTAATAACCAGATTGGAAGCACTAATGCGACCGATAATATCCGGTTCACATCACCTGCCGCAGCATTCAGCTTTAATGGCATCTCGGCTACCCTTCCCGTTTTTGCGATCGTCAATTATAAAAGCAATACGATCGCGGGGGTCACATTCAGCTATAGCGGCTCATCGGCCAACCCGCTGATCACGGGTATCAACAATACAAGCTCCAGCACTGCCATCATCGACAGCAATCTGATATCCGATCTGTATTCCTCCTTGCAGAGGACCGGGGTGTCCTATAATTTCCAGGGTATTGCCACAGAGGGGGATTCTACCGTGATCCGGAATAATACGATCCGCCGCTTACGGCTTACTTCTACTGCATCATTGACCGGTAATGCCTCTGCCCGCAGCTATGTGACCGGGGTGGTGCTCGTTGCCAGCTCGAGCAGCAAGGCAAGGATCTATAACAACAGGATCTATGACTTTACGTCCGTCAATAATGTGGCTTCGCCTTCCGCCACAATGCTGACAGGCCTGGATATCCGCACCAATGCCGAGATCTATAACAACCTGATCTCCCTCACCAATGGCACAAATACCAACAACTGTGAAATAGCGGGTATCAGGGCGTCTTATCCCAGGGCCCACATCTATCACAATACCATCTATGTCGGAGGCAATAACGGAGGCCCTTCCAATGGAGCGGCCAGCTATCCGATAGGAAGATCCGAATACAACAATACACTGACGATCCGCAACAACCTGCTGGTCAATGAAAGGACCGGTGGCAACAGATCGCACTACCTACTTTACAACGGCAGTTCCAGCCCGGCAGAGAACTGGACCACCGCTACTTCGGATTATAATGTATTGATCACTTCAGATTCAGCAAAGATCGGTTGGTGGGGCACTTCCGATAAAAGTATCGCCGGATGGAAAATGACCGGTGGGGATGTGAACAGCTCGTTTCATTCCATCTCGCAGATCCCTTCTGCCGCTCTGTTTACCGATCTTGTCAGCCTGGAGATCAAACCGGATGCCAGCAGGTATGTGGCAGGTGCCGGCGCCAGCGGTACGGGAATTACGACCGATTTCGCGGGGAAAACCCGGCATGCGCTGGTACCCTCTGCGGGAGCTTATGAATATCCTGTGGCGGTATTAAAAAGCCTGGCCATCAGTGCAGGCGCTTTGTCCCCTGCTTTCCAGCGGCCGCTCACTGCGTATGCCGACACGGTGCAGGCGGCTGTTACCAGCCTGACCATAACGCCGGTAGCGCTGGATCTTTCATCCACGATAAAGGTAAACGGGATCAACGTTCTTTCCGGTCAGCCTTCGGGTGCAATTGTACTGAGCCCGGGCGATAATACGATTACCATTGCCGTCACTTCTGCAAACCTGACGGTAACGAATACCTATACGGTGACGGTGGTGAGGAGTAACGGCACTCCGAACAATGCACCGGCCAACCTCCTCCTCAGCGCTTCCCTCGTCGATGAAAATGCAGCAGCAGGTACCCTGGTGGGTACGCTTAGCACCATCGATCCTGA
Source organism: Chitinophagaceae bacterium (assembly GCA_040509055.1). Lineage (GTDB taxonomy): Bacteria > Bacteroidota > Bacteroidia > Chitinophagales > Chitinophagaceae > JAJKIP01. The sequence continues at coordinate 5,397 of JBEVLT010000160.1, forward strand.
CGCAGGCGACAGCTTTACCTATAAATTGGTGACCGGGGATAGCAGTGCGGACAACGCTTCGTTTATCATCACCGGCGATCAGCTGAAAATAAATGTGATGCCCGATTATGAGACCAAACCTTCTTACAGCGTGCGGATCAGGGCTGAGGATGGCGGTGCCTTGTTTGTAGAAAGGGCATTTGTGATCACTGTTGCAGATAAGAATGAGCATTCCCCCGTGATCACTTCGTATAGCGGTGCAGCAAGCACAACGCTGAATGTGCCGGAAAACCAGGTTGCCGTTGCGACGGTTATTGCCAGCGACGCCGACCCTGGCAGTATGATCGTCTACAGCGTGCTGAGCAGCGATGACGGCGCTTATTTTACGGTCAATCCTGCCACTGGTGAATTGGTCTTTAACGCAGCGCCTGACTTCGAACATCCTTCGGATCCGGATGAGAATAACCTGTATCTGGTATCCGTACAGGCGTCAGACGGTACATATACGGCCGTTCAGCGGTTCAAGGTGAAAGTAACCAATGCGAACGACAATGCGCCGGAGTTCGGCTCCTATGACGGGGATGCCTCCGTCACCCTGAGGGTAGCGGAGAATACAGCAACAATCGGTACGGTCTGGGCGGTTGACAAGGAGCCGGGAACCACGATCGTGTACCGGATCGCTGTTGGTGAGGACGGATCTCTGTGTTCCGTGGACCCGGCAACAGGTGTGCTGCAGTTTGTCACCGCTCCGGATTTTGACCAGCCGGCAGATATGAATGGCGACAATGTGTACATGGTAACCGTAGAAGCATTCGACGGCAGCCTGAGCGCCAGCCAGCGGTTCAAGATCAAGATCACGAATGAAAATGACAATACCCCGGTATTTATCTCGCACAATGGAAATGCGGTAGTGGAGCTGCAGCTTCCTGAAAACACTACTGCGGTAACGATGGCTGCGGCCACCGATGGCGATGCCGGTGATATGGTTACGTACAGCCTTGTAACCGGCGGCGATGCAGCCCTGTTCACCATCGATCCTGCAACCGGTAAGCTGGCATTTGTCAATGCCCCGGATTATGAGCATCCCGCAGATGCCAATACCGATAATATTTATACGGTAACGGTTCGTGCATCCGATGGCAGCCTGGCCTCCACGCAACAGTTCAGTGTAAAGGTTGCCGATGTGTATGATACCCCGATGATGCTCACCATGACCATGAAGCTTCCGGAGAATTCGGTGGAAGTGACCAACCTGGAAGCGACAGGCGGGGCGCCGGGTGGTGGCATCGCGCTCACGATTTTTGGTGAGGAAGATGCCGCTTTATTCGCGATCGACCAGGCAACCGGCAACCTGTTGTTCATCACCGCCCCGGATTTTGAGCAGCCTGCCGATGCCAATGGAGATAATACGTATATGGTATCGGTAAAGATGTCGGATGGAAGTTCTGCCGTCATTCTTCGGCTGAAAATAAAGATCACGGATGTAGACGAGGGCGCAAGCCGGTACACGAGCAGGACCAACAACGAGCCGGAAGCGGCATCCGCAGAAACGGAGCCCGGAAAGGCGATAAAAGCCTACCCCAATCCTGTTACGGGTAAACGATTTGTCCTGCGGCTGGATGGCATCGATGCAGGCAGGTATATGCTGGAGCTGTATACCATGACGGGGCAGCTTGCATACCGGCAACAGGTCAGTCATACCGGTACATCCGTTAATTACCCTGTTCAGCTGCCAGGCGATCTGAAAAGGGGAATGTATGTACTGAAATTATCAGGAGCAGTTCTGCGGCATACCGAAAAACTGCTTGTGGAATAAACGATGTTGAAAAACCACTCTCCTCCGCCAGGCCGCTTCGAAAGAAGCGGCCTTTTTTTCTAAAAGGATCAAAAACCATCACCGGCGGTTGTCGCCGTTCAGGAATTGGCGGCTGCCAGTCCGCAGGTATAAATAAACTTAGCGGTTTGCCTTATATTTACCCTGCCTTTAACCACCAGACCTTCGCCTGCTTCAGCCACTACAT
>JBEVLT010000161.1:0-8034 GCA_040509055.1 Chitinophagaceae bacterium
AATATATTTTATAAATCTTTATCTCCTTCGGAGAGAAAAGCCAGACTGAGCAACTTGTTTATGACAAACAATCAAAATATACCTGCGTCCTCCCTGACAAACGAAGACCTGGCGCCGGTGCCACCGTCCAAACGGAAATGGGGTACCTGGAACTATGCAGCCCTATGGATCAGCATGAGCCTGTGCATTCCTACCTATATGCTGGCCAGCTCGCTGATTGGCGGCGGCATGAACTGGTGGCAGGCCATCCTGACGATCTTCCTGGGAAATAGCATCGTGCTGGTGCCCATGATCCTCAACGGCCATGCCGGCGCCAAATATGGCATTCCCTTTCCTGTATTTGCCCGTGCCAGTTTTGGTACCAAAGGCGCCAATATCCCGGCTATCCTGCGGGCGATTGTGGCCTGTGGCTGGTTTGGTATACAAACCTGGATCGGGGGTATGGCGATCTATTACATGCTGCGTGCCTGGAATCCTTCGCTGCCGGAGATCTCCACCGATGCATTGTTTCCCAATGCCCTGCCGTTTGCCTGTTTTTTTGCATTCTGGCTGCTGAATATGCTGGTGGTGTACCTGGGCGTAGAAAGCATCCGGAAATTGCTGGTATTCAAAGCCATTTTTTTACCGGTCGCGGCGCTTGCTTTGTTGTTCTGGGCCATCAGTGCTGCCAACGGGTTAGGTCCCATTCTGGAACAGCCCTCGAAGCTGACCGGTGCTGCCTTCTGGAACTATTTTTTCCCGGCCCTTACCGGCATGGTTGGTTTCTGGGCTACCCTGTCGCTGAACATTCCCGATTTTACCCGCTACGCCCGGTCGCAGCAAGCGCAGATCAGGGGCCAGGCCATCGGTCTGCCTTCTTCCATGACCCTGTTCGCTTTTATCGGCGTAGTGGTTACCTCAGCCACCGCCATCGTATTCGGCAGCACCATCTGGGACCCCGTTCAGCTGGCGGGTAAATTTGAAAACAAACTGATGGTCAGTTTCGCCATGATTGCAGTAGCTATTTCAACCCTGGCTACGAACATTGCGGCCAATATTGTCAGCCCGGCCAACGATTTTTCCAACCTGTCGCCGAAAAAGATCAACTTTCGTGTGGGCGGTTATATCACGGGCGTGGTGGGCATCCTGATCTTTCCCTGGAAGCTGGTGTCCGACCCCAGCGGTTATATCTTTACATGGCTCGTGGGTTATTCCAGTTTGCTGGGGCCGGTAGGCGGCATCCTGATCGCCGACTATTATTTTATCCGCAGGCAACAGCTATCGGTAAACGACCTGTATGCTACCGACGGGCAATACCGCTTCAGCGGAGGGTACAATCTTAAAGCCATCTGGGCATTGCTGTTGGGTATATTGCCAAATGTACCGGGTTTCCTGGTTACCATAAAACTGATCCCGGCAGACATCGTACCCGGCTGGATCACTCACCTGTACAACTATGCCTGGTTCGTGGGTTTTTTTGTAAGCGGTATTCTTTATATCTTATTCATGCGTTCGCACCGGCCTGGCGCGGGCGCTGCTTCAAACAAGACTGCCTATGTCGCTGCTGATTAAAAACGGACGGATTATTACCGCTGCCGACGATTATGTGGCAGATATTTTTATCGAAGACGGGATCGTCAAAGCGATCGGCCGCGACCTGCCGGTAACAGCCGCCGAACATATCGACGCTTCCGGCAAACTGGTATTGCCCGGGGGTATCGATCCCCATGTGCATCTCGACATGCCGTTTATGGGCACCTTTTCCAGCGACAGCTATGAGACGGGTACCCGGGCGGCTCTTTTTGGCGGCACCACCACGGTGATCGATTTTATCCTGCAGAAACAGGGCAATTCCCTTCAATCGGCCCTGCAGGAATGGCAAAGCCGGAGCGATAACACTTGTGTGGGCGATTACAGTTTTCATATGGCCGTCACCGACTTCAATGAGGAGACGCGCCGGGAGATCAGGCATTTTATCGAGGAAGAAGGCATTACTTCTTTTAAAACCTTTATGGCCTACAAGGGAGCCCTGATGATCGACGACCGGCAGATGATCGGCCTGATGGAAGAAGTAAAAAAACACGGGGGCCTGATCAACGTGCATGCCACCAATGGGGATATGATCGATTACCTGGTAGCGAAGCACCGCGCCGAAGGCCACCGCGCCCCGCTGTATCATTATTTATCCCAACCTGAGGTAACGGAAGCAGAAGCCAGCGAGCGGTTTGCCGATATGGCGAATTATACCGGCTGTCCCGGTTACATCGTTCACCTGACCTGCGAAGGCGCCCTGAACGCGGTGCGCAATGCCACGCGGCGCAACCAGCATCTTTTCGTGGAGACCTGCATACAGTATTTAATATTAGATGCATCGCTGTACCAGCAAGACTTTGAAGGAGCCAAGTGGGTAATGAGCCCGCCGCTGCGTGAAAAGAAGGACCAGGAAACCCTGTGGGCGGGCATCAACCAGGGATTGGTGCAGGTGGTGGCCACCGACCATTGCCCGTTCCGGTGGGAACAAAAACTGATGGGCAAAGACGATTTTTCAAAAATCCCCAATGGCCACCCGGCTATCGAAAACAGGATGGAACTACTGTACAGCGAGGGCGTGCACAAAGGCCGCATTACGCTGAACAAATATGTGGAAGTAGCGTGCACCAATCCTGCGAAGATATTCGGCATGTTCCCGCGCAAGGGAACGGTCGCGGCAGGAAGCGATGCGGATATCGTGATCTTCGACCCGCATGAAAAGCATACTCTTTCCGCCGAAACTCATCACATGAACGTCGATTATTCAGGGTACGAGGGCTGGGAACTGACCGGGAAAGTAAAAACGGTGCTGCTGCGCGGCAAGGTGGTGATCGACAACAATGCATGCCTGGTGGAAAAAGGATACGGGCAATTCATTAAGCGCAATAAAGTACAGGGTAAAATATAGCTGTTCTCACCTATTAACCATTCAGATATGCCAAGAATCGTAACATCAGGACTGATCCAAATGAGCCTTCCGAAAACGGAAGGAGAAGGTAGCATCGAAGAGATCAAGGAAGCCATGGTGCAAAAACATATTCCGCTGATCGAAGAGGCCGGAAAAAAAGGCGTACAGATATTGTGCTTCCAGGAGATATTCAATACACCCTATTTCTGCCCGGGGCAGGACAAAGCCTGGTACGAATCGGCCGAAACGGTTCCGGGCCCTACCATCGAACGGATGCAGGAATATGCGCGGAAATACAGCATGGTGATGGTCGTGCCGGTATATGAAAAGGAGCAGGCCGGCGTATTGTACAATACTGCCGCCGTGATCGATGCGGATGGTACTTACCTGGGCAAGTACCGCAAAAACCATATACCGCATACCTCGGGATTCTGGGAAAAGTTCTTTTTCAAGCCCGGCAACCTTGGGTATCCTGTATTCCAGACACGGTATGCCAAAGTGGGCGTATACATCTGTTACGATCGCCACTTTCCCGACGGCGCCAGGATACTGGGGTTAAACGGGGCGGAGATCGTTTACAATCCCTCGGCCACGGTAGCCGGCCTGTCGCAATACCTGTGGAAGCTGGAGCAGCCGGCGCATGCGGCCGCCAATGGTTATTTCATGGGCTGCATCAACCGGGTGGGTGAAGAAAAGCCCTGGAACCTGGGTAAATTTTACGGATCTTCCTATTTCGTTGACCCAAGAGGACAAATATTCGCCCAGGCCAGTGAAGACAACGACGAATTGCTGGTGGCCAGCTTCGACCTGGATATGATCGAAGAAGTGAGGAGCGTATGGCAGTTTTTCAGGGACAGGCGGCCGGAAACCTATGGCAAACTGGTAGAGCTTTGAGAATGTTCGATATCTTCAACTGAAACGACCAGCATTGGCTAAATAACAATAAATGGCAATTGAAAACAACAGGCTGACGCCGGAACAATACCTGGATAACTTCAGCGACATTCACCCGCCGTTTGAAAACAAAACGGCCGCACAGGTGGAGGCCAACCGGTGTTTGTTCTGCTATGATGCGCCCTGCACCAAGTCCTGCCCTACCAGCATCGATGTGCCAAAATTCATTAAACAGATCGCCAGCGATAACGTAAAGGGATCTGCACATACTATTTTTACGGCCAACATCATGGGGGCCGGTTGCTCCAAAGTATGCCCCGTAGAAAAGCTTTGCGAGGGCGCCTGCGTGTACAACCTCCTGGAAGAAGTGCCGATCCCGATAGCCCGCCTGCAGCGCTATGCTACTGAAAAAGCAATGGAACACCAATGGCGGCTGTTTGAACGCAAACCATCCACCGGTAAAAAGGTAGCCATCGTTGGAGCTGGTCCCGCCGGGCTGAGCTGTGCACATGTGCTCAGCCGGGAGGGAGTGGATATAACTATTTATGAAAAAGAAGCCAAAGGCGGCGGGCTGATGACCTATGGTATTGCCGCCTATAAAGTAACGCCGCAGTTCTGCGAGGACGAAGTGAATTATATCACGTCTATCGGCGGCATTGACATAAAATACGGCCAGGAACTGGGGAAAGATATTTCACTGGGCGAACTGCAGCAGAACTATGATGCGGTCTTTCTTGGCATCGGCGTTGGTGTAGCAAGGCGGCTCGATATCCCCGGCGAAGAGCTGCCCGGGGTCGTAGATGCCATCAGTTTCATATACGACCTGCGCAGCAAAGGTTATGCATCGGTGCCGGTCGGCGACAAGGTAGCCGTGATCGGTATGGGCATGACGGCCATCGACGCGGCCACGCAGGCAAAGCGCCTGGGGGCAAAAGAAGTGACCCTGGTGTACCGCAGAACGGAGGCAGAAAAGCCCTGTACGGACGTAGAGCTGGATATTGCCAAACTCGACGGCTGTGAGATCATCTGGCTGGCCGCCCCCAAAGAAGTGAGGGGAACGGATCAAAAAGTGACGCAGCTGGTCTGCAGCAAAATGCAGTTGGGCGAACCTGATGCCAGTGGCCGCCGCTCCCCTGTCGATACCGGCGAAATGTTCAGCCTCGACGTGGACATGGTGATCAAAGCAGCCGGGCAGGTACCATTTGAAGAGCTGGTTGCTGCCAGTGGTGTCGTTCATCAACACGGCAGGATCGCCATCGCAGCTAATTGCGCTACTAATATCAATGGTGTATTTGCCGGCGGCGATGCCGTAAACGGTGGCAGGGAGGTAGTAGACGCCGCACAGGCAGGCAAAGACGGTGCAAAGGCCATTCTTGCTTATCTCGGGCTACAATTTTAAATTCTAACTTTTAACGTACTCCCATGGCAGATATATCCGCAAATTTCCTCGGCATCAAATCGCCCAATCCCTTTTGGCTGGCGAGTGCGCCACCCACGGATAAGCAATACAACGTGCTCCGGGCTTTTGAAGCCGGCTGGGGCGGCGTAGTCTGGAAAACGCTGGGCTCGCAGGTCAAAAACGTATCCTCCCGCTATTCTGCTGTCGACTTCAATGGCGGACGTGTAATGGGGTTCAACAACATCGAACTGATCTCCGACCGCCCGCTCGACATCAACCTGCGTGAAATTGCCGAATGTGTGCGTTTGTTTCCCGACCGGGCCATGATCGTTTCGCTAATGGCCGATAACGACCGGCAAAGCTGGCACGAACTGATCAAAAAAGTAGAAGATACCGGTGCACATGGTTTTGAACTGAATTTCGGCTGCCCCCATGGCATGACCGAGCGTGGCATGGGCGCTTCGGTAGGTCAGGACCCTGAAATTGCGCGAATGGTTGTGGAATGGGTGATGGAAGCGGCCACGATCCCGGTGATCACCAAACTCACGCCCAATGTGCATTCCGTGGTGCCTACCGGCAAGGCCTGCGTGGAAGCAGGAACCAATGCGCTCTCGCTGATCAATACGATCCAGTCGGTAACAGGCATCGATCTCGATACGTTTGTCCCCAACCCGAATGTCGGCGGCAAAAGCGCGTTTGGCGGTTATTGCGGCCCGGCCGTTAAGCCGATCGCATTGAAAATGCTGACGACCATTGCCCAAAACCCGGTCACCCGAAACGTACCTGTTTCCGGTATCGGCGGCATCAGCACCTGGCGGGATGCCGTGGAGTTTATGCTGCTGGGGTCTACCACCGTGCAGGTGTGTACGGCTGCTATGAAACACGGGTTCCGCATCGTGGAAGATCTTTGCGAAGGGCTGAACAACTGGATGGACGAAAAAGGATTTGCCACCATCACCGATTTCATCGGTAAATCCGTGTCTACGCTGACCAACTGGGAAGACCTGGATATCAATTACCACATCATAGCCAGCATCAACCAGGATAAGTGCATTCATTGCGGCCTCTGCTATATCGCCTGCGAGGACACGTCTCACCAATCGATTAACCTGGCTTATGGCAAGCCTTACAATACCTATTCTGTCAAGGAAGAAGAATGTGTGGGCTGCAATCTCTGCAAGCTGGTATGCCCGGTAGACAATTGCATTACCATGGAAGTACACCGCAAAGGAGATGAATACCTGAACTGGAAGGAGTTTGTTCGCAGGGGATTGCCGCTGAACGACCACTAAATAAAAATGAGCCGGTCTCCCGGCTCATCGCTGCTTAAAGATCGATCGTTGTTAATTCGAGGAACGGCCGGAGGACGAAGCCGATCTGCCGGCATCCTGGTCAACGGTACCGTTTTGAATATACCTGATCTGCACGCCATCTCCGGTGCCGGGAATACCGGTCAGTAACACTGTATAGATTTTGCCCTGCTCCAGCGTAATGGTACGGTTGGCATTGATCGTGCCCCCGTTTGTCACGCTCACTGTCGCATCGCCCGCGTTAGCGGCCACAAAGCCGGACACAGATGCAAATGCAGCGTTGTCATTAACTATGTTGCTGCCACCTGCCGTAATCGTTACGGACGGCCTGGATGAATCGGGTATGGCATTGATATACCGTACAAACGCCTGGCCGGAGCCGGAAAGCTCGTCCAGGTTATCCGCCACCACTACATGCCGGTAGTTGCTGTTGGCGCCTACCACAAACACTGAATAGTATTGGTTTTCAGCAAACGTATGGCTGGAGGTAGCCAATGAGCTGCTCAATCCATAGTTATACGATTCAATGGAACGGTCGCCGGAATAAACGGCAAGATAGCCGCCGGTGTAGCTGTTAAATGCTAACGGCGACGGTGTAATACTGCTGCCCGAAAGCGCGATCGCGGCCTGCGATACATCAGGGGCCAGGTTAAACGCCATCAAACCGGAAACAGGCGCATCCGGTATATCGTCGTCATCCAGCTTATTACAGGCACTGAAGGCAAATACAGTCAATACAGCCAGCACGGGCAGGCGAAAAGAAGAAAAGATAGTTTTCATAGTACACTCCTGTCTTTTAGGGTTTGGGGAAATAGGATTCTTCGTCGGATCATCATTGATTGGAAAAAACGGTGCCAAAAGCAAAGCGTACCGCCCTCCTACTGTTAAGGAGTTCTTAACGAAAGAGTTGCAGAAAGAAAGATATGTATAGGCGGGTGATTTACAATTCCCGTTATGGCTGCTGCTGCCGGCTATCCGGCGTCCAGGGCAAGTTTCTTTTTTCCCATTCCGTAAACAAACCGCGTTGCAGATCTTACAACAGCTGATTTTACAGGGTCTCGATAGCGTTTTTGTGCCGCGGCTTCCAGTACAGGTAATAATAAAGCAGGACAACAATGCCCATGGCAAACGGTATCACGGCTACATGCTTGTAGGCAATGCTGCCGGAAACGATCAGAGCATCGAAATGGAGGAACTCGCTGATCATCCAGTAGGCATTAGCTGTGATCCAAAATACGATGGCCAGGTTGTGACACAATTCTGATACCATTGCCCTGGTGCGGATGGTGATAACGATGGCAATGATCAGGGTCGGAAAGATCATTGCTATACCCAGCGGTTTCCAGATCAGGCACCAGCTGATATCTTTGAAAAGCCAGAAAACGATATGCAAATTTTCCATTCTCCGGTAGCTGACCGGGATCGTGTAGTTAGGTGGTTGCTGGGACATCGACAGGAATGATTAGACAGCGAAAGATAAAGATTGTACGCTGAAAATCAATCGGCTTACCCCG
>JBEVLT010000162.1:0-6206 GCA_040509055.1 Chitinophagaceae bacterium
GGTTCTCAACAAATTCCTTGATTGCGTTCAACAATTCCTGCACGTTCTCGTACCGGCTTAATCCTTCAACGGTTTTATCTTCATACAATTCGCGCAGCAGACCTGAACCTTTGGCGATCTCAAACGCAGCGTCGTAAGCATCCTTTCGTTCGATCTCCAAACGAAAGCGACTGATCATCGCCACAAAGTCTTCCACTGGGCTGGCAGCCCTGCCACCAATAAAAGACTGCGCATTTTGCAACACTTCCCAAATGGAAATGGCGTGGTCATTGGCGGCGACAATGATCTTATCAACATTTGAATCGCCGATACCGCGTTTCGGAAGATTGATGATTCTTCTGAACGATGCTTCGTCCTGCTGATTGAGTGCGAAGCGCAGATAGCCGAGCAGGTCTTTAATTTCCTTGCGCTGATAGAACGACAGGCCGCCCACGACTTTGTACTTAATGTTCATGCGGCGCAACGCTTCTTCGATCGCCCGCGACTGGCTGTTCGTTCGGTATAAAATGACAAAGTCATTGAACTTCAGCTGTGCCTGCATCTTCTCCTCGAAGATCGACGTGGCGATCAGCTTGCCTTCCTCATTGTCGGATACCGCTTTGATTAATTCAATCGGCGATCCGATCTCATTGCTGGTCCAGACATTCTTAGGAATCTGCGCCTTGTTTTTGGCGATCACCGAATTGGCGGCGTTGACGATGGTGCTGGTCGACCGGTAGTTCTGCTCAAGCTTAATGATGCGGAGGTCGGGGTAATCTTTTTCGAAATTCAGAATGTTGCTGATGTCGGCACCACGGAATGAATAAATGCTCTGTGCATCGTCGCCCACCACGCATACGTTTTCATGCATGGCGCCCAGCAGCTTGATGATCTCGTACTGCGCCGGGTTGGTATCCTGGTACTCGTCGATAAGAATATACCGGAACTTGCGCTGGTATTTGCTCAGGCTGTCGGGGTATGCTTTCAGCAGCTCGTAAAATTTCAGCAGGAGGTCATCAAAATCCATTGCCCCGTTTTTGAAACAGCGCTTTACATAGGCGTCGTAGATCTGTGCAATGGCCGGCCGGTTGCCGCGCATGTCTTCCTGCTGGATATAATAATCGGTGGCATATTCCGCCGGGCCGATCAGTGCATTCTTGGCTGAGGAAATGCGGTTGTAAACAGTATTGGGTTTGTACTGTTTGTCATCCAGGTGCATTTCATTGATCACCGTTTTCACCACGCTTTTGGCATCGTCCGTATCGTAGATGGTAAACTGGTTGGGATAGCCCAGCCGGTGCGCTTCGGCGCGCAGGATGCGGGCAAAAACGGAGTGGAACGTGCCGATATACAGGTTTCTTGCTTCGTTGTTGCCGAGTATCTTTTCCACCCGCTCCTTCATCTCTTTGGCGGCCTTGTTGGTAAACGTGAGCGCCAGGATATTAAAGGCGTCTACTCCCTGCGCCATCAGGTGGGCGATGCGGGTGGTAAGCACCTTGGTTTTACCGCTTCCGGCCCCTGCCACGATCATCAGCGGCCCATCGATATGCAGTACGGCCTCACGTTGCCGCTCGTTCAAATCCTTCAGGTAGTCTTGCATGCGGCAAATTTACAACATGCGGAAAGTCTGGCCTGATATTTATACTATATCACTGAAACCATTTTTCAACGCAAAAATTGAATAGTATATGAGCAAATTATTAACCGGGCTGGCCTTGGGTGTAGTGGTCGGTTTGTTACTCGCCCCTGATAAAGGTTCTGAAACCCGCAGAAAGATTGCTGAAAAAGGAAGAGAACTCAAAGATCGTTTCGACGATTTCGTGGATTCGCTGAGCGATAAGATCGATTCCCTGCGTGCAGAGGCTGAAGAAACCGTCGAAGAAGCAAGACCTTCCACTTATCCTGCCTGACCGGCCGGAAATGTTTATCGCAGGCTGACATACATTTGGTAACACGAATGTGCGTCAGCCTGTTCTTTTTGTGGAAGAACGTCTACAGCTGGTCAGGTGGCTTTGTCCCGCGTATTGCGGATGAGGCCGATGCCGGCAAAGAAAAAGATGGCGCCGAGAATACCAAAGGTCAGTATCTGTTTGATATTGTAGCTATTGCTGCCGCCGCCCAGGAAGTTGGCGCCTGCCAGTACCAGTCCCGCTACGCCCAGCACGATGAGTATAATACCGATTGTTCTTTTTTCCATAATCCCGTTTGTTTGAACAGGATGTGCAAATGATATGCCCCGTGTTCCGGTGCAGGTTTTGCAACATTGTTCCTGTTCTAATTCTTCCCGTATGCACCTACTTCGTTTTTCCGGGCCGGTACCTGTGCCGGCTGCCGTTTTCTTATTCATGGTCCTGCTGTCCTGCAGCCCATCGCAGAAAGGCATTTTTGCTAAAAAGACCCCGCATGAAAAATATGCAGACGGGCTGCAATCCGCCGGGCTGCATACCTCTGCCATGGGCCGGCAATGGCTGGCTGCAGCGCAAAAAAGTCTGGGACAGCCACTAAGCATCAGCCTGCCCTACCGGGAAACCGGATATTTCGCTGCCGACAAACCCGGCGCCGCCGGCTACCGGTTCACAGCCAAACGGGGCGAGCGGCTGTCGGTAAAGCTGACGACCGTGCCGGCCACCGGCACCCTGGTCTTTACCGAGCTCTGGGAGGCACGTGCCGCCGGTGAAGCGCCCCGCTTGCTGGGGGTCACGGATACGGCCACCCAGCAGCTGGAGTACGATGTGGAGAATGAAGCGGGCTTCCTGGTGCGGGTGCAGCCCGAGCTGCTGAAGGGGGTGGAGTATACCCTGGTGATCAGCACGGCGCCGTCCCTGGCCTTTCCGGTACAATCCTCCGGCAACCCACGCATCATCAGCACCTGGGGCGCCGGCCGCGATGGGGGCAGCCGCAGCCATGAGGGCATCGATATATCGGCTAAGTTCCGTACACCGGCACTGGCTGCCGCCGATGGCCGGGTGACCTCGGTGACCGACAATAACCTCGGGGGCAAGGTAGTGTTCATGCGCCCGCAGGGCAAAAATTACAACCTGTACTATGCGCACCTGGATTCGCAGATCGCTGCCTCCGGGCAGTCCGTAAAGAAGGGAGACGTGCTGGGACTGGTGGGCAATACCGGCAATGCCCGTAATACGGTGCCGCACCTGCACTTCGGTATCTATACCATGGGCGGCGCCATCGATCCGCTGCCTTTTGTAAATCCCGACCGGCCGGCGATACCCGCTATTACTGCGCCGCTGAAAGTAGTGAACGGGTTTGTCCGCAACACAGTGCCGGCCAGCCTGTACGCCACGCCGTCTGCAAAAGGAGAAGTGATGGAAAGGCTGGCCGCCAATACCATTGTGCAGGTGCTGGGCGCCGCCGGCAGCTGGTACCGCGTGGTGCTGCCCGACCAGCGCGAAGGCTTTATTGCCAGCAGCTCCGTTACGGCTGCGCCACTGCGCACCATCAATACCCGCCAGGAGACCAGGTTGCTGGATGCGCCGTTCGCCACTGCTGCCGCTAAAAAGCTGGTTCCTTCCGGCGCCAGGCTCACGCTGGTAGGGGAGTATGGCAATCACTACCTGGCGCAGCATGACGAGGTGGTGGGCTGGATCAGCAAATGATTGAAAAGGTTAGCAACGGCCTGTTACCGGATGATCATGTTGAACCGGCGCGCCTGCTCTTTGATGATTCGTTCGATCTCCGATTCAAGCGTCTGGCCTTCCGTAGTGGCCGTTTTGCCTTTGTTCACAGCGATATAAGCATCCCGTTTGGTATTGAGCACGGCTATTTCCTGCTGGATCAATGAGCGTTCAGCCTGTTTGCCCTTTACGATCTGCTGCAGCTCGCCGCGGCTTTTGTTTTTCAGACTGTCCGGCAGGGTTGCCAGATCCACTTTGGCTATGTACAGGCTATCGCTGCGGGTGGCATCTACCAGGTCCCAGGAAGAGTTGCCATATACCTGGCTGTTCCCCTTTACCGCTACCCGTTTGGCGGCTACCGATTTGCTCATGCCCATATTCAGCTTGTCCACCTGCGCCTGTTTCCTGTATCCGGCACTGCCGGAGGCGCCATAGGCGATATAGGTCCCGTTCAGCCGGTCATTCAGCACAAACAGGGTACTGTCATACGGTGTCGCTATATCGTCGATCTGGGCGTCCTGGTTGATATGCGTATAGCTGCCGTTGCCGCATTCGCTGCCCAGCTTCCAGTGTTCCTGTATACCCAGCAGCTTATCGCCGCAGTAAATGGTGTTGACGATCACTCCTTTTCTTTTTGCTTCTGCGCAGGCGCGTGTCCAGGGTATATCGCCCTGCAGGAAATCTTCGTTGCCGGCAATAAAGATCACCTTGTAGCCGGAGCGAGCCGCGTCCCAGCCCAGCTGCGTAAGCGAAGTATACATCACATGGCCGCAATATTCGTCGCCCCCGCTGGTCTGCAGAGCGAAGAGGTTTTGCGAAACCTGGTCCAGGTCGCCGGTAAATGAATTGATCTGCCGGATATACCCGTCCTTCACGCCATTGGCCGGCCGGCCATACTCGTACAGCGCTATTTCAATGGAGGGGGCTACGCCGTCGCACTGCGCCCGGCCCATCACGCTCACCATGTTCCATAGCTGGGCCTTGGCCTGTTCGATCAGGCCATCCATGCTGTTGCTGACATCCAGCAGCACCGCTACCTGTATTTTGGGCGGAACCGGTTTGGCTGGCGCCGGTTGGGCGGCAGCATCAGGTTTGAAGGAGTCGAGTGTGGCAAGGGAACCGAAGATGAGGAAAACGAAGGCGGCAGGTTTGAGCAGGCTGGGCATAAGCAGGCTTTGGAACAAGATGCGAACAACCGCGCATTTGCACAATTTTCCCGTCGCCGGCCGGCGTGTTTTGCATTTACTTTAACACCGGCAATTTCGCGGCAGCCGGCACTGTTTGCGGTGTTCTCCGCTTGTTCTGCATGCATTTGTCGTGGATGATGGCGCTCATGGGCTTGCCGTATACCTTGCTTTCCAGCCAGGAGATGACGTCCAGGTAGGCAAAGGCCCTTGTTTCAAACCGGTTCTTTTCCAGGTGCTTGATGCGCTGCAGGAAGGCTTCCAGTTCCGGTTTCAGCTGCCGCGGCGACAGGTTGAAGGATTTTTTCAGGAACTGGAACATGGCTTCTTCCACCACGGTCAGGTTTTGCATTTTGGCCATAAACCGGTATACCGACTTGGTGAGCGACTCGATGATGGTATCGTTGCCCAGTTCGTAGTGCGACATCAGGTGCAGCAGGCGGGCATAGCACTGCAGGTCGTTGCCCAGGCCCTCGTCTTCGTAGATGATCTTTTGCAGGTAGTCGATAGAGGTATTGTAGTCCTGGTTGCCGAAATACAGCATCGCGATCTTGTAGTTCAATACCATGATGCGGTGGCCGTCCAGGAAGATGGCGTATTCTTTCAGCTTTTGCTCGATGTCGGGCACCAGCTTCAATCCTTCGCGGAAGGTACCGGTCATGAAATGCTGGTTGATGCGGGCGCTGGCGATATAGATAAAGGCCTGTATGCGAAAGTTGTCATGGTCCTGCACACGCGGTGTGCGCGAAAACTCTTCAAAAAGACGCAGGGTTTGTTCAAAACCGCTGAAGTTGCGCAGGTCGAAATGCGCATTCAGCAGGTTGTGCAGCCCTTTGATATAATGTCCTGTTTCCACGCGGATCATCAGGCGGTGATCGTGGAAAAGGTCCACCCATTTTTGCGTGTAGCGGTAATACATCAGAAAATCCTGCCGGATAAAGGCATACCAGCTCATGCTCTGGAACAGGTACAGCCGTTCGTAGAAGCCGGTTTGCTCCCAGGCATCCACGGGCAGGTTTTTTTGCAGGAACTGGCGTACGCCGGCTTCGTCTTCCGGGTTTCGCGCATGCCCGTGCCGCGTATACCAGCTGTAGAGCTGCAGGGCCAGGTTGGACAGGCGGGCCACCGTCTGGTTGCGCGTAGTGATCTCCAGGGCCTCGTCCGACAGCTGTTCCGCACGGTGCTGCATACTGCGGGTGATGTGGAGCGTCTCAATCCTTTTTTCCAGCGAAATCACCTGCGTCAGAAAGTTGAACTTGTGGTTGCTGCGGGCCATTTCCTTGGCCTTTTCCAGGATTTTCAGGCTTTGCAGGAAGAGCCCTTTTTTATACAGGATATGGGCATAGTCGAACTGCTCATGCAGCTGAAGATCAATGCTATCGGTACTTTTCAGGAGGCGCAGGCTGGCCAG
>JBEVLT010000163.1:0-5389 GCA_040509055.1 Chitinophagaceae bacterium
GTCACCCGGCTGATCCGGTTCCCGGTCCCGCCGCAATCCTCTGCCTGCACGCTGTGGCTGAACGTGATCTCGCCGCTAAAGGAACCGGAACCTTTGAATTCATCAGGGTCCAGGTAGGTATCCGCTTTCTCACGGAGCGTTTTGCCGCAGGTGGTATAGATCACTTTTACAAATGAGATGTACAGCTTGTCGTGGGTAAGATTCTTGGCGCCCCAGAACACTTGCTGGCCCAGGATGCCGGGTTTGCCTTCCACGCAGGCGGCCAGGCTTACTTTGGTAGAGGGGTAGAACCACTGCAGGGCAAAGCCATCCGGGCATTTTTGTGCGAAGCCCTGCAGGGCAGCCAGGAAAAAGATCAGGAAAAACAGTTTTTTCATTGTACGTGATTTGACCCTGTTTTCAGGGCTGTATGAAGGGAAAATCAAATAAGGACCAAAAATATCCGGGAGGCAGGTGCAAAAAAATAGTGGAAAATGACCATTGTTTTTCCGAAACCGGCGATGATGGGTTACTTTTAAATGCTGGTCCTACACAGTTCCGGCTGACGATATGAAATACAAAAACGACCTCCAGCTAACCTATATGGGCAATATGCACCAGGCCTGGTATGCCAACGAGGTAGCCGATGTCAGGGACATCCGGCGCCAGCTCGACGGCTTCAGGCAGTTTGACGCCGTGATCCACCACGCTTTCCCGCTGTTTTTCGCCATCGATTACACCGCACATCGCTACCTGGTCATGACGGAGGGACTCACCGGTATTTCAGGGTATCACCCGCGCGACTTTCTCGATACCGGTCTGGATAAGCTGATAGATGTATTTCACAAGGATGATTTCACCATCTTCAATAAAAAGGTATTTGCCCGCAACGCAGCATTCCTGAAAAGCAGGCCGCAGGAGGAGCATGGTCAGTATATCTTTTCTTACAACTTCCGCTTTGCCAAAAGCGACAGGTCCTTTGCCCAGGTAATGCAGCGCAGCTCCTATATCACATCCAGGGAAACCGGGCTGCCGCTGTACAGTATCGGGATGGTCATGGATATAACCGATATCAAGAGCGATACGTCGATCGTACATACGATCGAGCGGGTGAAAACAAGCGGTAATACGCCGGGGAAAAGCAGGGTAGAGACCAATTATTTTTATCCGAATGAAGAGGATACTTTGCTGACACGGCAGGAAAAGAATATCCTTCAATGGATGGCAGACGGGCTAAGCAGCAAAATGATCGCAGATAAGTTGAAGATCAGTGAAAATACAGTGGCTAATCACCGCCAGAGCATGCTGCGCAAAACCAACACGGCCAATGTGGCGCAGCTGATCGCTTTTGCTGTCCGCAACCGGATTATTTGAAACAATCGCTGGCAAAATCGCCGATCAGCCCGGCTACCAATCCGGGTTTTTCCATCTGCAGGCAATGTCCTGCCTGCGGTACCAGGATCACTTCATTTCTCCATTTAGGCAGCGAGGAGTTCGCCAGGTAGGCCGGGAAGGTCAGCTGATCTGCGGCTCCAGAGACCACTGCCACCGGGATGCCGGCATCCTTCAGGTTTTGTATCTCATCGGTCCAGTCCTGGTTGGCTACGGATTGGCTCACGGCCTCCCGGAAAGCCGGATCGGTATCCATGAACCATTTTTTATTTTCGGCGATTATGTTGCTGTCCCTTTCGTAAGTCAGGTCATTGAGCGCCGCATCCAGCTGTTCGCCGGTCGGGTGCGCCAGGAAGCTGGCGCCAAGGTTGGGGTTGGGCTGCAGCACGTCGGCAGCAGTAAAAGCCTCCCCGCTGATGCAGGGGCAAAGTAAGAATACCCCGAGACAATCCATCAGGAAGGGAATGCTTTCTGCCACCACATTGGTGCCCAGGGAAGTGGCTACCAGCAGGTAGCCGCCGGCCTTCCAGTTGCTGAGAAATGCCACCAGGTGCTGCGCCAGTCCTTTCAGCGAATAATCTTTTGAAGGCTCATTGCTCCGGAATGAAGCGCCGTGGCCGGGCAGGTCTACAGTAGTCAGAGCATACTTATCCCGAAGGATCGGGACATCCACTACCCGGTCCCAGGTATGTTGGGACTGCGAGTTGCCATGAACGAAAATGATGGACCGCCGGCCTTTGCCGGAAGTGGTTTGATGCAGCATCGTTCTTTGTTATGTTGAAGAATATTTTGATAAGGCCGGCAGCAAACCGGAGTTTAAAAGTACTGAAACGCCGGGTATAAACAAACCTGCGCAGGCACCTGTTTGTATGTTTTACCTGGTAATCGGCAGGAATATTAATATTTTATTACAGTTGCCCTGAAAACTGAACTGGCGGGATCTATACTTCCGGTAGCATCATTGGTAAACCTTATTGTCACCGTATTGGCGGCACTTACCCAGGCCATGTAGGAACTGTTTGCATGAATCGCCGCATTCGGAATGCCAAGGCATACCGCATCTCCGTCGGCTGCGCCGGTAACGGTAATAGTCAGGTCTGCGGTACCCTGCGAAGCCGTATTGGGGAAGTTTAACGTAGAGGTGGCCGTAAACGTTTTTGCCAGTGTATGCCGGTTGCCGCCTGAAGTAACAAAATAATTGGTGCCATCGTATTCCACCGCTCCATTCTCGGGAGTGGCCAGGTTGGAGCCGGAAGTAAATTTTAGAGGGGCTGTATTGGCGGTAGTTGTGCCGGCTGCCAGGTGTGTTTTGGCAGTAGGTGCTGCCACATTGATGCCGATGTTCCCGTTATTGCCATAGATACAATTTCCGATATTTAGCTGGTTGGATGCCGTGGGTGCTATGTTGGGTTGAGCATTAGAGCCGATGTATATATTGTTGTCGCCGCCTGTTTGTGTGATCCCGGCTAAATTGCCGATAGCAACATTGTTATTGCCAGTTGAATCAAATCTCAATGCCTGGGATCCAATTGCCGTATTGCTGTAGCCTGTTTTGTTTGTAAAAAGGGATAAATACCCGAACGCGGTATTGCCAAAGCCGGTTGTATTCTGCGAGAGGGCCTCGTTACCGGTAGCCGTATTGTGGTAGCCGTTTGTATTAGATCCCAATGCGCCAACCCCGACGCCTGTATTGTAATTGCCGCTGGTATTGTAAGCAAGCGCGCCTCTGCCAATACCGGTGTTAAAGCTTCCTTCTGTATTGTAATAAAGTGCGGTATAGCCCATTGCAGTATTGTTGCTACCCGATCCATTGAAGCCAAGGGACCCTGCGCCTACAGCAGTATTGCTGTTGCCGTTGGTGTTGGTATACAACGCCCCGGCGCCAATGCCTGTATTGTAATTTCCTGTTGTATTTAACGTGAGGGCGAGATATCCTACACCCGTATTAATGGTGCCGGTTGTGTTATTTTTGAGTGCCTCATAGCCAATGCCGGTAAGATGAATTCCATCAGTATTCGAAGCCAATACGTTGATGCCGACGGCGGTATTTAAGCTGGAAGAAGTGCCTGCACTTTTCCCTACAGTCAGGCCATTTACCATCATATCCTTGCTGGTCCAGGTGCGCCCGTGCACCTGCAGTTGGTAGCTTCCCTGGTCGGTGGATGTTCCGATAAGCACTTTGCCGTTTCCCAGTACGGCTGCTCTTTGGATATTATGTGTTTTAATAACCAGGGCCGCGCTGTCCGTCGTTCCCAGGAAATCTGTTGGAGGGTTGGTGCCTGTATTGCCACCCAATAGCCAGGTGTTAGCCGAGGGCAGCAGCAGCGTGTCTTCCCCGATCAGGTAGGCACTATCATTGATTCGCAGCAAGGCTTTGCGAAATTCTGTTCTTCCTTTGCCCCGGTTGTACAGAAATCCTTTTACATTCATGGTGCTGTTTTCTAGAATCAGTTCGGCCGTACAAGGATATTTAGTGATCAGCACACTATCGCTTATGATCTTATAGATCTGGCCGTGGCTGTATGTAGTACACGTGATGGCTGCACATATCAAGTAAAACGCCTTCATAATATGATAATTTAATGATTACCTATTATGAGCCTTAACCTGTATATACACCGGTGCCCGCGGCAGACCGGAAATTATAGCCTGATCAATATTTCACAACAGATACCCGGAATGTAGCGCTTGAAGGGTCGATGCTGGCCGAAGAGTAATTGTTGAACCTTACCGTTACGGTATTGCTGGCGCTCACCCAGGCTGTATAGCTGCTATTGGCGTTTACTGCGGCATTCGGAACGCCAAGGCTTACCGCATCACCATCGGCAGCGCCGGTGATGGTAATGGTCAGGTCGGACGAGCTTTGCGCCGAAGTACTTCCAAAGTTGAGCGCCGATGTTGCGGTCAGCGTTTTTGAAAGGACATACCGGGTACTTCCGGAAGTAGCAAAGTAATTAGTGCCGTCATATTCTACTGCGCCGTTCTCGGGTGTTGTCAGGTTAGTGCCTGATGTAAATTTTAGCGGGGCGGTAGTGGCTGTGGAGGTTCCTGCCGCCAGGTGAACGTTAGCAGTAGGGGTGGATACGTTAATACCTATCTTCCCGTTATCGCCATATATCCAGTTGCCGATGTTCAATTGGTTGGAGGATGAAGTGGATATATTAGGTTGAGTATTGTAGCCGATGAAAATATTGTTATCGCCACT
Source organism: Chitinophagaceae bacterium (assembly GCA_040509055.1). GTDB lineage: Bacteria > Bacteroidota > Bacteroidia > Chitinophagales > Chitinophagaceae > JAJKIP01. Next base: position 4,577 of record JBEVLT010000163.1, read on the forward strand.
TCTCAAGGTGCTTCCTGCCATGTTTCCCGCAGCGACATTATTATTTCCGGTTGAGTCTAAATTCAGTGCTTCTTTTCCAATGGCTGTATTCCCGGCGCCGGTTCCATTATTATACAACGCGTGAAATCCGGTTCCTGTATTATTATAGCCGGTTGTATTGTTTATAAGTGACCCGGACCCGATCCCTGTATTGTTGTCTCCTGTAGTATTGGTAACCAGGGCTTCATTTCCTGTAGCTGTATTATGAGAGCCGATTGTGTTCGCATTGAGAGCGCCAAATCCTGTAGAAGTATTTCGATTTCCGATTGTGTTAAATGCTAAAGCGCTTCTGCCAAACCCTGTATTATAGCTGCCGGTAGTATTTGAGCTCAGAGCAGTATATCCGGTAGCTGTATTGTCGGTCCCTGTCGTATTGCTTTCCATGGCTAAAGCTCCTATAGCAGAGTTGTAATTGCCTGTTGTATTGTCGTTAAGGGCATTCAGGCCGACTGCAGTAAGCTGAAGTCCTGTGGTATTTGCGGCCAGTGCTGAATTCCCGAAAGTTGTATTGGAGCTTATATTACCACTTCCTCTTCCGACGTTAACTTCATTGACAAGCATATCCTTGTTGGTCCATATTCTTCCCTGCACCTGCAGGCTATAATTTCCCTGGTCGGTTGAGGTGTTGATAAGTACTCTTCCATTTGCCAGTACTGTCATTCTTTCTGTGTTGTCGGTTTTGATGGCAAGACGGTTATTGTCAGTCGTACCCAGAAAGTCTGTGGGCGGATTGGTAGAAGTGTTTCCATCCAGATGCCAGGCATTTACAGGAAC
>JBEVLT010000164.1:0-32496 GCA_040509055.1 Chitinophagaceae bacterium
TTTATTTCTATATTCAGCACTTTTTTCGGAGGGCTCATTCAGGGTTTCACCAATAGCGGGAAAGATTTTACAAAAGGCGCTGACAAAATGTTGGGGAGGAAACACGATGTCCATGACAGGGGAAGCCCAACGCCCAGCTGCCGGGTCATCTTTCTTTGCCTTACCTGTGGCTAACGCCGGCTTATTTTCTTTGTTGGTCCGCGCTCGAAGACCCCGGTACTAACGCAGATGGCGGCTGCCGGCAATGCAAATGGGTCTCATCCCCGGTCAATCGTTCGTCTTACCCAGGTTTTTCTGCACCAGCAGCAGGTTCTTCTGCAGGGTCTGCTTCAGGTGGCGCTTTACCACCTGGCCCATCGATTGGCATTTGGTAAAAGCCGTGGTTTGCAGGTAGGCGTTCAGTTCATTTTTCAGCTGGTTCACTTTTTCGGGGGTCGATATCTCGTCTTTGGACATGATGTCCAGCAGTTCCTTGATGCGGTATCGGTACGAGGCCAGCCGGAAGGTGATCAAGGTGCGTTCCTCGGCCTGGTATTGGGCAATGGACTCCTTGTTGAGATGCGCCAGGCAAAGCTGCACATACGGGTTGTTTTCTTTGAAAAACTGCGGCAGGTACAGGTTCTTTCGCCCCTCGTAGCTCTGCTGGTCGAAGTCGATAGCCCGGATGCGGTATTGGTAATCTTCGATGTCCGGGGTAATGTCCACCACGAAGTTGTAGCTGCGCATGTCGCCCAGCAGCCGTACAAAACAGCGCTCGTTGAACTTCACGAATTCTTTGGCCAGCCTGATCTTGTTTGTATTGGCTTCGTTCAGGTGCCGGATAAACTGGTCGCCGGGCAGGCCGGCAATATGCTCCTCCACCAGGGTATCGTTGTCCGTGAAAAAGGTGATATGATTGGGGGAAAGGATATGCTCCAGTTCCAGCCCGTAGATGCGAGAGGCATCCGCTACCTTGATATAGTAATGATCGTAGTTGTCGTTGTACTTGTTTACGATCCGGATGCGGAAGGGGTGGGAGTTGCCAAAAGTGCAGTAGTCTATTCGCGCCACGTCCAGGTGGCTGGTAAAGCTGAAATCTCCTTCCGTTTTGTGTATCGCGTAGATCTTCACCAGCCCGTCGCGGATAAAATCCCATTCCCGCTTGTCGTAGATCGTTTTTTCCCACAGCGTATCCTTGCCGTTCTTGTCCCTGATCGGCACCGAAAAAGTATAACGCAGCAGGTCGGTATACGATACCGGCAACTTTACTTCACGTCCATGATTTTTCAGGTAGGCACGCAAGGCCTTGTTCACCGGGAACATCGGCTTTTTACGGGATGGCTTTTCGCTTTCCGTTTTATCCTGTTTATCGATGGTAAACTCCATGCTGAAAGATAAGATTTTGAAAACAGAGGCGGCGCCGGCAATATGATTATAAACAGCCTTGCTGCCTTAACCTGTTGAAATAGTCCGGGGCCAGCAGCAGCCGGCTGCCATACCAGCTGAACAATTCCCCGTCCACCAGCAGGATGCGGGTTCCGGGCAACAGCGCCTGCAGCTCCTCTACATGTTTTTGCCGGAACGGATAAGGCTCTGACGACAGCAGCAGCCATTCACAACCCGCTTCTTTCACTTCTTCTACGCTCAGTTCGGGATAACGCCGGCGGTGCTGAAAAATATTCTCAAACCCGGCGGCTTCGAGCATGGCATGGATGAACGTATCGCCGCCCACGGTCATATACGGTTCGCGCCAGATGAGGTAGCAGGTTCGCAGCTTGTAGTCAATAGCCGGTAGCCGGGAAAAACTCTCAGTGATCTGCCTGATTATTTGTGCTGAAGCCGCTTCTTTGCCGGTCATGTTCCCGATAGCGGCGATCATGTCGTACGCGTCTTCCAGGGTGTTGACATCACTGGTCCAGACCGGGTAGTGCCTGGCCAGCTCCTCCACCTGCTCTTTCACATTTTCTTCCTTGTTGGCAATAATCAGATCAGGCTGTAGCTGGTGGATGGCCTCCACCTTCACTTGCTTGGTACCGCCTATCTTTGGTTTGCTGTGGAACCAGGCTTGGGGGTGCACACAAAATTTTGTGATGCCCGCCACCTGCTCCTCTAGTCCCAGGTCATGCAGCAATTCCGTTTGGGATGGTACCAGCGAGATGATACGCCGGGGTTCATGATCCAGCACCATGCTTCGCCCGGTCTGATCGGTATAGACGGCCATAAAGCTACTTGCCCAATGCCTGGAGCACGTCGTACTTGGTGATGATATGGTAGTTGCCGGCATCGTCCTTGGCCAGCACAGCCCCGTTGCCTTTGTGAATGAGCGGGCTCAGCTTTTCCACCGGTGTATCGAAAGCCACCAGCGGCAGGGCCGGTTCCATCACATCAGCCACTTTCGAATGCTTGATCTCGGGGTTGTCGAATACTTTCTGGAACAGTCCGCCTTCGCTGATGGCGCCCACCGGCCCGCTGCCGTTCATCACGGGCAGCTGCTCGATATCGTATTTCTTCATCAGCTCCACCGCGTCGGCCACCGTTTGCGCAGGTTCGATGGTGATCAGCCGCTTGGCCCCCCTGGAGCTGATCACATCCCTGAAGGTTTTTACATCCAGGAATCCGCGTTCGATCATCCACTGATCGTTGTAGATCTTGGCCACATAGCGGCTGCCATGATCGTGAAAGATGCAAACCACGAGATCGTCTTTTTTCAACCGGCTTTTCAGTTGCAGCAGCCCCTGCAGGCAGCTGCCGGCGCTATAGCCGCAAAAAATGCCCTCTTCTTTGGCCAGCCGCCGGGCCATTACCGCACCATCCTTGTCGGTCACCTGCTCAAAGTGATCGATCACGCTCATGTCGTAGTTTTCAGGAACGAAATCCTCCCCGAACCCTTCGCTCACGTAGGGGTGCACCTGGCTCATGTCCACTTCGCCGGTATTGTAATATTTGGTAAGCAGCGATCCGTACACGTCGATCGCCCACACCTGTATGTCCGGGTTCTTTTCTTTCAGGTATTGCGCCGTGCCGGTGACCGTGCCGCCGGTGCCGGCCGTCACTACCAGGTGCGTGATCCTGCCGTCCGTCTGGTTCCATATCTCCGGGCCCGTGGTCTCATAGTGCGCCAGCCGGTTGGCCAGGTTGTCGTACTGGTTGCAGAAAAAGGAATTGGGTATCTCTTTGGAAAGCCGCCGGGCCACCGAGTAATAGCTACGCGGATCCTCGGGCTCCACGTTAGTCGGACAGACGATCACTTCGGCGCCTACGGCCTTCAGGATGTCCATTTTTTCCTTGCTCTGCTTATCGGTAGTGGCAAAAATGCATTTGTATCCTTTTACCACGGCAGCCAGGGCCAGCCCCATACCGGTATTGCCGGAGGTGCATTCGATGATGGTGCCGCCCGGTTTCAGTTTGCCTTCTTTCTCTGCCACTTCCACCATCTTCACGGCCATGCGGTCCTTGATGGAGTTGCCGGGATTGAAATAGTCCACTTTGGCAGCCACCAGGCAGGGTATATCCCGCGTCACTTTGTTGAGCCGGATCAGGGGAGTATTGCCGATCGTTTCCAGTATGTTGTTCCTGATATTCATATGCGCTTTTTATCGTGCCGCAAAGGTAGGTTTTTCGGTACGGAGTCTGGCGCAGCCGTACAACTGGCAGGGTATCAATTTGGTTTTCACGCGGCGGCCGAAACGACCGGGTACGGCAAAATACAAAGAGGCAGCGTTCTTTATCTGCTGCATCCCGATAGCTATCAGGCGCTGCGACATCGCTCAACTAATAAAGCCCCTCAGCAGCCTGTCGGCGGAAAAGGGGCTTACCGGACTTGATGAACGGGTCATCAAGCTTCTTTGTGTATCTTTTTCCGCTTGTTGGCCAGGTACCTGTCCAGCAGGAACAGTCCGAGCACCACGTTGATCATCATAAAGATGCTCACATACGTATTGTTGAAGAAGCGGCTGTAGTCTATTTTACCGAACTCCCAGGGTATAATGTTACGATCGGTTACCTTCCAGTCCAGTTGTCCCATCCCATAGGCCAGGAAACCGGCGATCAGCGTAATAAAAAAGATGACGATACTGCGGATGATGTTTTTGTTGATATAGGACCTGGCGGCAGGGGCGATCTGCAAACGCGCTATTTCATCCATCACGTTTTTGGTAAAGCGCAGCGAGGGCTCTTCCAGCGCGGAAGATTGGATCAGCCCGTGCATGTCCAGCAACTCCTGGTAGCTGGCCTGCCAGCCGGCATCGGTTTCCAGCAATTTTTCAATGGCGACCCTTTCTTGCGGGGCGGAGCTGCCATCGATATACTCCCACAAACGCTCTTCCATGTTGGATTGACTGTTCATACGCTCGGTTTTAAATGGTGTTGCCCTGTTCAATGCAGGTCCCTGACCTCCTCTGCAAAATGAGTTTCCATTTTCTCTTTCAGCCTGGCCCGGGCCCTGTGCAGCCTCACTTTTGCGGTATTGGCTTCGATACCCAGCACATGGGCGATCTCCTCCAGTGTTTGCTCTCCCTTGTAAAACAAAGTTATGATCTCTGCGTCATCCGTGCCCAGCATCCTGATGGCGTTGTTGACCATGCCGATCCTCGACTTTTGCTCTACCACGTTGGCCCGCAGTCCCGAATCCAGGCTGTCGGCTGCTTCAAATACCTTTTCACTGTCCAGCGAGTGAGTTTCCACCCGCTTTTTCCGCAGGAAGGTCAGGCAGGTCGTATTCACGATGGTATAGAGCCAGGTGCTGAATTTGGAATCACCCCTGAAATCGGCCAGCGAACGGTATGCCTTTATAAAACTGTCCTGCGATACCTCTTCGGCATCTTCCCTGTTTTTGGTAAAGCGCAGCGCCAGGGTGAAAACAAAGTTCCGGTAACGGTCAACCAGCCCGGCATAAGCCTGCTGGTCACCCCTTAGCACTTTGCTAATGATCTCATTATCATTTAGTCCGGTCGACATCCGCTGTCTAAGACTACCTGCGGGCAGCTTAGGTTACACACAAAATACGTTTTTTAAAAGCAGGCTGCTCCGGAAGAACAGGCTGTAACCGGCGGCAACCGGCTGTAGTCATACTCCCGGAAACCATTTTTTTGGAAAAGTTTCTTTAAACCTGTAACCGGTTTGCAATGCCGGTAGTCGTAAAAGGAACACCAAGTCATCATTTCACTGTAAAACTTATATTATGGAAGGATTTTTTGTAATGGTCGCGTTCATTAGCTTTCTCACCTGTGTATTCGGCATTTTTTACCTGAACTCCCGCCAGAACCTGGCCATGATCGAAAAAGGGTTGAATCCCCGTATCCGGTACAACCGGCCGGCTCCTTTTAAGATCCTGAAATGGGCATTGCTGCTGATTGGCGCAGGCGCGGGACTGTTCCTGGCCTATATCCTGGATGAGTATGCGCTGGTGCGCTTCGGATCTTATGTCAACGATCATGGCATCACGCACTATTACCGGAAAGACAACCCGGCTATTTATTTCGCGCTGATCGCCATCGGCGGAGGGCTCGGGCTGTTCTTCTCCTACCTGATGGAGAAGAAGTGGATGGACGAGAACAAAGAGGTATTCGCGCAGCCATAACTCCTCTTTACCTGATTTTGCAAAGCACCCGGCAATAAACAGGCCGGGTGTTTTTATTTAGGTCAGCGGCATTGATCAATTCATGGTCTGCCGGAAGATGGCTTCCAGCGCTTTGCTCACGCCTTCAAAATAAGCCTGTTTTTTAAAACAGGGAAGAATAAGCTCATCCACGATCTGCTGCGCTTCCGCATCGGTCAGCCGGCCTTCCAGCCCGGGACCTGTTTCGATGCGTACATACCTTAATGCAGGAGAAAAAATGAGGCCGATACCGTTATTTCTTTGCTGTTGGCCAACACCCCATTCGCTGAACAGCCGCCAGGAATATTTTTCAAAATCTTCCAGCGAAGTGATAGTGGCTGAATCCGGGTTAATAGTGACGACTGCTGTCTGGTTGGAGGTCTTTGCTTCATGCGCCCGGATCAGGCTGTCCAGGTAATTGATTTGCGCGGAAGTAAAGACCTGTGCAAAATCAGAGACCCAACCCACCGGTTCAGGAAGGGGAGCCTCCTTTTGCCCGGCACAGCCAATGGAAAAAAACAGTGCTAACAGGACACAGCAAAACCGGCAGAACCAGAGCATACGCTTACTTTTTTACTTCTTCCAGCGCCTTGCTGATCACGGCATCGTCGTTGTTCAGCACATGGTAAAACCCGTTGTTGCGCCAGCGGAACCTTGCCAGGTAGGCTTCCAGTCTTCGCTTCAGCGTTTCCTGCTGGCCTGCGGTCAGCGTCTCGGCATTTACGCCATGGTTGCGGGCAAATACCGAAAACTCGCTCCATAACTGACCCCCGCCGTTGAACCGGCGGAGATAATCATCCACGGAAGAGTACTGATCCACCTGCTGCTTGTTTTTCAGGTAATACAGGTACACGAAGTTGTTGAACGTGCCGTCCAGGAACATGGCATTCACCAGCGGAGGATAGGTAGACGTGTCGATCGGTACAAAAATATCCGGCATGATGCCGCCGCCGCCATACACCACTTTGCCCGAAGGCGTCCTGTAGGCCTTGCCGCTATTGATCTTATTGGAGTCGGCGTACAGGGCCTGCCCGTTGGAGTAGCGCTGCCACAGTTCGTCCATGTACACTTTCTTGCCTTTGTCGTACGGGCGCTGGATGCTGCGGCCCAGCGGGCTGAAATAGCGGGCTACGGTGAGGCGGATGGCCGATCCATCGCTCAGGTTGTGCTGCTCCTGCACCAGTCCCTTGCCGAACGTGCGCCGGCCGATGATCGTGGCCCGGTCCCAGTCCTGCAGCGCGCCGGCCAGTACTTCGCTGGCGCTGGCGGACAGCTCGTCCACAAGGATCACCAGCGTGCCGGTTTCAAACAGACCGGGACGGCGGCAGCGGTATTCTCTTTTTTTGCTGTTCATGCCTTCCGTATACACGACCAGCTTATCGCCGGACAAAAACTCGTCGGCCATATCGATGGCTTCATTCATATACCCGCCGCCATTGCCACGCAGGTCGTATATAAGCTGCTGCAGCCCCTGTTTCTGCAGCCCTTCCAGCGCCTGCATGAATTCTTCATAGCTCGTTTCGGTAAACTTGTTCAGCCGGATATACCCGGTGGTCCGGTCGATCATGTATGCGGCATCCACTGAATACATGGGAATGCTTCCCCTTGTTACCGAAAGGGTCTGCAGCCGCCCGTTGCGCAGCACCTGCAGGGCCACTACCGATCCCTTTTCGCCGCGAATATATTCTTTGATCCTTACCGTCGACAGGTTCGGCACCGTCAGTGACGAATCGCCCGCTTTGATGATCTTATCGCCGATCTGCAGCCCGGCCTTGTCGCTGGGGCCGCCCGGTATCACGTACACCACGTTCACCGTATCGTTGAATACATTGAACTCCACACCGATGCCATCGAAATTGCCGGCCAGATCATCGTTGGCCTGCTTCAGCTCCACGGGCGGGAAATAAACAGAGTGGGGGTCCAGCTCGCTCATCATCTCCTGGATTGCACCGTATTCAAGCGAGTCCAGGTGTACGGAATCCACATAATATAACCGGATGACATCAAGGGCTTCCTGCAGCGTGGAAGCGGACGATCGTTTGAAAAAACCTTTGCCGCCGCCGCCGCTGTTGAGCCGGTAACCGAAAAACATTCCCACGATCATTACCAGTGAAAAAAGAAGCGGCAGCCAAACCTGTAATTTTTTATTCCCCATCATTGAACTTTAGCGTAATTTGACGCAAAATAGCCAAAAGTTGATAGTTATGGTCGCTGTTTATCATTCTGTTAGCAGCAATAGCGGGCATAACCGGGTTTTTGAGGAAAAGGGGAATGTTGGCCAGTTAAAAACGCTATGTCTTCTGTAAAACTGATCGCCGACTGCGGCGCCACCAAATCTGAATGGGCGCTGACAGGCCAGGGCAAAACAAAAACCATTATCACCCAGGGCATCAGCCCTTATTTTCTCGATCCTGCACAGATCCGCGCTATCCTGACGGTGGAGCTGCTGCCCAAACTAAAAAATGCGCAGGTGGACGAGATCTATTATTATGGCACAGGATGCGCCAACCCCGGCAATGCTGCCATCATAAAGAAAGTGCTGCGGCAGGTGTTTCCCGGCGCATATACCGAAGTAACGCACGACCTGCTGGCCGCTGCCAGGGCCCTTTGCGGCCGGGAGAAAGGCATCGCCTGCATACTCGGCACCGGGTCCAACTCCTGTTATTATAACGGTAAGCGGATGATGAAGAACAGCCCGGGCCTCGGCTATGTGCTGGGCGATGAAGGCAGCGGCGCTTACCTGGGCAAAAAAGTGATCCAGTATTATTTATACGGTACGTTCGATGAAGAATTGCGCGGCCGCTTCGACGTGACCTACCTGACCAATACGGCTGAGATACTGGAAAACGTATACAAAAAACCGTTGCCTAACCGGTACCTGGCAGGGTTTGCCCGCTTCCTGGCCGACAACCGCGGCCATTACATGATCGAGAACATTATCGAGGACGGGCTGAACGACTTTTTTTTCCATCACCTCTGCAAATACCCTGAAATCTGGAAATATCCCGTCAGCTTTGCAGGCGGCGTGGCATTCGGGTTCAGGGATGTGATCGCACAATTGTGCAGCAGCTACGAATTTGAAACGGGCACCATCGCGGACAAACCAATGAACGGATTGATCGCTTATCACAGCTAAAGCATGTACAATGGGATTTGAAAAAATTACGGAGCAGGAAAGCCCTTATCATCACCTGGAGAAAATGCCTGTGGGAGAAATACTGGCCCATATCAACAAGGAAGACCAGGGTGTACCGGTGGCTGTGCAAAAAGCCATTCCGCAAATCGAAAAGCTGGCCGAGGTGGTCAGCGACAAGATGCTAATGGGAGGGCGGTTGTTTTACATTGGTGCAGGCACCAGCGGCCGGCTCGCCATCGTGGATGCCAGCGAATGTCCGCCAACCTATGGCGTACCCTACGGATTGGTCGTTGGCGTGATCGCCGGCGGCGAAAAAGCCATTACCACGGCCATCGAGTTTGCCGAAGACGATTGGGAGCAGGGATGGAAGGACCTGGAAGTTTATAATGTATCAGACAACGATGTGGTGATCGGCATTGCGGCCAGCGGCACCACGCCCTACGTGATCGGTGCGCTTAACGAGTGCCGTAAAAGAGGGATCATTACCGGCAGCATTTCGTGCAACCCCGATTCGCCGGTCAGCGCTGCCGCCGACTTCCCGATCGAAGTGGTGGTGGGTCCTGAATTCATCACCGGCAGCACGCGCATGAAAAGCGGAACGGCCCAGAAGCTTGTGCTCAACATGATCTCCACCACCGCCATGATCCAGCTGGGCAGGGTAGAGGATAATAAGATGGTGAACATGCAGCTCACCAATGAAAAACTGATCGACCGCGGCGTGAAAATGCTGATGGAGCGGTTGCAACTGACGGACTATGATGCCGCCAAGCAACTATTGTTGCAGCAGGGCAGCGTAAAAAAAGCAGCAGAATCTTTTGTAAAATAATTCGATTATAATAATTCCGCTGTATATTGTGTGCTCACGCACCAAAGTGGTCAACAGGTATAACCATATTATTCATGTAGCAACAGGCGGCACTTCCTGCCTGGCCTCCCGCACATTTACCGCTACGTCCATTATTACCACCACCACCACTACGATCCGCTAAAGCGGATTGTACATTTTCATATCACCCCACGGGCTTACAGCTGTTCCTCCTCACAGGATCATTCTATCATTTTACCAATCAACTATTCAATTTTTCCAGGTCATGCAGGTTTTAAAATTCGGCGGCACTTCGGTAGCGAATGCAGAAAACATACATAAAGTAGCGTCCATCGTTAAAGAATCGGTCAAAAAAAACAAAACGGCAGTGGTGGTATCGGCGCTGGGCGGCGTAACGGACCTGCTGCTGGGCGCCGCAGCCCTTGCCGCAGACGGCGATGAATCATACAAAGACAAACTCACCCTTATCGAGCAGCGCCATCTCGAAGCGGTAAAGCAATTGCTGCCGGTAACGCAGCAAAGCCAGCTGCTGAGCCTGGTGAAAAAAGCATGTAACGAGATTGAAGATATCTGCAACGGTATTTTCCTGCTTCGCGAGCTGACGCCCCGCTCCAGGGACCGCATCAGCAGCTATGGTGAATGGATCTCTTCGCGGATCGTATCGGCAACGCTAAAGGCAGAGGGCCTGGATAATGTATGGAAAGATGCGCGGGAGCTGATCCTTACCGACTCCGCCTTTACCGCCGCCCAGGTGGATGTAGAAGCGACCGCGCGCAACATCCGCAACTTTTTTGCATCGGAAGAAGGCACAGGTGCTTCGCTGTTTATTCTGCCGGGATTTATTGCAGCCGATGCAGGCGCCGTCACTACCACACTGGGGCGCGGCGGCTCCGACTATACGGCAGCCATTATCGCCTCGGCTGTCGACGCCTCCGTGCTGGAAATATGGACCGATGTAAGCGGCATGATGACCGCCGATCCGCGGCTGACCAGCAATGCCCGCATCATTCCGCATATCTCTTACCAGGAGGCCATGGAGCTGTCGCATTTCGGCGCCAAGGTCATTTACCCCCCCACCATCCAGCCCGTGATGAACAAAAACATACCTGTATGGATCAAGAATACGTTTGCCCCGGCGGACGAAGGCACGCTGATCGAATCGTCGGCCACCCGCAACGGTAATATCGTGCGCGGTATATCCAGCATCAACAAGATCGCCCTGCTAAGCCTGGAAGGCAGCGGCATGATCGGTATACCCGGCTTTTCCCGGCGGCTGTTCGAAGCGCTGAGCAATGAAAAGATCAACGTGATCCTGATCACGCAAAGCTCGTCCGAACACTCTATCTGCGTGGCCGTGGAAGAAGCCGCAGCAGGCAGGGCCAAACAGGCTGTGGATGCCGCTTTTGCCAACGAGATCACATTGCAGAAAGTAGAACCCCTGAAGATCGAAACCAGCCTCTCTATCGTGGCACTGGTAGGGGAGAACATGAAAAGCCACCCTGGCATCAGCGGCCGCATGTTTGGCGCCATGGGCCGTAACGGCGTAAACATCCGGGCCATTTCGCAGGGATCATCGGAAAAGAATATCTCAGCGGTCATCTCCACCCAGGATGTACGCAAGGGCATCAACGTATTGCACGAAGAGTTTTTTGAGACCACCTACAAACAAATCAACCTCTTTATAACCGGCACCGGCAATGTAGGCGCTAAATTCCTGGGGCAGCTGCAGCAGCAAACCCGGTTCCTGCAGGAGCAGCTGCGCGTGCAGGTGCGGGTGGCAGGACTGAGCAACAGCCGGCACATGCTGATCGATGAAGAGGGCATCAACATGGAGCAATGGAAGGAACAGCTGGAAAAAGGGGAAAAAGCCGACCTGCAGCATTTCGTCGACAGCATCATCAGCAGGAACCTGCGCAATTCCATTTTCGTGGATGTAACGGCCAATGAACAGGTAGCCGGTATATATGACCAATTGCTGCAGAAAAGCATTTCGGTGGTGGCCTGCAACAAGATCGCAGCTTCATCGGTCTATGACAATTATACAAAGCTGAAAGACCTGGCCCGGGAATACAACTGCCAGTTCCTGTTTGAAACCAATGTGGGCGCCGGGCTGCCGGTGATCGCCACGCTGAACGACCTGCTGCGCAGCGGCGACCGCGTACACCGCATCGAAGCCGTGCTGAGCGGCACGCTGAACTTTGTGTTCAATCATTATGACGGTACACGGCCCTTTGCCGAAGTGGTCAAGCAGGCCCAGGCCGAAGGCTATACCGAGCCCGATCCACGGCTGGACCTGGGCGGCACAGATGTGATGCGCAAGATCATGATCCTGGCCCGGGAAGCGGGCGAACGCATCGAAATGGAACAGATCAATAACCGTTCATTCATGCCTGCCTCCTGCATGCAGGGCAGCGTGGATGATTTCTATACCGCCATGGGCACCGAGGAAGCGCATTTCCGGCAGCTGCTGGAAAAAGCGGACCAGGAAGGATGCAAACTGAAATTCGTGGCTTCGTACAAAGAAGGAAAAGCATCCGTAGGTCTGCAGCACATCGATCCGAAACACGATCTTTACCACCTGTATGGCAAGGACAACATCGTACTGTTCTATACCGACCGCTACCGGGAGCAACCACTGGTGGTGAAAGGAGCAGGGGCAGGCGCCGAAGTAACGGCCAGCGGGGTATTTGCCGACGTATTGCGGGCCGTTAAAATGTAAAACAGAGAATACAACATGCAACATGTAAAAGTGTCGTGCCCGGCAACCGTAGCCAACCTGGTTTGTGGTTTTGACATACTGGGATTGGCATTGAACGAACCCTGTGATATCATGGAAGTGCGCCTGCTGGATGAGCCACGGGTAGTGATCCATAACCGCGACGACTTCAACCTGCCGACCGAACCGGAAAAGAATGTGGCCGGCGTGGTCTTCCTCGCGGCCATGGAAAAGGCCGGTGGCTCCATCGGTTTTGATGTCACTATCGAAAAACATATCAAGCCGGGCAGCGGTATCGGATCCAGCGCGGCCAGTGCAGCCGGCGCCGCCGTGGCGGCTAATCATTTACTCGGACATATTTTTTCACCCGACGACCTGGTACAGCTGGCCATGAACGGGGAGAAGCTGGCTTCCGGCGTCAAGCATGCCGATAATATTGCCCCCTGCATCCTGGGTGGCGTGAGCCTGATCCGTTCCATTCACCCGCTGGATATTATCTCTATTCCCGCACCTGACCTGTACGTAACCGTGGTGCACCCGCAGATAGAAGTGCGCACCTCCGATGCCCGCCAGATCCTGAAGCAGCAGGTATTGCTGAAAGACGCCATCCGCCAGTGGGGCAATATTGCGGGACTTGTGACCGGGTTTATGAAAAACGATTACGATCTTATCGGCCGCTCGCTCGAAGATGTGATCATCGAGCCGGTACGCAGCATCCTGATACCCGGTTTTGACGAAGTGAAAACGAAATGCAAAGAAGCCGGCGCACTGGGAGGCGGCATCTCCGGTTCCGGTCCTTCTATTTTTATGCTGAGCCGGGAAGAGCAAACCGCCCGGGAAGTAGCCACGGTAATGCAGGACATCTATAACCGGATCGGCATCGATTACAACACCTACGTCACTACCATCAACAAAACCGGCGCAACAGCCGTCACCCTTTAATCCATCACTGTGCAATACTATAGCTTAAACAGGCAGTCGCCTGGCGTTGATTTCAGAGAAGCCGCCATCCGCGGGCAGGCGCCTGACAAAGGATTGTATTTTCCTGCCAGCATCCCGGCTGTTGATCAGGGCCTGATTGATAATATAGCAGACTATACCAACGAAGAGATCGCTTTCCGCGTGATCAGGCCTTATGTGGGCGAAGCCATCCCGGAAGATACCCTGTTCCGTATCGTATCCGAAACCATCAGCTTCCCCCTGCCGCTGGTACAGGTGAACGACGCTATTTTTTCGCTGGAACTGTTTCATGGCCCCACGCTGGCTTTCAAAGACGTGGGCGCCCGCTTTATGAGCCGCTGCCTGGGCCATTTTGTAAAAGGGGAGAAGCGAAAGGTGACCGTACTGGTGGCCACCTCCGGCGATACCGGCGGCGCGGTGGCCAACGGTTTTTATGACGTGGAAGGAGTGGAGGTCGTGATCCTGTATCCGTCCGGCAAGGTGAGCCCGGTACAGGAAAAACAGCTGACCACCTTAGGCAAAAACATCGTCGCCCTCGAAGTGGAAGGGAGCTTTGACGATTGCCAGCGGCTGGTCAAGCAGGCTTTTGCCGACCCGGTCCTGGCGGAAAACCTATTTCTTACCTCGGCCAATTCCATCAATGTGGCCCGGTGGCTGCCGCAACAGTTTTATTATTTCCTGGCCTGGAAGCAATGGGCCGATAAGGAACATCCACCCGTGATCAGCGTGCCGAGCGGCAACTTCGGGAATATCTGCGCCGGCATCCTGGCACACCGGTCCGGTTTACCGGCAGCGCATTTTATTGCCGCCTGCAATGCCAACGACCTTGTGACCCGCTACCTGAACGGCCCCGTGCACAGCCTGGAACCCCGGCCGGCCATTCCTACGCTGTCCAATGCCATGGACGTGGGCAATCCCAGCAATTTCATCCGCATTCTCGAATTGTTTCACCACGATTTTCCGGAGTTGAAAAACAAGCTGTCGTCATACAGTATCTCCGATGCCGAAACGGAAGCTACCCTGCGCGAGGTATACGACCGTCATCATTACCTGGCCGATCCGCATGGAGCCGTCGGCTATTTAGCACTGCAGCGGTACCTGCAGGATCACCCGGATCAGCAGGGCATTTTCCTGGAAACAGCCCACCCGGTAAAATTTCCCGAAGCGGTGGAACGGATCACCGGGCAGGCGGTAGCCATACCCGATAGCGTAAAAGCGATCATGGACCGCCAAAAACAAAGCCTGCCGATCAAAGCCGGGTACAACATATTAAAGGATTATTTACTGAACAAATAGCCCGCGTTATTTTAACGGTTTTTACGATCGGCCGACCTGCAGGTTTTTTCTGCTCTTAGTATATTTGCAGCCAGGAGTCAGCCTATGCATGATATAGAACCTTTTTATAACTGGCGGCATATTTATACCAGCGAAGAGGATGAACGATCTCCTTTTTACGGGAGAACCTATTCCGAGTTCGAATTTTCACAAACCGTCTACAACTACTACATCCACCCGCAATGGGACGATTTCGGCAGCCATACGCTGTATTTAAAAGTATTGCTGGCGGATTACGAAGAGAAATATGCCATCATTGAGCTGATCGGTGAGTGGAACGATGCAGTGGAAAACGATATCATGACACTGAAGCGGGATGTGCTGGAAAAATTTATGCAGGAAGGCATTTACAAATTCGTGCTGATCGCCGAGAACGTGCTGAACTATCACAGCGATATCAGGGATTATTATGAGGAGCTGTACGAGGAAGTATCGGACGAAAACGGCTGGGTCGTTTGCCTGAATATGCCGGAGCAGACCCAATACGATTTCAAAAAAGCCCGCCTGCATCGCTATATCGAACTGATGACGCTGGACAACTGGCGTACCTACCGGCCGTTTCACCTGTTCCGGAAAATAGATAGCGAACTGTCTTCGCGGCTGAATTATTAAGGTAAGCGTATCCTGATCCCCATAACTATCGGAACAGAAAAAGCAGGCGTAATTATTCCTTCCTGGTGTCTGTGGCTAAAGCCAACTGATTTTTCCTGGTCTGAAGACCCGGATAATAAGGCTGATAATACCGGCCATAAAGACATAGTCTTGTTCATCCTGTTCCCGCCTTGTAAAGGGACCTTTTTGCGAAATCATTTACACGTTGCGGGCTTACCGGATGGTTTATTTGTCCCGCTGATCTTGTGTTGCGGATGCGGCTTCGTCAGCTTACCAGTAACATGACAAAACTTTTGTCACTATTTGGTCATCGCGTAGTATTTTTGCAGCAAATTTGAATTATCCCCTAAGTCTACGATGCTTATGAAATGGTCTGATTTCTTCACTTCTTCGGTAGGGAAAAAACTGGTAATGGCGCTGACGGGTTTGTTTCTCATCTCTTTTCTCGTGGTGCATGCCGGGCTGAACGCCTGTATGTTCAATGATCTTTCTTTTTTCGATCCCACGGATGATGGAAGAATGTTCAATAAGGCGGCCCATTTTATGGGTTCCACCGTAGTGATCCGCATCATGGAGATCGGTCTGTTTGCCGGTATTCTCCTGCACATCATACAGGGCTATGTGCTGGAAGTGCAGAACCGTTCGCGCAGAAAGGTGGGATACAAAGTTCCGATGGGAACAGAAGGCAGCCGCTGGTACCGCAAGTCCATGGGACTGCTGGGCACCCTGCTCCTGTTGTTCCTGATCATGCACATTGCTCATTTCTGGGTGCCTTCCAGGGTTACGATGGACCTTGAACCTGCGACATATGGCGATATGGAAGCACACGACCTGTTCAGAAGGATGGTAGAGGTGTTCCAGAACCCCTGGGTCGTGGTTTTATATATACTGGGCTGTATTTCCCTTGCCTGGCACCTGGCGCATGGCTTCCAGAGCGCTTTCCGTACCATAGGCGTTTATAACAAACGGTACATGGCTACGCTGAAAGCGATCGGGATCGGTTTTTCCATCATCGTGCCGTTGATATTTGCCCTGATGCCGGTGAGCATGTACTTCGGATGGGTAGGCTATGGGAACTGAGCGTTTCTGAACCACAACTTATAAAATCATTCTAACTATACTACTAATCAGAGGCTATGTTGAATGCAAAAATTCCCGGCGGCCCGTTAGAACATAAATGGACAGATTACAAGGGTCATTGCAAACTCGTAAACCCGGCCAATAAGCGCAAGCTGGAAGTGATCGTGATCGGTACCGGGCTTGCCGGTGCCTCGGCAGCTGCTTCGCTGGGCGAACTGGGCTACCGTGTCAAGGCATTTTGTTTCCAGGATTCTCCACGCCGTGCCCACTCGATAGCTGCACAGGGAGGTATCAATGCCGCCAAAAATTACCAGAACGACGGCGACTCTGTTTTTCGCCTGTTTTACGATACCATCAAGGGGGGCGACTACCGTGCCCGCGAAGGCAATGTGCACCGGCTGGCCGAGGTCAGCGTCAGCATCATTGACCAGTGTGTGGCGCAGGGCGTACCCTTTGCCCGCGAGTACGGCGGCCTGCTGAACAACCGCTCTTTTGGCGGCACGCAGGTAAAACGGACCTTTTATGCCGCAGGACAAACCGGCCAGCAGTTGCTGATCGGCGCCTACCAGGCCCTGGAAAGACAGGTAGCCCTTGGCAATGTAAAAACCTACACCCGCCACGAAATGCTTGACGTGGTCACCATCGACGGCAAGGCGAGGGGCATCATCTGCCGCGACCTGATCACGGGTGAGCTGCAACGCCATTTCGGCCATGCGGTACTGCTGTGTACCGGCGGCTACGGCAATGTGTTTTACCTGAGCACCAATGCCATGGGCAGCAATGTAACGGCCGCGTGGAAAGCACACAAGAAAGGCGCTTACTTCGGTAACCCCTGTTTTACACAGATACACCCCACCTGCATCCCGGTAACCGGCGATCACCAGAGCAAGCTGACGCTGATGTCGGAGTCGCTGCGCAACGACGGACGTATCTGGGTGCCCAAAAAACAAAACGATACACGCAAAGCCAACGATATACCTGAAGAAGAACGGGATTACTACCTGGAAAGGCGTTATCCCGCCTTCGGCAACCTGGTACCGCGCGACGTAGCATCGAGAGCAGCCAAGGAACGGTGCGATGCCGGCTATGGCGTGGGCACTACCAAACAAGCCGTGTACCTCGACTTCCGTCATAACCTGATCAATAAATACGGGAAAGCCGAGGCCAGCAAACAAGGTATCGAAAACCCGGATATGGAAACCCTGATCCGGCTGGGCAAAGAAGTGGTGAAAGAAGAGTACGGCAACCTGTTTGACATGTATGAAAAGATCACAGGTGAAAACCCGTATGAAGTGCCGATGCGCATTTACCCGGCCGTACACTATACCATGGGCGGCCTGTGGGTGGATTATGAGCTGATGACGAATATAAAAGGGCTGTATGCGCTGGGCGAAGCCAACTTCAGCGACCACGGCGCCAACCGGCTGGGCGCCTCTGCGCTGATGCAGGGCCTGGCCGACGGTTACTTCGTCATTCCGTACACCATCGGCAACTACCTGGCCGACGAGATTGCGACCAAACCCATACCGGTTACCCACGAAGCCTTTGAGCAGGCGGAAAATGCCGTGCGCGAGCGGATCAATACGCTGATGAACATCAAAGGCACGAAGAGCGTGGAAAGCTTTCACAAGCGGCTGGGCAAGATCATGTGGGAAAAATGCGGCATGGCCCGCAATGCACAGGGACTGCAGGAGGCCATCACAGAGATACAGGACCTGAAAAAAGAATTCTGGAGCGATGTGCGGATACCCGGCGGCATTTCCGAAATGAATCCTGAGCTGGACAAGGCCGGCCGCGTAGCCGATTTTATCGAGCTGGGCGAGCTGATGTGCCGCGACGCGCTGAACCGCAACGAAAGCTGTGGCGGCCATTTTCGCGAAGAAAGCCAAACGGATGAAGGGGAAGCCCTCCGCGACGATGACAACTATGCTTATGTATCAGCCTGGGAATACCAGGGCGAGAGCAACTGGGAGCTGCACAGGGAAACGCTGCAGTTTGAAGTAGCGAAACCGACACAACGTTCTTATAAATAATTAACGAATAAAGCCGAGCGTTAATACGATTCGACCATTTGTAATATAAGGATTATGGAACACTACACGATGAACCTTACTTTGAAGGTTTGGAGACAAAAAAATACTTCGGACAGAGGCAAATTTGAAACATATCATGTAAAAGATATTTCTTCCGAAATGTCTTTTCTCGAAATGTTTGATGTGCTGAACGAACAGCTGATCCACGAAGGAAAGGACCCGATCGCTTTTGACCACGACTGCCGCGAGGGTATCTGTGGCACGTGTTCCATGTATATCAACGGGCGTCCCCATGGCCCCTGGCATGCCAACACCACCTGCCAGCTGCACATGCGCGCCTATAAAGATGGCGATACCATCGTGGTAGAGCCCTGGCGCGCCAACTCCTTCCCGGTGATCAAAGACCTGGTGGTAGACCGTACGGCATTCGACCGCATTATCCAGGCCGGCGGGTATATCTCCGTCAATACGGGCAGCCCCGTGGATGCCAACGCCATACCGGTGGAGAAAGACAAAGCGGATGCCGCCTTTGCCGCGGCAGCCTGTATCGGTTGCGGCGCCTGTGTGGCGGCCTGCAAAAACTCATCGGCCATGTTGTTCCTGTCGGCCAAGGTTGCTCACCTGGCCCTGCTGCCGCAAGGCGAACCCGAACGGAAGAAAAGGGCGCTGAGCATGGTGAACCAGATGGACAAAGAAGGCTTCGGCAGCTGTACGTTTACCGAAGCCTGTGAAGCTGTTTGCCCGAAAGAGATTTCGATCACCAATATTTCGCGGCTGAATGCCGAGTATGCAAAGGCCGGGCTGGCTGCCGACAAGATCGGTTGATGCCGCGCCTGTCGTTCACAGTTCCGTCATCTTTTCAGAAAACACAGGATACCCTGATCCCGCCGGTCCAGAGGGCATCGGTACGGGCATGTTTTTTATACGTGATCTCAGGCCCGATGGCCATACGCGGACGAATAAAATAATTTCCGCACAGCCCCGCAGCTGCACCCACGCTGGTTTTTCCGCCGTATATACCAACACCGGGCCCGGCAGTCACTGAAATACTTCCATCCTCCCAGGGATTCACAATTACACCAGCCCCTGCATGCAAATAGGTATAGCTGCTGTAGCGGAAGTCATGGCCTGCCGTCGTTACTTTTTTTCCGAAATAATACGCTGCGCCACCGGTGAAGGTGAGACCGGCCGGTTTAGAGGGAATGATCTTACTGCTGCCGTACCTGTGCGCACTCCAGGAATAAGACAAGCCGGCGCCTGCCACATGTGATTGGGAAAATACACCGATGGGTACATGTGCCGACAACGAAACCAAATGACTGGAGCCGGACAAAACAGGATCCGCGCCGGCTACCTGCGCCTGAAGGCGGCCATAAAAAACATTACCCAGGAGGAGAAAAAGAAAACAGGCTCTCATGTGTTCAAAGTTGCCGCTTTTTGCCTGAATTAAGGAACCGGCTGCCGGGAACGGGAGAAAATGGCGATTTTTGACCTTCATTGCAAACTACTGCTGCTTGGGTGTGCCGCGAAGTATATTGTTGATCCTGGTTGCTGTGCTGGCCGGCCTGTGTGCCAAAACGCAGCAGGCCCCTCCGGGCTCCAACCTGCGGCAAAAGATCCTTGCCGTAGCAGCAGATACCCTGCATCTCGACACGCTTAGCATCATTCCCGAAACATTCACCATCGACCAAATCGACACGGCAGCTTACCGGCTGGATTATGCCAATGCCGTGTTGTACTGGCATAAAAAACCAGCAGTGCCCCGGGTCCGCGTTACCTACCGCGTATTCCCGTTCCGGCTCACCACCGTGCTGCAGCGGATGCAATTTGACAGTGTCCGCAACAAGCTGGCCGTAACGCCCTATGCATTTCACCCGGAATCGCCGGGTGAGCAAACAGGCATTTTCAACTTCGGCACGCTGCGTGCGGAAGGCAGCTTTGGGCGGCAGCTTTCGTTTGGCAACAGCCAGGATGCCGTGCTGAACTCCACGCTGAACCTGCAGCTGAGCGGCCTGCTGGGCGACAGCATCGAAATAGCCGCTGCCATTACCGACAACAATATCCCCATCCAGCCGGATGGCACCACGCAACAGCTGAACGAATTTGACCAGGTATACCTGCAGTTCAAAAAACGCAACTGGCAGCTAAACCTTGGCGATATCGATATACGTCAAAACCAAAGTTATTTTCTCAATTTTTATAAGCGGCTGCAGGGCATTTCGTTTCAGACGGCCAACCGGTTGGGTAACGCGTATTCACGTACCCTGGCCAGTGGTTCTATCGCCAAAGGAAAATTTACCCGCAATATCTTCCAGGGACTGGAAGGCAACCAGGGGCCTTACCGGCTCACGGGGGCAGGCAACGAGTTTTATTTTATCGTGCTGGCCAATACCGAGCGGGTGTTCGTAGACGGGCAGTTGCTGCAGCGCGGCGAAGACCAGGACTATGTGATCAACTACAATACGGCGGAGATCACCTTCACTCCCCGGCGCATGATCACCAAGGACAGCCGTATCCAGGTAGAATTTGAATATGCAGACAGGAATTACCTGAACGCCAATTTCTACCTGTCGCAGGAAGTTGATGTTGGCCAACGGCTAAAGCTGCGGCTGGGCGTGTTTACCAACAGCGATGCAAAGCACTCACCGGTAAACCAGGTGCTGAGCGGTGAACAAAAGCAATTCTTAGCGCAATTAGGCGACAGCGTGCACCGGGCGTATTACCCGTCTGCCGTGCCCGATACCTTTGCCGCAGGTAAAGTGCTGTATGAAAAAGTGTATTACAATCCAGGATCCGGGCTTGACTCATTTTACCGTTACAGTACTGACCCGTTGCTGGCAAAATACAGCCTTTCGTTTGCCCTGGTAGGCGAAGGCAACGGCCATTACGTAGCCGACTTCAACGGCGCCAACGGGAAAGTATACCGGTTTACAGCCCCGGTCAATGGCCTGCTGCAGGGTAATTATGAACCAGTGACGGTGCTGGTAGCGCCACGCAAACAACAGCTGGTCAGTCTTGGCATCGACTATGCAGCGGGTAAGAACACAACGATAAAGGCCGAAGCAGCCATGAGTAATTCGGATGTCAATACGTTTTCGAAGATCGGCAACGGGGATGACAAAGGCGTTGCCATAAAGTTCAAAGCAGACAATAATAAATTGCTGCAAACAAGCCATAACCTGCAGCTGAACACCTTCGTGGATTATGAATTTGTGCAGGACAAATTCAGGCCGCTGGAACGGTTACGCACGGTAGAGTTTTCCCGCGACTGGGGATTGCCCCTGTTTGTGGCACCGGCCACCGAAACCATCATCCGTGCCGGCGCCGGGCTATCCGGCACCAAAAGCACCCTGCACTACCGGCTTACCAGCTACACGCGTGGCGACGATTACAAGGGTATCCAGCATGCCATCAGCCATATCGCCGGCTGGAAAGGCTGGCAACTGAACAATGAACTGCTGATCACCCGGTTTACCACCCTCACCGGCAAGGGCGCCTTCCTGCGTCCTACCATCGACCTGAGCAAGCGGCTGACGCAATGGAAAAACTGGCGGCTGGGTTTTCGCTATGCCATGGAGAAAAATGCCGTGCGCAGTACGACATCCGATACGCTTACCGCTGCCGCATTCTTCTTTGACAGTTATTCGGTATACCTGAAGTCGGACGAAACGAAAAAGAACCGTTACGGCCTCAGTTTTTTTACCCGGTCGGATCAGTATACGCAACCTGCCGGGAAAAACTTTACACCCGGCGACCGAAGCTATAACCTGAACCTGCAGGCCGAGCTGCTGGCCGATCCCCGAAGACAGTTTTACCTGAATGCCACTTTCCGCAAACTGGATGTAAACAATACCGCCCTATCGCGGCAACAGGAGGATGAAACCATCCTGGGGCGTGCCGAGTACGTGATGAACGAATGGAAGGGATTGCTGACCGGGAATGTATTGTACGAGATCGGAGCAGGGCAGGAGCAACGACGGGACCTGGCTTATATCGAAGTGCCGGCCGGCACCGGTCAGTATGCCTGGATCGATTACAACAGCGACCAGGTGCAGCAGCTCAATGAATTTGAGCTGGCCGCCTTTCCCGACCAGGCAAAGTTCATCCGCATTTTTACACCCACCAATGAATTTACCAAGGCCAATTATGTCACGCTCAATTACAGCCTGCGATTGAGTCCACGTGCCTTGCTGAACAAGGCAGGGCTTCAGGGCATTCAGAGCGCGCTGGCGCGGCTGAACCTGCAGACATCGATGCAGATCAGTAAAAAATCTGTTGCCGATGGCAATTTCGATTTCAACCCCTTCCCGTACAATGTTCGCGACACCGCGCTGATCACCCTCAATACATCGCTGCTGAACATGCTCTCATTTAACCGGTTCAGCAATACCTGGGGCATCGATCTCAGCAACCTGCGCAACAGGGGCAAGGCCTTGCTGACCTACGGCCAGGAAAGCCGCAGCAGTAATCATTGGGAGATCGGTCTGCGATGGAATATGGCCCCGTCGTTCCAGCTAAACCTGAACGGCCGGAAGGGCAACCGCAGTCTCTTTACGGCCAACCCGCAATTTGACAACAGGAACTATGAGCTCACGGTACACAGCCTGGAGCCGGTGCTTACCTACATACGCGGTACATCGCTGCGAATGGTAGCCGGTTATCAGTACGAGCATAAAAAGAACGGGCCGGTTTACGGAGGCGAAACAGCCGGGCTTCATTCGGTCACCCTTGAATCGAAATACACGGTGCTGCAGAATAGTGCGATCAGCGGGCGGCTGATCTATAACCGGATCCGGTTCCATGCAGCCGATCCATCCGTTATCTCCACGGTCAGCTATATCATGCTCGACGGGTTATTCCCGGGCAGCAATTATCTCTGGTCGGTTACATTCACAAGGCGCCTGCTGAACAACCTGGAGCTGAACGTACAGTATGATGGCCGCCGGCCGGCCGGCTCACGAACAGTGCATACAGGCAGGGCTGCGCTGACTGCTTTGTTCTGATGCTCCGCTTTATCGTACAAATAGTCTTTCGTGGGATGCAAATAATTCAGCAGCTATCAGCTTTACGCCGGCAAAGTCAGGATGAGTAGATAGCAGGAGGGCAGGTTATACATTAAACCGGAAGTGCATCACATCGCCGTCCTTCACCACGTATTCCTTGCCTTCGATACGCAGTCTGCCGGCATCGCGGCAGGCGGCTTCGGAACCATATTTTACAAAATCGTCGTAGGCGATCACCTCGGCCTTGATAAAGCCTTTTTCAAAATCGGTATGAATGACACCGGCTGCCTGCGGGGCTTTCCAGCCTTCATGAATGGTCCAGGCCCTGACTTCCTGTACGCCGGCGGTGAAGTAGGTATACAGGTTGAGCAGCTTATAAGCTGAGTGGATCAGCCGGTCGAGTGCCGGTTCGGTCATTTTATATTCTTCCATGAACAGCTGGCGGTCGTCCATATTGTCCATTTCGGCGATCTGCGCTTCGATGGAGTTGTTCATGATGATCACTTCAGCCTTCTCATCCTTCACGGCCGCTTTCAGCGCTTCGGAAAATTTATTGCCCGTGTGCATGGACGCTTCGTCCACGTTGGCTACATACAGCACCGGCTTGTCCGTCAGGAGGAACAGGTCGGCGATAGCTGCTTTTTCTTCTTTACTCAGGTCCAGTTCGCGGATGCTTTTTCCTTTTTCCAGGTGCTCTTTGCACTGTACCAGTATGTCCAGCTCGGCCTTCAGCTTCGGGTCCACGCGGGCCTGCTTTTCGGTCTTCTGTATCTTCTTTTCCACGCTGTCCAGGTCTTTCAGCTGTAGTTCGGTATCGATGATCTCTTTATCACTCACGGGGCTGATGGCGCCTTCGTCGCGCAGGATGTTCTCGTCCTCGAAGCACCGGATCACGTGGATGATCGCATCCACTTCGCGGATATTGCCCAGGAACTTGTTACCCAGGCCTTCGCCCTTGCTGGCGCCACGCACCAGTCCGGCAATGTCCACGATCTCGATCTGCGTGGGCACCACCCGGTTAGGCACTACCAGCTCGGCCAGCTTTGTCAGCCGCGGATCTGGTACGTCCACCAGTCCTACGTTGGGGTCGATGGTGCAGAAACGGTAATTGCTCGCCTGCGCCTTGGCGCTGTTGCTCACCGCGTTGAATAAAGTCGATTTACCTACATTCGGAAGTCCTACGATGCCTGCTTGCAATGCCATGCGAAAAATTTGTTTATCATTTGTAAAAAGGCGTGCAAAGATACGCCAATCCGGCTTTTGATAAGTATCCGCCGGCTTTAATAAAACTGCCTTACCTTCATCACGTAACCGAGAATCTAACTTAAACCCCTCTTGTTCATGGCACTCAGCAGGATCTGGTCGGCTTTTATCATCGTTTCCCTGCTCGTGGCTTGCGCCAAGTTTCTCTTCCAGCCCGGGCAGCAAAATATGTTCAACAACCTGGTAACAGGTAAAAATACCGACACCGTTTCGGTAAGCAGCGTGGACTCTGCGGCCATACCGGCATCCGTACACAGCCAGCTCGCTGTGCAGAAAATAGCCGTATGGGACAAGGAGAAAGTAGTCAGATCAGGCCCGGGCAGCTACCGGGTGTACCGGTTGTTGCCGGCCAACGGCATTTTCGAGACCTGCAAGGACGCAGTCAACCTTTGCCTGGCCCTGATCGGTTTCATGGCCTTGTTTCTCGGGTTTATGAATATTGCCGAAAGGGCAGGGGGCATACGGTTCCTGTCGCGGATCATCTGGCCCTTCTTTTCGCGCATTTTTCCCGAGGTACCCAAAAATCACCCGGCCATGGGGCATATGGTAATGAACTTTTCCGCCAACCTGATGGGACTCGACAATGCCGCCACGCCTTTTGGCATCAAGGCCATGGAGAGCCTGCAGGAGATCAACACGGACAAAACAAGGGCGTCCAACTCCCAATTGATGTTCCTGTGCCTGCATGCATCGGGGCTCACGCTGATCCCAACGGCCATCATTGCCGACCGGGTGATCATGAAGGCCAGCTACCCGACCGAGATATTTATTCCCTGTATGATCGCCACTTTTGCCGCCACCATGGCCGCGCTGGCCATGGTATCATACCGCCAGCGGATACGCCTGCTTCAGCCCGTCATCCTGCTATGGGTACTGGGCATTTCGGCGGTGATCGCGGTCCTGATCCTGTATATTAAATCGCTGCGCACCGAACATGTACAGTTCTTTTCCAGCACCCTGAGCAACGGCATTATCCTGCTGATCTTCCTGCTGATCGTGCTGGGCGGGATTTACAAAAAGATCAACATCTTTGATGCCTTTATCGAAGGAGCCAGGGGCGGGTTTGAAACAGCCGTCCGCATCATTCCCTACCTGGTAGGGCTGCTGGTGGCCATCTGCCTGCTGCGCAACAGCGGTGTGTTTGAATTTGTCCTCGACGGCTTTAAATACCTTTTTGCACTGTTCAACGGCGATACCCGTATCGTGGACGCATTGCCTACCGCGCTGATCAAACCGCTGAGCGGCAGCGGCGCCAAGGCATTGATGATCGATACCATGAGCGCCTATGGTCCCGATTCGTTCCCGGCCTTCCTGGCCTCGGTATTTCGCGGCTCGTCCGATACCACCTTTTACATAATTGCCGTCTATTTCGGAGCCGTGGGCATCCGCAATACCCGGTATGCCGTGGGTACCATGCTGCTGGCCGACCTGGCAGGCATCATCACCGCCATAGCGATCAGCTACCTTTTCTTCCAGGGATAAAAAAAGCGCGGAACTTTTGCTCCGCGCTTTTTAGCTGTATAAAGTATACCCCGATCAATGATTGTACAGTAACGACACGTTCGGTGCACGGTTGCCCGTACCGCCATTGTATCCCCTTGCAAACACCGTCATCACGCGCTGGTTCGGCACGGTCTGCGGAGATGCAAAAGTGGGCGCGATCAGCGGGTACAGTGCGATCGGTGTGGAATTCGGCGCTGACCCGGCCGGGCGAATGTACCAGCGTACCGTATCGTTTTTTGCCAGCAGGAAATCAGGACTGGTAGTCTTATAGACAATATCGCTGGCCACTTTGTTGGCGCCTGCATACAGGTCCAGGGATAGCTGGTTCGGCATCAGGTTGACAAACCGGTACCGTGTAAACCCATTGGCGGGCAGTTTGAGATCGTCGTTCAGTATTACCAGCTGTGTTTTGGCAGCCGTATCGGTCAGGAAAGCCGTGTAATAACGGTCTGCCCCAAAGTAGGTAGAGCCGGTGTACAGCGAAAAGGAATCGGTGCCGGACACTACGCTCGGTACCGATAGGGTAATGGACGTGATACCCGGCGTGAGGGCCATGTACCAGGGCGAGCTGGCGCCGCCGGTATTCAACCCGCCGCCCGGGAACGGGGTGGCATTGGTCATGTTATTGCTCACGCGCACACCGTTTACCCGCAGGTGCACGGAATAGTTGGTGGTATAGGCGCTGGCATGAACGATCTTTACATTCGCCTGCCCGTTTGGCGACTGGCTTTCAAGCAGTGTGGCCACATCTTTCCGGGTGCAACTGATCACCACCAGGGCGATGGATGCCATGCAGAGCAGGAATCTTATTGACTTCGTTGACATAGTTTGGTCGTTTAAATGTTAAGGTAGAGAGAACCATTGCTCTTTAGTATGATAATCCAAAGCCAGCGCCCCGATGGTTGTCAATGCATCGATGTTGTACAGGAATTCGGAGTTGTAACGCGGCCGGACCCGGTAGATGTATTTCTGGTTGTTGTTGGCAAACAGCTCGCTGGGCGCCGGCGGCGCAAAGTCGGCGTATACCTGCGTGGGAGAGGCCCCTTCGTGATCGGTATAGTGGTACCGCCTCATATCCACCCATGTTTCCAGGAAGCCATAGCCAAACAGCGCGATGTATTTCTGCAGCATGATATGCGTCAGGTTGAAATTGGCCAGGGAAGGAACGATAGCCGCATTGCCAAGGAAGGTGCTCTTTACCGACGGGGTGATCTCCTTGCCGGCAGGAATGGAAGTGTTGTAATCGGTGGTCAGCATGTCGAAGCTGAGCTCGATCCCTTTTTTATACGCGTCAAGTGCGGCGGCCTTGGTGCCGGCTCCTTTCCTGTAAAGCGCTTCAGCTTTCATGAACTGGATTTCCGTGGCGGTGATCACCGGCCAGGGCATCGCATCCTTGAAAATGTAACGGGCGTTGCCATTGTTGGTCGTGCCACCTACCGGGTTGGGGGGTGCATCGTTGGTGGTCAGGCCGTCAGGAGCGCCTTTGCCCGGACGCACGCCACGGAACGTACCGTTTGTATTCTCGCGGAGCATGTACCAGGCCCTTGGGTCGGCTACCGGGATGGCGGTATTGGCGCCCGACATCAGGTTGGCCACCCACCTGGTTTGGCGCAGGGTGGTCATATTGCCGCGGGTAGGGCCATAAAAGCTCATTTTTACAGAATTGGTTCCTTCAAACAGCACATACGCATTGTCAGCATTGGTGTTGATGCCCAGGTCGCAATATTTCACCACAGAATCTGCGGAATAGGTGGCCTTGTTGGTGGTACGGTGAAACACCCTGGCCAGTACCGAATACGTAAACTTTTTCCATTTCTCCACATCGCCTTTGTAGGAAAAGAACGCTGCCCCCTGCGCCAGGTTATCAGCGCTTACGCCATCACCTGTCCTGCTCAGGTATTCGAGGGCAAGCCGGCAGTTCCTTTTCACCTCGTCATATACGGCTTCCTGCGAATCGTATTCAAATACCAGGCGGTCCGGGTCAAATGCCTGCCGGACGATGATCTCGCCATGCATATCCGTCGTCGTGAGCCAGGCCCAGGCACGAATGGCATGGGCTACGCCTACATAATCCCATTTCTTTTGCTCGGTACCCCATTCGATCACGCGGTTCAGGTTGGCGCCCTGGCCGTAATACAACATCGCCCAATGGCTGCCGCCGATATCCGCCGCAGCTGCCGTACTGTTGGTCGTGGTTTGCCCCATCAGGTCGTATTGGTTATTGGCGGTATTGGTGGCCCAGTACTGAACGTACCGGCCTACGTACTGGCCATCGTTTTGCGGACCGTACAGGGTACCGTTGGCGGTATTGCTGATGGCCATATTCTGGATGATGTTGGGCATCAGCAGCTCGATGGGTTGTACCACATTGGCGTTCGGGTTGGGATACGCCTCGTCTATTTTTTTAGTACATGAGCCAAGCAGCAGGGATCCCGTTGCTGCCAGTAAACATGTATTGAATATTCTTTTCATGTCAGTCTGTTTAATGTTTTTTAGAAGGAAGCCCTGATTCCAAAGTTCACGGCCAGCTGTGCAGGCAAGGTGCCATAGTCAAATCCGAACGTGCCAACGCCGCGTGTGCCTGCCGTATTTGCATTCACCGCCGGATCAGCACCGGAATAATTGGTAAACAGCACTACGTCGGTAGCGGTAACAAATACGCCCAGTCCCTTTACAACGTTCAGCCTTTTGGTAAATGAGGCGGGGAACATATAACGGAGCGTGATATCCCGCAGCCTGAACCAGCTTATATCTTTCTCGATGAACTCCTCGTCAGGCAGCAGCCTGTAGTAGTTGTCATTGTAATAGGGGATCACCGCAATCGTATTCCGGGTAGGAGTAGCCGTATTTTCCAGGCCATCCTGCAGTACGCCATTCAGCACCCGGGGAGTCATCCGGTCAGCAGTCAGCGGCGATTTGCCGATCTGGGTCAGGTAGTGGTAAGTACCATTGTAGATGTCGCCACCTACTTTCATATCCCACAGGAAGCTCAGGCTCCAGTTTTTATAGAGGATCGTATTGTTCCATCCCAGGGTGAAATCCGGGTTCCTGTCGCCGCGGATCTTCTGGTTCGCATCTACTACCGGCAGACCGGAGGTAGGATTGATCAGCATATCGCCGTTGTTGTTCCGTGCATAGCCATTGCCCGAAATGGTAGTGGTAGAGCCTCCCAGCACGATACCGCTGGCAATACCGCCCGATGTATTCATCACGCTGCCATCGGCGATATAGTAGAGCGACACGTTTTTGGGCAGCTCAACTACCTTGCTTCGCATTTTGTTGAAGTTGAAGACCATGTTCCAGGAGAAGTCCTGTCTTTTGATCAGCCCTGCATTGAGGCTGAACTCGAAACCTTTGTTGCGGGTGCTGCCGGCATTCTGCGTGTTCAATACGAAGCCGGTGCCATAGCTCAGGCGGAAGTTCTCGATGATCTGGCCTTTGTTCAGGGTGTTGTAATAGGCGGCATCGATGGTCAGCCTGCTTTTGAAAAACCGAAGCTCTGTACCCAGTTCGAAGGTTTTTTGCTTTTCCGGTTTCAGTTCGGCATTATTGTTAAAGAAACTGTAGGAGTAGCCGCCCCCGCTTGCGTTATGGTTTACAAATACCGATTGGGTGGAATAGGGAGAGTTCAACCGGGCCGTAGACGCTATCGAACCACGGAGTTTCCAGTAGCTCACCCCCTTTTTAAGCACCGGGAAGATATCGCTCATGATCAGGCTCACGCTGGCACCGGGATAATTGAAGTTCCGGTTCTTTTTGGGAAGCGTGGAAGCCTGTTCAAAGCGATGCGTGTAGCTAATGAATGCAAGATTCTTATAATTGAAAGCAAACTCGCCGAAATAAGCGATCTGCCGGATGATGGACAGGTTGTCTTCCCCATACGCGTTGCGCAATAACCGTATGCGGGTATTGGGCCTGGTGGCATTGCTGTCCGATACTCCTGCCAGGGCATTGTATCCGGCATCTGTCAATATAGAACCGTTCTTCCACATTTTTCCATTCACGATCGAATCAACGACGTTGGTGCCGGAGATGGCAAACATCCTGGTCTCATAATCCTGCCACATGGTACCACCCATCACCCGGAAGTTGAAATCCTTTGCGATCGTTTTGCGTGCAGTGGCGGTGATCGTATGATTGTATCCATTGTAGCTTCTCCAGAAATTGTCCTGGATGCCACCCAGTCCTGCTGCGATATAATAAGAAAGCGGGTGATACCGCAGGTAGCCTTCCGTATTATACGTTTCGTAGCCAAACCGTCCGGACAGGGTCAGCCAGTCAAAAGGATTGATATTGATCCCCAGGGAGGCATTGTACCGGCTGGTTTGTTCTGCGCTCCGGTTAGCCCTTACGTTGAAGAGCGGATTGTCGATCTCGGCATTGGGCGTGGCGCTGGCGGCAAACAGGGGCTGTTTGGTAGCATTGTCACCCTGGCTGGCCGTGATATCGTCATCACCGGGCCATGCCAGCAGGCCCAGCATGAAGCCGCCGGCACTGCGCAACACTTTTTTGTTTTCCGTACGGATAAAGGAGACGGCAGGCATGATCTCTACGTACTTGCCGAATTTGGTGGTATTGGAGATCCTGATATTATACCTTTTGTAATCGTTAAAAGGGATAACGCCGCTTTGGTCAAACAAAGCGCCGGAAACGCGGAATATCGAGTTTTTAAATCCGAAATCGGCGCCCAGGTTATGGGTTTGAGAAAAGCCGGTTCTGAAAAAGCTTTCTTTATTGTCGTACAATTTGGTACCGGGGCCATAAGCGGGGCCGAAATAGCGCCATACTTCAGACGAATCGCCATTGGTACCGTTTGTAAAGCCATCGAATGTTTTAGGAAAACGGGTCACATCCTGTACACGGAAGCTGTTATCGTACTGGAGGGCCAGTTTGGTCGATTTCGCTTTTTTGGTGGTAATGATAATGGCGCCGGAGCTGGCCTGGCTGCCATAGAGCGCTGTGGCTTCCGGGCCTTTCAGTACCGTGATGGATTCGATATCGTTGGGGTTGATGTCCGATATCCGGTTGGTATAATCGGATTTCTGGTTGTTGGTAGAGGTTAGCCCAGCGCCGCGCTCCACGAGCCCTACACCTGATCCGCCATTGGAGTTTTCATCGACCGTACTGTTGTCCACTACCACACCATCGATCACAAACAGGGGCTGGTTGCTCAGCGACAGCGAGTTGAACCCTCTCAGTACGATGCTGGAGGAAGCGCCGGCATTGCCGGATGTGGCCGTAATGGTGGCGCCGGCGATGCGGCCCTGCAGGCTGTTCAGGAAATTTTCACGCTGGGTCTCTTTGATCTCGTCGCCTCCCAGTTTTTGCACCGAGTAGCCCAGTTCCCGCGCGTTGCGCTTGATATCCATGGCCGTCACCACTACTTCGCCCAACGCACCTTCCGTAGCTTTTAAGCTGACAGCTACGGTATTACCGGCACCTGGTCTTACAGTCGTGGTTTCATATCCTACGTAGGAAAGCTCCAGGGTTTCACCGGGATTGAGCCTGATGCTGAACCGGCCCTGGGCGTCGGTTTGCGCAGAGCGGCTCGTCCCTTTTACCCGGACGGTCACACCTTCCATCGGCGCTTTGGAGCCATCATCGAGGATGGTGCCGGTAATGGTTCTTTCCTGTGCCAGCAGTGTGGTAGGCAGCAGGAAGAGCAACAAGCACAATGTTGCCAATAACCTGATCATTTTTCTCATAGCTGTTGTTTTTTGTATAGATAATATGCAGTTCCGGAATTTGAATTACAACACGGTGATGCCCGCCTCTACGTAAGGCCTGAGCAGCGGATCGGTGGGCGGCAGTTCCGTGATCAGGATATCGATCTCATCCAGTGCCCCGATGCGGACCGGCTGAAAGGTGTTGATCTTCTCTGCTATTGTCAGGCACACGGTCTTTTGCGAAGATTCGATCATTGCTTTTTTGAGCTGCGCCACTTCCCAGTCGTTTTCGGTGATGCCATGGTGAATGTCGATAGCATTGGTGCCAAGGAAGCAGAGGTCGGCCCGTATCTGCCTGATCCGGGCTATCGCTTCCGCGCCTACGGTAATCTTGGAATTTTTGGAGATCTTATCGCCGATCAGGATCACTTCGATGGTAGGGTGGTGCATGTATTCCAGGATGGCCGCAATGCTGCCGGAAATAAACGTAGCATTCAGCTGCGGTGGCAGCGAACGGGCCATCTCCAGGATGGTGGTGCCACCGCTGGTCAGGATAAACATACCATTGCTGATCAGGCTGATCGCTTTTTCGGCAATGATCTTTTTCTGGTTGCGGGAATATACTTCGCCGGCCGGGAATTGGACCTGGCTGAAAGAGTGGGAGAGGGCGCCTCCGTGCACTTTAATGATCTTGCCTTCCTCGGCCAGTTCCTGCAGGTCGCGCCGGATCGTATCCTCAGACACGCTTATTTCCTGGCTAAGCGAGGAAGAAAGCACCTTGTTGTGCA
>JBEVLT010000165.1:0-3403 GCA_040509055.1 Chitinophagaceae bacterium
TAACGGGATTGAAAAAACCGTTACAATCAAAAGTGCTGCTTGTTATGAAACTGACTGTTCTGTTTACACTTTTGCTTACCCTCAATGTTTCTGCAAATGGCTTCGGCCAGGAAAAGATCAGCCTGCGGGTAAAAAAGACGGAAATAGGCGGTGTGCTCCGGTCTATTGAAACCCAAACCAATTACCGGTTTCTGTATAATAATGAGCTGGAAGATATCCGGGAAAAGATATCCATCACCGTCAGCAATGCCCCGCTGAAGGACGTTCTGAACCTGGTGTTTTTCAAAACCAGGCTCTCGTACCAGATCATGGGCAATAACCTGATCATCGTCAAGGAAGAGCCGGCGGCTGTCGTTCCGGATGTGGTCATTCGTGGAAAGGTGACCGGCGACGGCGGTGTCGGGCTGGCCGGTGTGTCTGTGGTAGTAAAAGGTACCAGTATCGGTACCACCACCAACAGCGACGGTAATTTTACCCTGTCGGTGCCCAATGCGGAGGTAAGCCTGTTGGTTTCCTCCATCGGTTACGACGAGCAGGAGATCGCCCTTGGCGGCCGAACGGAGATCAGTGTTTCGCTGGTTACTTCCACCAAGCTGATCGACCAGGTGGTGGTGATCGGGTATGGTACGGCCAACCGGAGAGACCTGACCGGCTCTGTAGCGAAAGTAAGAGGCGAAGAGCTGGCCGCGCAGCCCAATGCCAATCCGCTGGCTTCGCTGCAGGCCAAAGTAGCCGGCCTGTCTATCGTGAATACGGCTATACCGGGTGCAGCGCCCGATGTGCGCATCAGGGGCACCATCAGTATCGGTTCCATCCGCCCTGTCTACATCATCGATGGTATTTTCAGCGATAACATGGATTTTGTAAACCCCAATGAAATAGAAAGCATCGAAGTGCTGAAAGACCCGTCATCGCTGGCGGTATTCGGTATCAAGGGTGCAGCCGGCGCCATCCTGGTCACCACCAAAAAGGCAAAGGCCGGTCAAACCAATATCAATTTCAATACAACCGTAGGTTTCAAAACCCTGGTAGATAAGATACAACTGGCCAGCGGCGAACAGTTTCGCCAGCTGCTGACCTTTGAAGCCAACAACCGGGTAGCCGACGATCCGGGCAATAATTCGCTGCTGAACTTCGTGAACAATGTAGGCGGCCCCGGCCTGTCAGCCTATACGGGCAATACCGACTGGATCGACGCGGTGACCCGTACGGCTAAATATACCACTACCAACCTGAGCATCGACGGCAGCACAGACAAGAACCGCTTTCATGCGGGCATCGGGTATACCTATGACGAAGGGCTGGTGAAGCATGTGCGGTACGACCGGATGACGATCAACCTCAACGACGAGTTCAGGGTAAACAGCAGGTGGAAGATCGGGTTCAACATTA
Source organism: Chitinophagaceae bacterium (assembly GCA_040509055.1). Lineage (GTDB taxonomy): Bacteria > Bacteroidota > Bacteroidia > Chitinophagales > Chitinophagaceae > JAJKIP01. Next base: position 1,393 of record JBEVLT010000165.1, read on the forward strand.
TCGGGTCCAAGGACAGGCTGCCTTATAACAGCGATGCCCTGGAAAATGCGCGCCGCGCACTGCCGATCATTCCCGGTACGCCTGTACAGTTCTATACCAAAAATCCTTACGGCCTCGACTCGGGATACTACAACCTGTATGCGACCACGCCGATCATCCAGAACTCGGAAACCAACCCGCTGGCCACGCTGGAAAACAATTGGGATAAGAAGATTGAAGACCGGTACCGGATAGTGGGCAATGCGTTTGTGGATATCAATATCACCAGCGACCTGAGCTTCCGCAGTACCTGGTACGGCAACCTGAGCTACCAGACCAACCGGGAGTACACGCCGTTGTATAACCTTTATGATCCCATCAAGCCGGCCGGCAGCCAGGTGTTTGCGAGGAACAACCTGACCGCCGTGAAGGAAGAGCTGACCAATACCAAAGCTTTTCAGCAGGATTATGTACTGACCTATAAAAAGAAATTCGGCGATCACTCGCTGTCGGCTACAGGCGGTTTCACCACTTACTATTTCAAATACGAGCAGGTAAGCGGTACGGTGAGCCAGTCTACGGCCGGTGTCAGCATCATTCCTGACAACAAACGGTTCTGGTACCTGAATACAGGTTTTGGAGATAAAAAGAGCATCATCCCGACTACACAGCGGGAGTATACTACGGTGTCCGGCCTGGCGAGGGTGCTGTACAATTACCAGAATAAGTATTACCTGAATGCCAGCTTCCGCCGCGACGGGGCCAGCCAGATCAGCCAGGACCATGGCAAAAAGTTCCAGAACTTCTGGGCTGTGGGCGCTGCCTGGGAGCTCAGCAAAGAAAGCTTTATGGAAAACCAGGAAGTTTTCAGCTACCTGAAGCTGAAAGCCTCTACGGGTCTGTTGGGTAACTTTACTGCACAGGGTAAGGATTACCCGGCATACCCGACCATTTCCACCAGTGCTTCTGCTGTATTTGGCAACAACTTTATCCCGGTATACACACCGGATTACCAGTATGACCCCAACCTGCACTGGGAAACGGTCAGTTCTTCGGAAGTGGGTATCGAAGCAGACCTGCTGAACAGTCGCCTGCATTTTGAAGGAGCTTACTATTATAAGAAGACGAAAGACCTGATCGTACTGCTGTCACCGTCAGGCCTGCTGCCCACGCTGACCAACAATGGATCCATCCAAAACAAAGGCTTCGAGTTTTCGGCCAGTTGGAACCAGCGGCTCAGCAATGATATGGTGGTGACGATCGGAGGCAACCTGACTACCTACAAGAATAAAGTGCTGCACCTGGAATTCCCGCTGCGGCCGAACATTTCTTCCAGCGAGCAGACGCCTAACCAGGCCCAGACAGGCTACCCCATCGGGTATTTCTACGGCTTCCAGGTAGTGGGTGTTTACCAGTCGTATACCGATATCCTGAAGTCGCCTGTGAGCACCGTGAACGGTGGCGGCGCCAGGCCCGGCGATCTGAAATATGCCGACCTGGATGGCAACGATATCATCAACGACAAGGACAGGACCCTTATCGGCAACCCGACCCCCGACTTTACCTATGGCCTCAGCGCTGCATTGAAGTACAAGGCATTCGACCTGACGATCGACTTTGCCGGCAGCTATGGCAACGAGATCTACCGGGTATGGGGCACATCGGAGCAAAAGAACTCCGTGTACAACTATCCGGCGAACTATACAGAGGGATGGACGGCTCCCGGCACTTCAAACTGGGTACCGATCGTAAACCAGAACCATCTGATCAACCGTGCGCCTTCTACCTACGGTATCGAGGACGGCAGCTATTTCAGGATACGTAACCTGAACCTGAGCTATAACCTGGCGCGGTTTCCCAGGGCAGCCTATATCAAAAGCCTGCGCCTCAGCGCCGGCGTGCAGAACCTGAAAACATGGAAGCGCAACAGCGGTTACTCTCCGGAGTTTGCCGGTGATCCGAATACGCCGGCTACTTCTTTCGGGATGGACTTCGGCGGTGCTTCCAATGCCCTGCCGCGTGTGATCACGTT
>JBEVLT010000166.1:0-4640 GCA_040509055.1 Chitinophagaceae bacterium
ACACTTATGCATGTATGCTTTCTGTTAACTAAAATCAACTAGGCTAAAAGCCGGAAAAATGGAGATCCATACATCGTTCAATACCAGTGACCCACCGGGAAGAGATCCATACTTCATTGCTGATACAACTGACAACGGTCAGTTTGCACTTCCCGAAACACCGGAGACAGGAAAAGATACCGAAGTGCGTTTTGCTTCAATCCTTGCACATGAACTCAGGAATCCCCTGACCAATATTAACCTCGCGATTGAATTGCTGGATGCCAGTATCAAAACAGCCGACCTGAAGGTATACATGGATATTATCCGGCGAAGCTCGCTGCGGATCAGTAACCTGGTCAAAGAGTTGCTCAAATACCAGGAGGCGGAGAAAGTGCCGGCAGAAAGCCATTCCATGCACCAGCTGCTGAATGAAGTGCTGGAAATGGCCAGGGACCGCATTCTGCTCAAAAATATTTCCGTAAGTAAATCGTATGCCGCGCAGGACTACTATATTGTCGTGAACAGGCCAAAAATGCAAATTGCGTTGACGAATATCATCATTAACGCCATCGACGCAATGGACGTGAAGAATGGCCGGTTAAAGTTGGGTACAGGACTGACGGAAGGAAAATATATCATACAGATCGAAGATAACGGGTGCGGTATCAGCCAGGAGAACCTGAAGAATGTATTTAAGCCTTACTTTACCGATAAGCCTGGCGGATTGGGACTTGGCCTGGCAGCGGCCAACGATATTTTTGGGTCCAATCATGTAGCAGTAAATATAGAGTCGGAAGAAGGGCAGGGTACCCGTTTCACGCTGATGTTTGAAAAAGATGTCAGTATACGCGTTCCGGTAAATAATAAGTAACAGGGACTTACCAGCCGGCAGCTTATGTTGCCGTCAATTGGCCAAACCAATAGTGCTCATGTTTCAGCACGGCAGCAACCGATGCCCGGACCGGGCTGCTGAAAAGCGGGCAATCCAGTACCAGTGTATGGTATTCGCCGTTTTCCCCGCAGGCATCGACGCCAAGCGCTTCCAGTTCATCTACCAGTGCGGGTGTAATGATGCGGCCGATAAAACGTTCGCCCATTGTTTCGTTACAGCTCACGATCATGGTTTCAATGCCTGCGTCCAGCATCTGGTTCACCAGCAGGCGGCGGTCCTGCTGCCACAGGGGCAGCACGGCAGTCAGGCCTGCGTTGGCACAAACCTTTTCCTCCCAGTCGCGGTGCGGCTGCAGGTCGATATCGCCGAATACCGCATGGGTCAGCCGGTATTGCTCCTTCAGCCCGCGTAGCGCATTGGTAAAGTGTTGTTCGTATTCCTGCCAGGAGCTGCTGATCAGGTGGATCGGCAATCCTGCTGCGGCAGCCTGCTGTTGCAGAATGGTGGCGGGAATACCGTGAGAGCGGGATATTTTCCCTTCTTCGTTGAGTACGTTGAGCAATACCTGCGGTGTATACCCGGCTTCTTTTGCTTTGATCAGCGCAAAGCAACTGTCTTTTCCGCCGCTCCAGGAGCAAAGTATGTTTTCCTTCATGGTTTAGTTTTGATCAGCGAAACAGGCTGTTCTTGTCCCGTTCATACCCTTCGTCCGGCAGCAGGTTTTTCCCGTCGGCTGCAGCAGTGGCCAGTTGGTCGCAGCGGTTGTTATAGGCATTATCGGCATGACCACGAACCCATACAAAACGGAGCGTATGTTTCTGTGCCAGCCGGAAATACAATGTCCACAGGTCTTTGTTTTTTTTCCCCCCCTTAAAATCGGTTGCGATCCAGTTCTTCAGCCAGCCTTGTTCGATAGCCTTTACAATATACTGGCTGTCGGAGTACACGGTGATCTGCATACCGTCCCGTTTCAGCGCCTGCAGACCGGCGATCACTGCCATCAGCTCCATCCGGTTATTGGTCGTAAGCCGGTAGCCCTGCGACAATTCTTTGTGATGCGAACCGGCCATCAGTATGGTACCGTACCCGCCGGGCCCGGGGTTGCCCCGCGATGATCCGTCGGTGTACATGGTGATCGTGTTATTCATTGGGCGGTTGGAGGTTGGGTTAAAAGGATTCCAGAAGTTCCAAAGGTTAAAAAAGTTCCGGGCGTTTCAAAAAGTTGAAGGGATAGGCAACCTGTTAAACCGTGCAACTTTTTCAGCTTGCCTACACCTGGAAAACACCTACCTGCATATCCGGCAGGTGCGGATTGTGATTGGCGGCATGAATACCTTCTGAAATGATCCTGCGTGTCTCCAGGGGGTCGATGATGGCATCTACCCACAGGCGCGCTGCGGCATAATACGGTGTGGTTTGCTTTTCATACCGCCCTTTTATTTCGCTTAGCAACTCCTGCTCCTGTTGTGGGGTCACCTCCTTTCCTTTCGCTTTCATACTGGCCACTTGTATTTGCAGCAGGGTTTTAGCCGCCTGGTCGCCACCCATCACAGCGATCCTGGCAGTAGGCCACGCATAGATAAAGCGGGGATCATAGGCTTTGCCGCACATGGCATAATTGCCGGCGCCATAAGAGTTGCCGGTGATGATGGTGATCTTGGGCACCACGGAATTGGCGACTGCATTCACCAGCTTGGCGCCATCCTTTATGATACCGGCGTGCTCGCTGCGGCTGCCGACCATGAAGCCGGTGACGTCCTGCAGGAACACCAGCGGTATTTTTTTCTGGTTGCAGTTCAGGATAAAGCGGGCCGCTTTGTCGGCGCTATCGTTGTAGATCACGCCGCCCATTTGCATTTCACCCTTTTTGTTCTTTACGATCTTGCGCTGGTTGGCCACGATGCCCACGGCCCATCCATCGATCCGGGCATACCCGCACACGATGGTTTTTCCATAGTCTTTTTTGTATTCTTCAAATCCGGATCCGTCGGCGATCCGTTCAATCAGCTCGACCACGTCATAAGGCTTGCCATCGATGGGAAAGAGGCCGTACAATTCTTCCGGGTTCTTTTGCGGCGCCTCCGGCAGTATCCTGTCAAAGCCCGCCCTGGGTTTTTCACCCAGCAGCGACATGATCTTTTTGATATGATCCATGCAGGTCTGCTCGGAGCTGAATTTATAATCGGCGATGCCGGATATCTCGGTATGCGTCGCGGCCCCGCCCAGCGTTTCGGCATCGGTATCTTCACCGATAGCAGCTTTTACCAGGTAAGGTCCTGCCAGGAAGATGGAACCGTTGTTCTCCACCATCAGCGTTTCATCGCTCATGATGGGCAGGTAGGCTCCGCCGGCCACGCAGGGGCCCATCACTGCTGCGATCTGGGTGATGCCCATGGCGCTCATCCGGGCATTGTTGCGAAAGATGCGGCCGAAATGTTCTTTGTCCGGGAATATCTCGTCCTGCAGCGGCAGGAATACGCCGGCGCTGTCTACGAGGTAAATGACCGGCAGGTGGTTTTCCATGGCGATCTCCTGCAGGCGCAGGTTTTTTTTGCCGGTGATGGGAAACCAGGCGCCCGCCTTTACGGTCTGGTCGTTGGCCACGATCACACATTGCCGGCCGCTGACATAGCCGACGCCGGCTACCGTACCGCCGGCCGGGCAGCCGCCCTGCTCTTCGTACATGTCATAGCCTGCAAAGGCCCCGATCTCGATAAACGGTTTTCCGGGATCGGCCAGGTAGGCAATGCGTTCCCGCGGGGTCAGCTTATTCTTTTCCCGTTGTTTTTCAATTGCTTTTTTTCCGCCGCCCTCGGCTATCTTTTCCAGCTTGTAGCGCACGGTGCCGAGCAGCTGCTTCATGCTGTCCTCGTTCCGGTTGAATGCTATATCCATGTAGGCAAGTTATACCGACAAAGATAATGACCCGCCATATGGAAAACCGGTAAAACCGAATCTTAGCAGCTTAATCAATTACTATGCACAGGATTTCCGGGGTTTTTATGCTTTTTGGCCTGTTGGCTTGCAACGACAGTAATCACCAGATTATGGCGGCAACCGGTCTTGCTGATGAAAGAACAGCAGAACCCGAAACCATTGCAGCCATTCCGCCGCCGGAAGGGTATGAGCGGGTAGCTGCTGCCCAGGGTTCCTTTGGTGAATGCCTGCGTACCATCGCGTTGAAAGAAGACCGGCATGTATACCTGTACAACGGTGAGCTGAAGCGCAACCAGTCGGCCCAGTTTGCGGTGCTGGATATACCGGTTGGGAAAAAAGACCTGCAGCAATGTGCTGATGCGGTGATGCGGCTGCGGGCCGAATACCTGTTCAGCCGGAAGAAATACAGCGAGATCGCGTTCCGGGACAATAATAACAAGTGGTACAAATGGACGGGAGGGGATAACCGGGCCGGTTTTGAAAAATACCTCGAAAACGTGTTTGGGTGGTGCGGCACAGCCTCGCTGGAAAAACAGCTTCGTGCCGTGACCGGCCTGCAGCAAATGCAGCCCGGCGATGTATTTATCCGCGGCGGCTTCCCCGGGCATGCCATGATCGTGGTGGATATGGCCATGAACAAAGAAGGGGAAAAAGTATTCATGCTGGCGCAGAGCTATATGCCGGCGCAGGATATTCATGTGGTCAACAACGATGGCGATTCCCGGTTATCGCCGTGGTACCAGATGCAGGAAGGGGAGGAGATCGATACACCGGAATGGGTATTTGCCCCCTCGCAATTAAGAACCTGGTAAAAAGCAGAAAAGCAAAG
>JBEVLT010000167.1:0-3740 GCA_040509055.1 Chitinophagaceae bacterium
TTATAACAATTTATCAAAACTGAAATGGACGTTTAATCACTAATACATAATTTACTTCATCGGGCCTGAATATCTTCGCGGTCTTCAGGTGTTTTTATCCCTGTATTTCTGTTCAAATACTTGTTTTTTACTTAGGATAGGCTGCGTTTATCATCCCGATCTGTTTTGGAATGGCATCACCTGAATAAACCGCAACCGGCGGCTGCCCTAAGCAGATCAATTATCCAGCACGATCATTCCTTCAGAAAGAATTCCCGCATCTTTCGTACCTTTGCACCCGGGAATTATGAGTCACGAGTTGTTGCAGCAGTTTCAAAATACCCCCCGCCTTTTTCAATTGGCGGACAGGCTCTCTTTGCCTGAACCCCAGCATATTTACCTGGAAAATCTCAGAGGCAGCTCCTCGCAGTTCGTGGCCGGCGCCGCCTTCCTGCATCCCGCCTGCGCACAGCTGAACCACCTGATCATCCTCAACGATGCCGAAGAAGCCGCTTATTTTCACAACACGCTGGAAAACCTGACCGAGGCGCTCGATATTTTTTATTTCCCGTCCTCGTTCAAGAACCGGAAGAACTACCGGCTGTTCAACTCCTCGCATGTGATGCTGCGTACCGAAGCGCTGACAAAGATCGCCACCGGCAGCGCCGGGGGCAACGGTGTCAATAAAAAGATCATCGTTACCTACCCGGAAGCCCTGTTCGAAAAAGTGGTGGTGCCCAACGTGCTTTCGTCCAACATCATTCATATCAAATCCGGCGATGTGCTGCAGGTGGATCAACTACTGCTGCAACTGGCCGATTACGGATTTGAACGTACCGATTTTGTATACGAACCCGGCCAGTTTGCCATCCGCGGCGGCATCCTCGATATTTATTCCTTTGGCAACGATAAGCCTTACCGCATCGAGCTCTTTGGCAACGATGTGGACTCCATCCGCATCGTAGACCCGGAAACCCAGCTGAGCGAGCGGAAACTGCTGCAGGTGAGCATCATCCCTAACGTAGAGACCCAGTTTGAAAGCAAGGAGCGGGTGTCGCTGCTGGATTTTCTTCCTGCCAATACGGTGGTATGGGTGCAGGACTATGAATGGTGCAGGGAAAAGCTGGTGGATGCGGAAGAAGACCTGCAGGCCTTTTTGCGGCTGCAGGAAGAAATGCCCGTGGTGAGTAAAAAAAACCAACCCGACCCTGACGAAGATAAACTGCTGAAAAAAGCAGTACCGGAAGATTTTATTACGGCGGCTGACTGGGAACATAAATTTTTTCAGCGGCATACCATCGGTTTTGGTCATGCCAACACCTTCCCGGAGCAATACGCTCCCTTCACCATCCGGTTTGAAACAAAAGAGCAGCCGGCCTTCAACCGCCAGTTCGACCTGCTGATCCGCGACGTGAGAAGCTGGGAAGCCAAACGGTTTGCGATCTACATTTTTGCTGAAAATCCCAAACAGCTCGAACGGCTGCACAGCATTTTTACCGATCTGAAAGCCGAGATCGTTTTCCAGCCTGTGGCCACCTCCATTCACGAAGGGTTTATCGACGAGGACCTGAAGCTCGTATGCTATACCGATCACCAGGTGTTCCAGCGCTACCATAAGTACAAGGTAAAACAGGCATACAACAAGAGTAAAGCGCTGACGCTACGCACCCTGCGGGAGCTGCAGCCCGGCGATTACGTCACGCATATCGATCACGGCGTAGGGGTGTACAGCGGCCTGCAAAAGCTGGAAGTGAACGGCCGCCTGCAGGAGGCGGTGCGGCTGATCTACCGGGACAGCGATATCCTGTATGTGAACATCAATTCCCTGCACAAAATAGCCAAGTATACCGGCAAGGAGGGCAGCGTGCCCAAGGTGAACAAGCTGGGCAGCGATGTATGGAACCGGCTGAAGGACAAGACGAAGGCTAAAGTAAAAGAGATCGCCTTCGACCTGATCAAGCTGTATGCAAAACGCAAAGCGCAGCAGGGGTTTGCCCATACGCCGGACAATTATATGCAGACGGAGCTGGAAGCTTCTTTTATTTACGAAGACACACCCGACCAGAGCAAGGCCACAGCGGATGTGAAAAAAGATATGGAATCGCCCTCGCCCATGGACCGGCTGGTTTGCGGCGACGTGGGATTCGGTAAAACGGAAGTGGCCATCCGCTCCGCCTTCAAGACCTGCGTGGACGGCAAACAGGCCGCCGTGCTGGTGCCCACTACCATCCTTGCTTTCCAGCACTACCAGACGTTTAAGGAACGGCTGAAGGATTTCCCGGTGACGGTGGATTATATCAACCGGTTCAAATCGGCGAAGGAGAAAAAGGAAACGCTGAAGCGTGTGGAAGAGGGCAAGATAGATATTCTGATCGGCACTCATGCCATCCTGGCCAAAGACGTAAAGTTCAAAGACCTGGGCCTGCTGGTGGTGGACGAAGAGCAAAAATTCGGTGTAGCGCACAAGGAAAAGATCAAGACCCTGCGCACCACCGTAGACTGCCTGACGCTGACGGCCACGCCCATACCCCGCACGCTCCAGTTTTCGCTGATGGGTGCACGGGACCTGAGCATCATCAACACACCACCCTCCAACCGGCAGCCGATACAAACGGAAGTGCAGGTGTTCAATGAAGATTTTATCCGTGAGGCCATTTATTTTGAAACGGAACGCGGCGGTCAGGTCTTTTTCATCTACAACCGCATCAACGGGCTGCCGGAAATGGCTACGCTGATCCAGGGCCTGTGTCCCGACCTGAGTATCAGCTATGCCCACGGGCAAATGGAAGGGCACAAGCTGGAAGAAAAGATCCTTGATTTTATCGACCGGAAATACGATGTGCTGGTGTGTACCAACATCGTGGAGAGCGGCGTGGACATTTCCAATGTGAACACGATCATCATCAACAATGCTCACCAGTTTGGCCTGAGCGACCTGCACCAGCTGAGGGGGCGGGTAGGCCGGAGCAACAAGAAGGCGTTTTGCTACCTGCTGGCGCCGCCGATGAGTACGCTGCCGGCCGATTCACGGAAACGTCTGCAAACCTTGGAACAGCACAGTGAGCTGGGCAGCGGCTTCCAGATCGCCATGCGCGACCTCGATATCCGCGGCGCCGGCAACCTGCTGGGTGGCGAGCAGAGCGGCTTTATGGCTGAGATCGGGTTTGAAATGTACCAGAAGGTGCTGGATGAGTCTATCCGCGAACTGAAACGTACCGAGTTCAAGGAGCTCTTCAAAGAAGAGATCACCCGGCAGGATGATTTTGTACAGGACTGCACCATTGATACCGACCTGGAGATACTGATACCGGATGAATACGTGGAGAGCATCACCGAACGCCTGTCCCTGTACCAGCGGCTGGACAACTGCGAGACCGAGCACGACCTGCAGGATATCCGCGATGAGCTGGCAGACCGGTTTGGCCCGGTGCCCGGCCAGGTAGAAGACCTGTTCATGACCGTGCGCTGCCGCAAGCTGGCCGTAGAGCTGGGTTTTGAAAAAATGTCGCTCAAAGACAATATCCTCCGCTGCTATTTTATCAACCGGCCCGACTCGCCTTATTTCGAATCGGCGCTCTTCAACAATATTCTTCAATACCTGCAGACCGGTACCAATAAGGCCAGGCTGAAGCAGGTGGGCAAGCTGTTCCTGCTGGTGGTGAACCCTGTCAAATCGATGGACGATACCTACCGGTTCCTGAAAGGCCTGCACCAGCATGCGTTTGCCGGTAATGCCCCGGTCGCACCCTAAGCTTTACCCC
>JBEVLT010000168.1:0-9570 GCA_040509055.1 Chitinophagaceae bacterium
TCCTAATGACTTTATATAGCCACCGTCATAGTCATATTGATAATTGTAGGTTGACAAAAATAAAATGCCCCGCTGATTTTAATAGTGGCAGTGTCGCTCTGAGCATAATTCACTTGCCGCGATAAGAGCAGACTTACTAAAATGTAGTAAAATTTCACTTACTTGTTCTGATACCAGCCTGGGGCAATATCATTTGGATATACTCAAGAGGTAATCCGGCCATCTGCAAATCCAGCAAGCCTCGTTGAAATTCTTCTGTATTCCGGTATTATATGCTTTGGTTCTACAATGAGTTTCTGATATCCTCACCGCTTGTCCTTAAAAAAATCCTTCATCAGCCGCGCACATTCTTCTTTCAATACACCCCTTACCAGTTCCGTTTTGGGGTGAAAGGGCCAGGCTGTGCCGGTGGTTTTTTTATATCCGTTCTTTTCATCATCGGCGCCGTAGACGATGCGGCCCAGCTTGCTCCAGTATACAGCGCCGGCGCACATCAGGCAGGGCTCCACCGTTACGTACAGCGTAGCTTCAGGAAGATACTTGCTGCCGAGCTGGTTGAAAGCGGACGTAAGGGCGATCATTTCCGCATGAGCCGTAGGATCATTGAGCCGCTCCGTCATATTGTACCCGCGGGCAATGACGCGCTCCTTCAGCACCACCACGGCGCCGATGGGTATCTCCTCGTCATCCCAGGCTTTTTTGGCTTCTTTGAGCGCCAGCATCATGAAGTACTCGTCCGTCATAGGCTACCGAAGGTAAAATTATTTCATGGCAGATCACCGGCTCCGCTTTTTTAAATGGTTATCTTTAGCTGATGGCAAGAACACCTTCCGTTATGAAAGCATTGGGCACGCCTGCTTCCGGTTTTACACTGCCCGACACGGTGAGCGGCCGGCAATTATCGCTGCAGGAACTCAAAGGCCGTATCGCCACGGCTATCTTTTTTATCTGCAACCATTGCCCGTTTGTAAAACATGTAAACCCGGAGCTGGTGAGGCTGGCAAACGATTATGCCGGCAAAGACATTTCGTTTATTGCTATCAGCGCCAATGATGCAGAGGCTTACCCTGAAGACGGCCCGGATAAAATGAACGAAGCTGCCGAAGCGTTGCAATACCCTTTCCCTTACCTGTACGACGAAACGCAGCAGACTGCAAAGGATTACGAGGCGGCCTGCACGCCTGATTTTTTTATTTACGACGGTAACCTGCAGCTCGCATACCGCGGACAGCTGGACGATGCACGGCCCGGCAATGGTATACCCGTAACAGGCAACGATATCAGGTACGCCCTGGATCACCTTCTTGACGGTCGGCCGGTATCCACGGCGCAAAAGCCTGCCATCGGCTGCAACATCAAGTGGAAGGAAACCAGTCTTTGATCCCGCAGCTCTTACTGCTTCGGATGATGATCCCTGTAAAACACGAATTGCCCGTGAAATCACAGGCAATCCGCGGGCTGTCTTTGCGGACAGCCGAAAGTTCCAAGGGATAATGTCGAATTAAAGAATAAGGATCAGTAGAAGTATAATAATGATGATAGCGCCTACGGAGAGGTAAACACCGCCGCTGATGCCGCGTGCTTCCTGCTTCATGGTGCGCAGCTCCTTTCTCAGGGCTTTTTTCTCGGCCTTGCTCATGTGCGATTTATCCATGGCCCTGATCTCGTCCACCCGATTTTTTATCTGCTCCAGCCGTGCATTGGTTGCCGGCGAAGCAGCTTCTGTTTTGGGCTTTGTAGCGCTTTCGGCAGCATAGCTGCCTGTAATACCTGCAGTCAGTAATAAGGACAGGCAGATAAGAAGGAACTTGCGTTTCATAAACAATTGATTTAATTTATAATCTGCAAGCAAAAATGTATCCAGTTAAATAAACCGATCCGGAATGCCTGTTTTTTCTAACAGGAATAGAAGGATGGGGTTTTTTTTCTACAAGTGCATTCCGATGTGTAATGTGTAAAGTCATCTTGTGGAAAACAGCTACCTTAGGTTCTTTGTAAATCCATTGTATGTTTTCCTCCGTTTCGGCGCTTCGCGAATATTTTGATACAGGCGTTACCCGTTCTGATGCGTTTCGTCGGGAACAGTTGCAAAACCTGAAGCGCTCCATCCTGGCGCACGAGCAGCAGCTGTATACGGCCCTGCATGCCGACCTGAAGAAAAGCCCGGAAGAAAGCTGGGTGACCGAGATCGGGATGGTGATCGGCGAGATCAATACTGCCTTGAAGCATCTTAACCGTTGGATGCGCCCGGAGAAAGTGGCCACCAACCTGCTGAACCTGCCCTCGTCAAGCCATATCCTGAAGGAGCCGCTGGGCGTGGTGCTGATCGTGGGCCCCTGGAATTATCCTTTTCAGCTGCTGATCAACCCGCTGGTGGGTGCCATAGCTGCCGGCAACTGCGTAGTGCTGAAGCCGAGTGAGTTTGCACCGGCTACCGATGCAGTGATGAAGAAGATCGTTGAAACAGCTTTTGATAAGAACCATGTCCTGTACCTGCAGGGAGAGGGGCATTCCGTAGTGCCGGAGCTGATGAATAACTTTCGGTTCGATCATGTATTTTATACCGGCAGTACGGCGGTGGGCCGCATCATCTATAAAATGGCCGCCGACAAACTGGTGCCCGTGACCCTGGAGCTGGGTGGCAAAAGCCCCTGCGTGGTGGAAGAGGATGCCGACATCAAGGTGGCGGCCCGTCGCATCGCCGTTACCCGCTTCAGCAATGCAGGCCAGATGTGCGTGGCCCCGGATTATGTGCTGGCTCATGCATCCATAAAAGAAAAGCTGGTAGCGGAACTGGCAGCGGCGCTGCAACAATTTTTTGGCGACAGGCCGGAAGAAAATTATAACTACGGGAAGATCATCAACGCGAAACAATTTGACAGGCTGGTGACCTACCTGTCGCAGGGGAACAAGCGGTATGGCGGCCGGCACGACCGGGAAAAATTATTCATCGAGCCGACTATCCTCGACGGGGTAAGCCTGGATGATGAAGTAATGAAGGAGGAAATATTTGGCCCTGTGCTGCCGGTATTGTCCTTTACACAAAAGGAAGAAGCCCTACAGGTCATTCGCCGGCATCCCGATCCGCTTGCCTTTTATATTTTTACCGGCGGCAGCCGGAAGGCTAAGGATTGGCTGAGCAGTGTGCCTTTTGGTGGCGGATGCGTGAACAATGCCAGCTGGCACCTCACCAATTCCCGCCTGCCGTTTGGCGGCCGCGGTGCGAGTGGCATGGGCCGGTATCATGGAAAGTATTCGTTCGATACCTTCAGTCATCAAAAGGCGGTGATGAAAACGCCCACCTGGTTTGACCCGGCGATCAAATACCCGCCGTTCAAAGGCAAGCTCAGCCTGTTCAAGCGGGTGATACGCTGACAATATTTAAAACCAGCACTATGGCAAAGCCTGTTTCGCGGAAACTAAAGCGCGGATTGATTGTTGTGTTGCTGCTGATCCTGGCCTTTGTGAGCTGGGTGGAAATCGCTAACCTGAATACAAAACATATGAACTACCGGCAAAAAGTATTGAAAGCAGTTTATCCCGCCTGGATGTGGTTGACAAGACTCACCGGTAAAAATTCTAAACAAATGGCAAATACAACGGCAAAACAACCGAACCAGTCGTTTTACGACCTGAAAGCTACCGCCAACAACGGCAGCGAGATTTCTTTCGCTGATTTCAAAGGCAAAAAAGTGCTGCTGGTGAATACAGCGAGCAATTGCGGCTATACCAGCCAGTACGAAGACCTGCAGAAGCTGTACGAGGACAATAAAGAGAAACTGGTGGTGATCGGGTTCCCGGCCAATGATTTCAAGGAGCAGGAGAAGGGCAGCGATGAAGAGATCGCACAATTCTGCAAAGTCAATTTCGGCGTCACCTTCCCGCTGGCGCGGAAGAGCGTGGTAATAAAATCCGCGGAGCAAAACCCGGTGTTCCGGTGGCTCAGCGACGCCGCAAAGAACGGGTGGTGCAACCAGGAACCGGTGTGGAATTTTACCAAATACCTGGTCAATGAAGAAGGCGTGCTGACCGGCTATTTCGAGCCCTCGCTTTCGCCCGTAAGCGAAGAAGTGAAGAAGGCGGTGGCACGGTGATTCCGGTACCATTTATGCGGGATTCCTGTAATTGATTTGTATGAACTACATCGATATCATCGGCAGCGCAGGCGTAGGGCTTATCCTGCTGGCTTATTTTCTGAATACGGCGCGCCTGCTGGAACGGAACCGGCGGGCTTATTATGTGATGAACATCTTTGGAGCGGCGATGGCCTGCTATGCTTCCTGGCTGCTGCGCTATGCGCCCTTCGTGGTGCTGGAAGCTACCTGGACCATTGTATCCCTCTACGGTCTGATGAAGGCCATGCGGATAAAGATGACATAGCCGCTATTCGCGGATGATCCCCATCTTTTTCATCAGGAAGGAAGCGCTGAGTGTGGTACAGACACCTTCCTCCAGCCGGTAGTTGAACAGCAGCTCATCCTGCACGATCTGCGATTCAAAACATTTATTACTGATCTGTGCCGGGTATGCTCCGGCCAGCCTGGACACCGTAAGGTCATGGGTGGCGATGATGCCGCAGGCCCGGGCTGCCACCAGGTTGCGAATGAGACCGATGGTGCCGCTGTGCTTGTCGTTGCTGTTGGTACCGCGCAATATCTCGTCCAGGATTACGAATACCTGTTTACCTGCTTCCAGCTCGCGGATGATATGCTGCAGCCGCTTCAGCTCGGCATAAAAAAACGATTCGCTGTCCTGCAGTGAGTCGCTGATGCGCATGCTCACCTGCACTTCGAAAGGATAAAAATGGAACTGCGTGGCGCAGACGGCGCTCCCGGCATTGGCCAGTACGAGGTTGATGCCGAGCGTGCGCAGGAACGTGCTCTTGCCCGACATGTTGGAGCCGGTAAGAATAACAAAGGGGTGCTCGTCGAAAGAAATGCTGTTGGCGATCCGCTTTCCGGGCCTGATCAATGGGTGTCCCATATCCACCGCTGCCAGCGACGGCGTTTCGCGCAATTGCGGAAAGCAAAACAAAGGGTTGTTGTAAGAAAGATTGCCCAGGCTGGCCAGGGCTTCGGCTTCTCCCAGCAGGTGCAGCCAGTGCATCACGCGATGGCCATGCTGCTGCTTCCATTTTTCCAGCGCAAACAGGATATGGATATGAAAAAGAAAAAATCCATTGAGCAGAACGCTGACCAGCAGGTTGATCACCGTTTCCAAATAGTTGAACAGCGAAGCCAGCCGGGCAATCGACCGCCAGGCCGGTGCGCCGCCTGCCTGCAGTTCGGCCTGGATCTGCTTCAGCAGGCCGGCGCTGAAGGAATGGGATTCCAATAGCTTCAGCTGGCTGGCAAACTGCTGCAACACTTTGTTGACGGAAGTGGAGACGGACAGGTGTGCTGCTATTTTGCGCGAAAAAGAGAAGGCGATGGCCAGGTTGAGTGTGAAGAGGATGAGAAACAGGTTCAGCGCTTTGCCTTCTTCGGAAAAAAAGTAATACACCAGAGCAGAGAGGGTGGCCAGCGGGAAGATCATCAGGAAATAGTAGAACGCCTTGTTTGGAAAAACAGGCGGCGAGCTGACCCAGGCCTTCAATTGCTGCAGTTCCTTTTCTTTTGTTTCCTGTATCAGTCCATGTGCCTGCAGGTGCTGGCGAAATTCAAGTTCCGGCGCCAGTTCTTTTACTGCTTCCTGGCGATCGCTGATCCTGTTTTTATCAGGTTGCAACAGGGCCCGGGCCAGGGCCTGCTGTCCGAATGCGGTGCTGGTACGGTTGAGGTAGGGAAGCAGGCCGCCGCTGCCAAAGATGTCGAGGTCGTAAGAATAAGGATGGTGCGGATCGATATGCTCGCTGCCGGTGATGGGTGATATTTTCTCTCCCTCTCCGGACAACCAGGCGATCTCGTTGCCGTTGATGCGTACCAGTGCCTTGTAAAAGGCAACCTGTTGCTGCAGCCGGTCATAAAACCGCAATACAATGAAAAAGGCAAGAAAGGAGGCCAGCGAAGCCGCCGTCAACGCATGATTGCCCGTACGCATGGCCTTATAGCCCAGGAAAATAAACCCCGCAAAAAGAACCAGCCGCACAAAGCTGAGCCAGCGTAGCTGCCTGTTCAGCGTATTGGCTTTGTTGGTGTATTGCGCTAAAAGAGATTGATACGTGGATTGGGACATGATTATACAGACCTGTGGGGTTTTTGAAACAGGTAGCCGGGCAATTTCAGGAGCGTTACAATATTATCGTTCTATTCGATGGTAATAACTTTAATACCTTGAAACTTCCTCAATCTACCGGGCAGTTCTCATGATAATTCACCAGCTCGATCGGGGTCTTCTGGATCTCGAACCCGCCGTACACCCGGCTTATTTCATCGAGCACGGCATTTATTTCTTCGGTTTGCGTCAGGGTCACCAGCTTGTTGCGGTATTCTTTGATGTTTGGTAAACCCTTCAGGTAGCTGGTATAGTGGCGGCGCATTTCGTTGATGCCGACGACGGGACCTTTCCATTCCACACTTTTCTGCAGGTGTTTGCGCGCCACGCTTACCCGCTCTTCCACGGCAGGCGGTGGCAGATGCTCGCCGGTGCGGACAAAATGCTTGATCTCGTCGAATATCCAGGGATACCCAATCGCGGCCCGGCCGATCATGATGCCGTCCACGCCATACCGGTTTTTATATTCCAGCGCTTTCTCCGGTGAGTCGATATCGCCGTTGCCAAAAATGGGAATGGTGATGCGCGGGTTGTTTTTCACTTTACCGATCAGGGTCCAGTCGGCTTCTCCCTTGTACATCTGCGTACGCGTACGTCCGTGAATGGCCAGCGCCCGGATGCCGATGTCCTGCAGCCGCTCGGCCACTTCTTCTATGTTTTTGGTGGCATCGTCCCAGCCCAGGCGGGTTTTTACCGTCACCGGCAGCGACGTGGATTTCACCACGGCGGAAGTAAGCCGCACCATCAGGTCGATATCTTTCAGCACACCGGCGCCGGCGCCACGCATGGCTACTTTCTTGACCGGGCAGCCGAAGTTGATGTCAAGCAGATCGGGATTGGTTACTTCCACGATTTTAGCAGCAAGAGACAGGCTTTCTTCGTCGCCGCCAAAGATCTGGATGCCTACCGGCCGCTCGTAGTCGAAGATGTCCAGTTTCCTGCGGCTTTTGATGGCATCGCGGATCAGCCCTTCGCTGGAGATGAATTCGGTGTACATCAGGTCGGCCCCTTTGTCTTTGCACACGGCGCGGAACGGCGGGTCGCTCACGTCCTCCATAGGCGCCAGCAGCAGCGGGAAATCGGGAAGCGATATGTTACCTATTTTGATCATAGTCACCAGGCCTGGATGAAAGGCGCAGAAAGTGCGCCATAATCTGCTTTGGGTCAGCTATTTTTGAACCTGCAAATTTACAGTTTAATTGCCGAAATCTATGTACGATACCGATTCCCGGGGTATTTCCTGGACCGCCGGTTTTTTCATGCTGATCGCATTTACCATTGCCGGGCTGATGGTGGCCGGCCAGCTGGCCGGGCCGCTCTGGACGGCCATGACAGGTAAAGGGGTGGAAGTCATGCGGGATGGCCCCTGGACCCATACCGACAGTCGCGCCATGCAGGTGGCACAGGCCGTCACGACACTCTTGGGGTTTCTCCTGCCTACCATTATTACCGCTGCCATGCTCAGCCGCCGGCCAGGCAGGTTGCTGGGTTTTGCCGGGAGCAGTTCGGGCAGGCAGATAGGACTGGTGATCCTGATCATCCTGGCCGCGCTGATTTTTTCTACGGCGTTTTCTTATCTCAACCACCAGCTGCCGGTACCGGCCAACTGGAAAGCTGCGTTTGACAGAATGGAAGAAAAATATAACCGCCAGGTAGAAGCCATCCTGAACCTGCAGGCGGGCAATGGGAGCGGTTACGTGCTTGCATTGATGATCATGGCTTTCCTGCCTGCTCTCTGTGAAGAAACCCTGTTCAGGGGCGGGCTGCAGAACTTCCTGTCACGCGCCACGAAGCGGCCCTGGCTCTCCATCGTGATCATCAGCGTCCTGTTCAGCCTGGCGCATTTTTCCTATTACGGGTTTTTATACCGGTTTTTCCTGGGCATGGTGCTGGGGGCTATCTATTATTATTCGGGCCGGCTGCGACTCTGCATCCTGGCGCATTTCCTGCACAATGCCGTCGGCCTGACCGTGGTGTATACGTATGTGCAACAAGGCAAACCCATGCGCGAAGCGCTGGAGATGGAAGCTACCGGTTACTGGGGCTTCCTGGCCCTCCCGCTGGTGATCGGTTTATTTATTTTATTTAAAAAAACGACGGCTGCCCGGCAGCCTGTTTAGCGGAACATGGCATTTCACTGGCAAACATTCCGGACCCGGGCGATCACGGCTATTATTTTTGCCGCAGTGATGCTGGCCGGCCTGTTGTGGGATCACTGGAGTTTCCTTGTACTGTTTTCCATCATCCATTTCGGCTGCTGGTGGGAATATTTCCGGCTGCTGGAAAATATCCGCCATACGATCTTTCATCCGTATACAAAGCTGGGTTTTATGGTACTGGGCTATAGCCTGGTGCTGTGGTTTTGCGGGCCGGCTTACCGCATAGCGGGTTATGGCCTGTCCGAAAATTTTGTGCTCCCGGTATCGGCTGCCGGCTTTGCGCTCCTGCTGCTGGGTGTTTTTCAAAAGACACCAGTGAGCCTTCGTTCTTTTGGTGCAGCTGCATCAGGGGTGCTCTATCTTTCACTGAGCTGTGGCATGATGATCGATCTGCGGGAAGTGGGCATGGTATTCAAGGGCCAAACGCTGATGATGGATTGGGGCAGAACTCTTCCCTGCGGGTTGATCGTTTCCATCTGGATCAATGACACCATGGCTTATATTGTCGGGTCACTGATCGGTAAAACCCCCTTTTCAAAAATATCTCCGAAAAAAACCTGGGAAGGCACGATCGGCGGCGCTATCCTGTGCGTGGTAGTGATCGCGTTTGCCGGCAGGGCAACAGCACAATACACAACCATGGTGTGGATCGGCATAGCTGCCATTGCTGCCGTGATCGGTACAATGGGTGATTTGCTTGAGTCCAAACTCAAGCGCATGGCAGGTGTAAAGGACAGCGGTCGCATCATGCCGGGGCATGGCGGTTTCCTGGACCGTTTTGACTCTTTGCTGCTGGCCATCCCGTTTGCCTGGCTGTATGTTGTGCTCACCGTTACCTGATCGCTTTGTTGATACTGTATATTGTAATAGTCTCTTGTCATGTTGCCTGGTAAACATTTTCCGCCGACAGCTAAATTTTGCACGGCTGGCTGTATGGACTACTTTTGCAGTTCAATTTTTGACCAATGACCATTCATAAGGAAGGATATGCCACCATTGCCTGGAGTGTGATCGTGTTCGCGGTGATCAACCTGCTGTCGTTTTACTTTCTCAGTTTCGAAGAGCCGGTGATCACCGGGATCATTTTTGTGGTTACGCTTGGGCTGGTGCTGTTCATTGTCTCTTTCTTCCGCATTCCCAAACGCGAGCTGACAAACGGTGATACGGCTATCGTGGCGCCTGCCGATGGCAAGGTGGT
>JBEVLT010000169.1:0-7122 GCA_040509055.1 Chitinophagaceae bacterium
CCTAGCTGTTGTTTTTCGACATAACGGAATTGATATGCTAACAAATGCCATCGGCATAGGATGCATAGCCCTGCTACTTTCCTTTTTCAAAATTCTTATTGATCCAGGTCACCGCCTTCTTCACATAATATTCCGGATCTTTCTCCAGCGGCTGGATGAGTTGTTGAATGGCCGGGTGCAGCTCTTTGTACCGCGTATACCACTCCACCAGCACCAGCGACAGGCGGCGCTGCCAGGGATCGGCCGACCGGTTATAACCCCTGGCTAAGGCAAAGATGGCTTCTCGGTGCGTGGCAACGATCGGTTTCAGCGATTGCATACCGATGGTATCGCATACAGCCCAGTTACCGATGTTCTGCGCAAACAATCGTACGAGCTGCAAGGCACGCTCCGGGTCTTTTTTGGCCATGCGCCCCACCAGCTTTGCCGCCAGTATCTTTTCTTCCAGGGCGCCGGCTTTCCACAGGGCTTCGGCCAGCTCAAAGCCGCCGCTTTTGAACCGGGCGGCCAGTTCATTGAGCACCGGCGTACGCACGCCATAAACTTTTTCCCGGCTGCCGGGTACAAACTTTTGGTGAGCCGCCCGGGCGGCTTCTGAGCTGTGTTGTTGTAAGAGTTGCCGGATGGTCTTCAGGTCGTCGGGCATGGTGCAAAGATCGTAATTATCCTATTTGTCCTTGCTGTGCCTGTTGCTATGGTTTGTGTGCCTGCTAAACATGGGTCAGGGTGTAAACCCTTTTCCAACCAGGTGAAAGAACGCTTGCCCGGAAGCGGAGCCGGGCGCAATTTTAACGGAAATATTCTTTTAAGGCCTAAGTGTGGGGTCTACGCACGATGGGCGGCAACAAACAGGGAAGCCGAAAACTGCATCATGAAAGAGTAGGCAAAAACAGCATATATGACACTATTTACAGTAAAGAAAGGGGTAAGGGTAACAATCGCTTCATCGGTGAATGCAGCTTATCCTCAACGGTTCATCATTGAGCGGCAGTCGCCAACCCACCCGGGTCTTTGGGAAGGGATGGGGAAGAAGACCTATGCGGGTGGTGAATCTCCGGGTTTTGCAGCGGATGCAGCAGACCGGATATGGAAGATCACCTGTCAGAATAAAAACGGGCCCTGGGTGCACTCCCGGGAGCGGGTGACGGAAGCTGGTCCATCAGAAAGGATTATTTATTGCGACGATGATATGACGGGTGATGGAGATTTTAATGACCTGATCGTAAGAATAAAGTTCAAGGATCATGAAGAAGGATCTGACGCTTCGAAAGATGAGAATGGCGATGGTATTTTCAAGCCACCGTATAAAAAGCATCTTCCATTTGATCCCGATCCCGGAAAAGGTAAGTATCCACTATAATTCGAATCCGGATTGCAGGTACCCGAACGCGGACCGGGGTGGGCTATGCTTGTGCTACTATTTGTTCTTGTGTTCACATTCATTTTTCTGCCGGCTCGTAATAGGAAAGAACGATGCCGCTGCCCAACGTTTTTGTTCGCAGGAGCTTTAAAGCGATCCGGTCCGTTATGTTTTTAAACAAGGGCAGGCCGCTGCCTGCTATCACCGGGTGCACGCAGAGCTGGAATTCATCAATTAAATTCAGCTTCGTCAATGCTGCAATCAAGCCCGGGCTGCCCACGAAAATATCTTTGCCCGCCTGCTGCCTGAGCGCTTTGACTTCTTCTTCAAGGCCGCTGCCGGCCAGGGTTGTATTTTCCCACCCGGTAATGACCGGGTCGGTATTTTTCAGGGTATGCGAGAAGACAATTTTGGGCACCTCCTGTATGGCTACCGCAAATTCATCTGTTGTAGTATTGCCGGTAGGGTTTTTCACGATCGCCGGCCAATGGCTTTCCATCAGCTGGTAGGTGATCCTCCCGTATAGAATAGCGCCTGCGCTTCTTAACAATCCGGTATAGTGCTGGTGCAGCTCATCGTCGGCGATGCCGGCGGTATGGTCGCAATTCCCGTCCACCGACATATTCATCGCGGCAATTATCTTTCTCATCATTCATTTTTAAGTTCAAAAGCAGGAGCAGTTTTTTCCCGGTGGTGAGCGGCATCAGGCGCCCGCCGTGCCCGTCTTCACTTTGCCGGCCCGCTTGTAAGTGGCAATGATCACCCCGCCCGGCGTGACCGTGCTTTCTGTTAATGTAAAGGCGGCCGGGATCGCGCCCTTGCTAAACAGCTTTTTGCCTTTGCCAAGCGTCAGCGGGTGAATTTTGAGCTTCAGTTCGTCTACCAGGTCATTCTTCAGCAGCAGCTGCACCAGCTCACTGCTGCCCCATACCTGGATATCGGCGCCTTTGCCCCGCTTCAGCTTTTTGATGTCGGCCACGCTTTGGAGCAGCACCGAGTTTTTCCATCCCGTAATGAGCGGGGCCGACTTTTTCAGCTTTTTGGAATACACGTATTTGGTGCCTTCATTGATGCCCGGCCAGCCGTCTGCATGCTCCGGCCAGTAGCCGGCCCAGATCTTAAATGTTTTCCTGCCCAGCAGGTAATCTGCAGGCTGCAGCTCTTTTTTCACCACATCGCTGTACACTTCGTCCTCGTAGGGCGCCACCCAGCCTCCGTATTTGAAGCCACCTGAGCGGTCTTCTCCAGGGCCGCCGGGCGCCTGCATCACGCCGTCTAACGAGATCATGGACAGGACAGTTATTTTTCTCATCGTTACTGTTTTATTGTCCTATAAAGATCGGTAATAAATATGGAGCCCCGGCAGGGGCAATGCGACAATGAACGGGTGGAATGCGAACACGGTCGCACATAGTATTAACCGTTTTTACGCATACGTAATATTCTTCGCCTTGTTCATGATCGTCACCTGCTGGTATTGCCCGTTGGGGCTTTCCGAGCATTTGTCGATGCGCAGCGTGCGCGTGGTGCCGGGCGGCTGCACCAGCATGAATACCGGGCAATCCGCTGCATTCACCTGTTGCCATACCGAGTCCGTATGGTACCAGGTATCAAAGCCCAGCTGGCAATTGCTGGCGGTGCAGCCATTGTATTGCACCTTGTCAGCCGGCTGGTTGCAAAATTCCGGACGCGGGTCCGGCGCCCAGCCAAAGCCTACGCCATAGCCGTAGCGGGTATCGGGCTGGCCGCTGGCATCGGTTACTTGCACACCGGTAGCCGTGCAGTTGTTGAAGGTGATGGAGCTGCCCCAGGCGCTGAAGCCGGCGCTTTGCAGGTCCTGCGGCACGATGGCGCGGATATTCTGTACCGTGCAATTGTTGCAGGTGACGCCGATGCCATACACTTCCAGCCCGGTGGCTTTGGCGCCGGTGCTGCGCGCGCATACGCCGTCGGTTACGTTCACCGCGGTGAAGTTGTTGACCTCTATAAATGCATCGATGAATACGGACATGCCATGGCAGTCATCGCAGCAGCCGGTCATGTTGGTAGAGCTGCAATCGGTAAAGGTGAGGTCCACGCAAAAGATGGGGATAAAGCCCAGCACGGTATGGCCGGAGGTGATGGTCTGGCCCAGGTAGTGCGACTGGAAGTTTTCGCAGGCGCAGGCGAGGGTGAGGATATTGGCGGCTACCAGGTAGCTGAAGCCCTGCACGGCGCCGTCATCGTTTACAAAATTGCTGAGCAGGCAGCCGGATATCAGCCCGTTTACCGAATTGCTGGCCTGGATGCCGGCGCAGGAAGGCGTGGTCACACTCATATTCTGTACGATGCAGCTCTCCACGGCAAAGCCATCCGTTTTGCCGATATAGATGCCGCAGGGCGTAAGGAGCGGCTGGGTGGTATCGGTGTAGGTGAGGCCATCGATGACCAGGCTGCTCACCTGCAGGCCGGGTGCCTCGGTGGCGTACACACCGTAATAGGTCATGCCTTTGAGGATGCCGTTGGTAATGGTGATGCTGCTGCCGGTGAGGTGGATGCCTTTGTACTGACCCGTGCTGTCCGGCACGGTGGCCCTCACGGTATGGCCCTGCAGGTCCAGCACCACGTTGGCGGCCGTGATGGTGATGGCGGTAGCCGGGGCGGTGGGGCTCCAGGCGATATCGCCTGCCAGCTGGTAGCGGCCGGGGCTATCGATCAGGATGCCCTGGGGCGGGATGGCGGTAATGGTGGTATCGGTCTGCTGCTGCGGAGCTACGGAAGGAGAAGCGTTGTTAGCGGCTTCCAGGGCGTGGCGGATATCGTACCTGCGGCTCAGCGCGGCAGTATCCATGTTTTTAAAAAGGTCGGTGGCAAACAGCTTGTCCAGGATAGCCTGGCCGGTGGGTGTGGACATGGTGGTTTGGTTTAAATAGTGGACGGATGACGAACGATTGGTGATCAGCATCCGGATAGGCGAGAAATATACAACGGGCTGGTGGAATATGCAAGCAGGTAGTGGGAGGTTGATGCGGAGGGTGATGTGTCCACATCCCGGGTGCGTGGCGACGAACCCGGGCGGGCGCAAACGCATCAGGCTGGTGCCGGCTGATCAAGGCCCTGTGCTTCGTCAGTACGCAGTAGTGACCGGCTGGTTGTAATAGTATGGCTTATAGTTGCGCCATTTGCCGATCAGTGCCGTTATCTTATTTTTCCAATCCGGCTTATAAAGATATTTTGATACCGTACCTTCTTTTCCCTGCTCCCTGAATTCGATCAGCTTCTCATGGGCCAGGTTTATTTTTTCCCAGAGCCGTGGCGCTGCGGACGCATCATCCGCATAGCCGATGGCAATGGCATAGAGCTCGATGGCCCATTCCAGCGAAAGATGGGCCTGGTAATAGTCCGCGCTTTCTTCAAGCACCTTATGCAGCAAGGCATTGGGCGCTCCGGTGAGCGGCAGCCGCTCATGCAGCTGGTACGAAAGCTGGGCGCCGGTTTCCGTTGCCTCTCCCGCACGATCCTGCAGCTGCAATACATCCATGTCGCGGACATCTTTGCCGGTATCCCTGATCACGATGGCTGCTTCCAGCACCTTTACATGAAACCATTCGCTGCTGCGGTGCGAATCCGGGCTGATCGCCATCGATTTTTTCAGATAGCTCAGCGCCTCAGTCAGCTGTCCGTTCAGCTCATAGGCTACAGCCAGGTTTGCATTCACCTCGTATTCCTCCGGCTGTTCTTTCACCAGGCGTTCCAGCATCGGGATGGCTTCTTTGAACCTGCCTGCCTCGATCAGCGCAGCGCAATAGTTGGAGACGTATTGGTACCGGGTGGCGGCGGGTGCGGCCGATAGCTTTTTTTCCAGCTCTTTTACCCTGGATATTTTATAGCGGGCCGATACCGTGATGCCGGAGAGCGGATACTCGTCATACGGATGCCGGTGGCCGCTGCTGTCCAGCACATAATAATTCAGGCAGGCCTGGCTGTCGGTGCAGATCAATGTCAGGGCGAGGCAGGCGAGGGCGACCAGGTGTTTCATGTATTTATGTTGGCGGGTAACAGATGGGATGAAAAATACAAAAGTTTGACCTGAAAGGCAAATCCAGGCCTGCAGGAGGTGGTCTTCTTTCGACGTAGGGGGGCAAAACCTATAAGGTTTCCTTTAAAATGAAACATTCTGATAGCGGCAAACCTTATAGGTTTCATTCGAGAAGCCCCGGAAACGCCGTCACAATCCGCCCGCCCGCATCCGTGAGCACGGTGATGATAGCCGTGGGCCGGCCGTCCTTATCAAACCCCACAGCCGCCTCCGCCTCCCACACCCGTTTATAATGCAGCGATCCGGGCACCGGCTCCGGCGCAATGTCGCCGGCCTGGCGCAGGTGGTGCAGGATGGCGGCCACGGGAATGGTGAACTTGCCGGCATGCGGGTGGCGGGGTATCCTGTAATAATGCCGCTCCAGGATATGCGCCAGCGCCGAAGGGGTGAGGTAGTAGGCGCGGCGGAAGAGCCGCTTCCGATCGGTTAGCGGTAGTTGGTGAAACAAGCGGCGGCTGAGCTCATCCACCCATTGCTCCGTATCGCTGAGCAGGAAGAGCAGGCGCATCCATTCTTCTTCACAGAAGCCGGCGGCGCCGTGCTGTGTGTGTGCTGCCGGTTCCATCACGCCGTTTTTTTAGCGGGAGGGGTGGTTTTGGTTCCTTTGCCGCTGCAGGATAGCAGCAGGGCTGCTTCCAGCGCCCGCTCCAGGTCGTGCCAGGTCAGCAGCAGGTCCTGCCGCTGCTCGCCGGTTTCAAAGGCGCCGGGGTCTACGGTGCCGATGCAGGCCTCCACCATCTTCCACAGGTGCTGCCGCATTTCGCACAGGGTGGTGCTGAGAAAAATGTCGCGCAGCGCCTCCCGCGGGTCGCTCATTTCTTCCGGCGTCAGGTGGATGGGCTGGTTGTAAAACTCCGGGTGAAGCTCAAAAGGGTTCATGTTCACAAGGTTTAAGGTTTTTTAAATCTTCGGTCTCTCACGCCCTTTATGTCCTTGCTGGCGTTTTTCGCCAACAGGGGCCTTAGTTCAAGGTTTTTATTACCGGTTTATACGCTTATGCCGTCGTTGGCGTTTTTCACCAACAAAAGGATTGCTCAGCGTTTCACGGTTACACGTTCATGGCTGGCCCGGCCCAGCAGCAGGCCGGCCTCCAGCATCCGCTCCAGCTGGTGGTAGAGCCACAGCAGGGACTGCCGCTCCGCAGCATCATCAAAGGGGGAGTGGGGCTGGCTCAGCGCGGCCTCTACGGCCAGCCAGAGCAGGCGGCGCGTATCGGCCAGCGGGAATACTTCAAAAAACTCCTGCAATACCTGCTGCGGGGCAGCCGCTTCCTCTGGCCGCAGCCGGATGGGCTGGTTGTAAAAGTGGGGGTGGAGGGAAAAGGGTGTCATGGCGTTAGGTTTAAGGGTTAACGAGTCGTAGGTTAACAGGGAAGAAGCGCCAGCATTAAAGAGGGGCAATAAAGAAAGACGTGGGTTAGTTCTTACCGTCCTGAAGGGCTGCGACACCCTAAACTCAGAATAAGAACGCCCACGCCTAGGTCGTGAGCGATTTACCTTATTTCCCGAGTTTTGTGAAAGGTCGCAGTTTTCAGGATCGAGAATAAAGCAAAAGCGCTTAGAAATATTTTAACGTAGCTGTAAAGCTATTGTTTCTTTAAGATGAGTTATAGGTAGTATCCATGTTCTTTTTTATTTTAAAGATACATGTGAAATGTTTAAAAAACAAATAAAAATGATCTAAA
>JBEVLT010000170.1:0-9041 GCA_040509055.1 Chitinophagaceae bacterium
GCCGGCACGGGCTGCTTATTTTTCAGCAGGGCCATGGCCGCTTCGTACTTAATAGGCAGGTCGTCCAGCAGCAGGTACTCCTGCAGCAGCTTATTGCTTTCGGCATCGTTGAAGTAATGCAGCAGGTGCAGCATGCCCGAATAGTTATACCCATAATAATCTTCATTGGCCACTTGTCCCTTCAGGCTGCGCAGCGTGGTATCTGCCGTATACAGGATATTGCGCCGGTAAGGCTTCAGCATATCCACATCAATCAGGCTGCTATCCAGCAGTTCCGCCGCAATGTCAATGATGCGTTCGGCAAACAGGTCGTCGTCGACCAGCGTCAATATCTCCGGGAACAGCTGCCGGGTAAGCTCCACCGAATCGGTAATGAAATAGCTCAGCTCTGCATTTCCTTTTTCGGCAGGCGTGTTTGTTAACAGTAATTGCTTGAGCGTTGCATAAGAGGCCGCGGTTTTGTACCGGGCCAGCACGTTCAGCAGGTCCATCTTGATCATTTCACGGCTGCCGGTTTGCAAAGGCAGGTTTTTACGGACAAAATCAATGGTAGAACTATCGGCCAGTTCGTTCAGTGCATTAGCCAGCCGCTGCCGGGTAGTATAGTAAGCATTCAGCGTATCATCGATATACACTTTCAGGATCGCCTGGTGCAGCAGTTCCCGGTCTTCTGGACCGAACGGGGCCGTGCTGAGGGCTGCAAGTGCTTTGGTAAACAATACTGTATCCGCCGACTGCAGATCGGCCAGCAGCCGGCCCGCCTTGCTGGAAAAAATGGTCGAACTGTTGTTCAAGCCGGCAGGCGTGAATGAATCGAAAAACTGATCATGTCCTTTTTCCCCGGTGTATTGCGAAGGAATGAAGGCGATCACCGTATACAGGGTATCTCCGTTCAAAAAATGCCGGAGCCGCTTACGGTTATTATGACCCGGCATTTCGATCAGCCACTCTATTCCCTTCAGCCCTGCGTTGCGTGACGGCTTTTTATACAGCACCGAATCCTCCCATCCGATGTCCTGTGCGCCCATCTGTTCAAAAAACAGGCTGTCGCTGCTGACCCAGTAATAGGGCGATAAGACGGTTTTGAACAGCTGGTAGGACACTGCCCGGCTGGAATCATACACCACATAGGTTTGGCTATCCGTATCAGCTGTGCTATTTGCGTTTTCCTCTTCCTCTTCATCCTGCGAGATAAATGGTTTTACTTCCGCAGGAGCCGTGACAGAAAAATCGCCCTGCGGCGACCATTCCCTGCGCCAGGAAGAAGTTTGATACGGCGTTAGTTCGAACGAATTAAAATAGCGATCCAGCTCCACCCGGGCGTCAGCTGTATTTTCACCGCCTGCAAGCAGCACATAAATACGGTTGCCCCTGTTCACGACCAGCGCCCGGTAGAACAGTTCGCCGTTCTCTCCTTCGCCTTCGTACAGGAAGGCCGGAAAGGTCTGAACCGTCAGCAAGGTATCTGTCGTTGCGTTGCTGATAAACGTATTATACGTTTGCCGGCAGAGATCGAAATAAGCCGAATCACCATCGGACAGGTGGTAGCCCGGGGCGAGATCACGCACCTGCAGCATATAAAACATCTCCCGGTCGGTATACTGGTAAACGGTGTATTGCCAGCCATCTTCAGCTGCTTTCTGCTCCACCTGCAGGTTCCGCTTCGGTACGCCCGGCAGCATCACCCTGCAGGCTTTCGCGCCCGGGCTGAAAGGAATCCACGCCTTCCCCTCCGTATCGGCCGGTGCTGCTGCCGGCTTCCCGGCCACAAAAGAGGCAAAGAACCGCCGCACGTCCGGCGTTTCCACCGATTCCTTTTTTTCGCCGCCGGCCATCAGCATATAAAGCGTATGGTCCTTCAGCAGGTACTGCACTTTGTACCAGACATCGCCGGTAGAAAGTACCGCTTCGACACCGCGGAGACCGGTTTTTTCTATTTTTTTCTGGCTGATGACCCTCCCATCGGGAGTATTTTCTGTCAGGGCCTTCAGCATATTGTCCAGGTTGTTTATCGGGGCAAACATGCTTCCCGACATGTAATAGGTAAACGTCGTGATATCCGTATGATATTTCATGGTGAGCACGTCTCCGAACATAGCAAGATCGGTTGCCGGGCCGGGCATTTCCACTTCATAGGTTTTTGCCATGTCTTCCACTTTTACCCATGCAGCAGCAGGAAGCGCAGACGCATACCGGTCGGGATCGATACGGGCAGAAGAAAAAACAGGGTCTACCCGGTACCCCCTTTGCCGCAGCAGGCTGATCACACCCGAGTCGCCGGGCAAATGGGCCGCCCCGACCGTAAAGAACATGCTGCGGATATGCGCCAGGCTGTCCATCCGCCGTGCCATTTTAATATTGCGCACACGCAGCATCCTGTCTTCAAGCTCATCTGAGTAGGAGCCTGCCACGTAACGCGCTATCGCATCCAGGTCGGCCGACAGGTAAAGACGGATCATGTCTTCGAGCGAGGCGGTCAGCATATGATCGGGCGTCATCAGCTCCTCCGCGGTTATTTCGCGCCCCAGTTCGTCAAACACGGACAACTGGTCGCTCACGTCTTCGATGCCGCCCAGCCACTTGCCTTTGCGCATGGCAATGCCATAGAGGTAGGCATCCATGATCGTAGGCATCTCCTTTCGCATCACCTTGCGCAATCGCTCATCCCGCAGCTCCTGCAATTGACGGCGGCTGGAGGGATCGTTTCCTTCACGCACATTCTGCAGCAGGGAGTCCACGATCTTTCTTTTTTCGCCGTCGTGCGTCAGCCGCTTTTTATCCAGCCATTCTTCCGTTTTGTCGTTGATGGCCTTGCGGATCATCGAATCCATGAACTCCCGCAGGTCGATCTCGAGGGCATAGCCTTCAGCCTGGCCCAGGTAGTGGTACAGCGAATCGGTGAAATAGAACAGGCGCTTGTCCTGCAGATGGAGGGAACCAAACAGGTAAGAATCTTTGGACAACCCGTTTCCGGATACGCGCCACAGCAGGGTTTTGGGCCAGCCCGCAGTAGGCTGGGCGCAGAGCGTATCGGAACACAAACAGCAGGCGAAAAAAAGTACGGAAAAAACAATGCGTTTCATGAACAGGCGATTGGTGACTGCCGGAAAGATAAAGAGAAAGGGAAAACCGCAGGCAGTTACGGCTAAATAACGGCGCCCGGCGCTTCCGCTCCGTCAGAAGTTTTGCTTAACTTACCTGTAATCAAAATTGCTTGCATGCCAGCCCAATATATCATTGCCCTGGACCAGGGCACTACCAGCAGCCGCAGCATGATCTTCGACCAGCAGGGCAATATCATCAGCATGGCCCGGAAAGAGTTCAGGCAGCTTTTCCCCCGGCCGGGCTGGGTAGAGCACGATGCCGAAGAGATATGGAGCACCCAGTACGGCACGTTTGCCGAAGCAGTGGCCAGGGCCGGCATCACCATGCGGCAGGTAGCAGGCATCGGCATTACCAACCAGCGCGAAACTACCGTGGTGTGGAACCGGAAAAGCGGTAAACCGATCTGCAACGCCATTGTATGGCAGGACCGCCGGACCGCAGCCTATTGCGATGAGCTGAAAGCGGCCGGTCTTGCTGCCGCTATCCGCGAAAAGACAGGGCTCATCATCGATGCTTATTTTTCCGCTACCAAGCTGAAGTGGATACTCGATCAGGTGAGCGGCGCCCGCCGGCAGGCAGCCGATGGCGAGCTGGCTTTTGGCACCATCGACACCTGGCTGGCCTGGAAGCTATCCGGCGGAGCACTGCACGTGACCGATGTGTCCAACGCTTCGCGGACCATGCTGCTGAACATCCATACCGGGCAGTGGGATGAAGAGCTGCTGCGCTTATTCGATATTCCCCGCAGCCTGCTGCCGGAGGTGAAACCGTCGAGCAAGATCTACGGTGTCACCGGCAGCTTTGTTCCGGATTCCCGCATCCCCATTGCCGGCATGGCCGGCGACCAGCAGGCCGCTCTGTTCGGGCAGCTCTGCACCCAACCGGGCATGGTGAAGAACACTTATGGCACCGGCTGCTTTATGCTGATGAATACCGGTGAAAAAGCCATTGTATCGGGCAACAACCTGCTTACCACCATTGCATGGAATATCGGCGACAAAACGATATACGCGCTGGAGGGCAGCGTGTTTATGGCCGGTGCGGTGGTGCAATGGCTGCGGGATGAGCTGAAGATGATCCTCAGTTCGGCAGAGGTGGAAGAACTGGCCGCCCGGGTACAGGATGCCGGCGGCGTATACATGGTGCCGGCCTTTGCAGGATTGGGCGCTCCCTACTGGAACCAGTATGCCAGCGGAACGATCTTCGGGCTGACCAGGGGCAGCAGCCGGGCGCATATTGCCCGGGCCGCGCTGGACAGCATCGCTTACCAGATCTATGATGTATTAAAAGCCATGGAGGCCGACAGCGGCATACAGATCAGTGAGCTGCGGGTAGACGGTGGCGCCACGGTCAACAACCGGCTCATGCAGTTTCAAAGTGATATACTGAACTGTAAAGTGATCCGGCCAACCATTACGGAAACAACCGCGCTGGGCGCCGCCTACCTTGCAGGCCTGGCCGTAGGTTATTGGAAAAACACCGACGACATCCGCCGGCAATGGCAGCTGGAACGGGAGTTTTCGCCCGCAATTACCGGCGAAAAAAGAACGGAACTGGTGAAAGGCTGGCATCGCGCGGTAAAGGCAAGCATTGCCTGGGCAGATGACAGGGAGGGTTGAAGCTAAAGCCGCGTGTGAAGCGAACCTGGTACAGCTCACGCTTCGGGATACCGGACCTGGTTTGGAAATACCGGAGTGAGGCTGAAACCTTAAACTTTAAACCCCTAACCTTTTTAAAACGTCTCCTCCCTGAACAGGAATCAGCTTATACAACACCTGGGCACTACCCCTGAATGGGATATCTGCATCATCGGCGGAGGCGCCACCGGCCTGGGCATTGCCACAGACGCCGCGTCCAGGGGATATTCTACCGTCTTGTTCGAAAAATATGATTTTGCCAAAGGTACTTCTTCCCGCAGCACCAAGCTGGTACACGGCGGCGTACGCTACCTGCAGCAGGGCAATATTCGCCTGGTCATGGAAGCGTTGAAAGAACGGGGACTGCTGCTGAGGAATGCACCGCACCTTGTAAAGAACCAGTCTTTCGTCATCCCCAATTATAAATGGTGGGAACATCCTTTCTACGGTATCGGGCTGAAAGTGTACGACTGGATGGCCGGCAGCCTGGGGCTTGGAGCGTCCCGGTTATTATCGCGTGAAGAAACACTCCGCCTTGCGCCCACGCTTGACCCCGATGGTCTCCGTGGCGGTGTATTGTACCATGACGGCCAGTTTGACGATGCCAGGCTGGCCATTCACCTGGCCATGACAGCTGCCGGGCATGGCGCCGTGGTGCTGAATTACTTCCCGGTGCAGGGATTATTAAAGGCCGGCGGGAAAGTTTGCGGCGTGCAGGTAGCGGATACCATTCATCACCGGTCGTACGAGGTAAGGGCAAAAGCCGTTATCAATGCCACCGGCGTGTTTACAGATACGATCGCAAAGATGGACGACCCGCAGGCCGAAACCATGGTGACACCCAGCCAGGGAATTCACCTTGTATTTGACAAGGCCTTTCTGCCATCCGATACCGCCATCATGATCCCCAGGACAGACGACGGAAGGGTGCTGTTTGCCGTGCCCTGGCATGATAAGATCATCGCCGGCACCACCGATACCCCGGTTACGCAAACACGGGCCGAGCCGGTAGCGTTACCAGCGGAGATCGATTTCGTACTGCACCATATCGGCCGCTGCCTGGCCAAAGACCCGGGCTATGGAGATATCCGCAGCCTGTTTGCCGGTCTGCGGCCACTGGTGAAAGGCAGCAATAAAACGACAGCAGCCCTGTCCAGGGATCATCATATTACCATATCGCCATCGGAGCTCATTACCATTGCCGGCGGCAAGTGGACCACGTATCGCAGGATGGCGGAAGATGTGCTGGATATGGCCGCACACAAAGCCGGGTTGCCGGAAAAAGCATGCGTCACCAGCCGGCTTGCCCTGCATGGCTGGCAGGAGGTACGCTTCGGCGAACCGCTGCATTATTACGGCAGCGATGCGACGGCGATCCGTTCGATGATGGATGCCGACCCGCAGCTTGCCGAACGGCTGCACCCGCAGCTTCCCTATACCCGTGCGGAGATCAGCTGGGCCGTGCAGCAGGAAATGTGTATGACAGTCGAGGATGCGCTGAGCCGGCGCACAAGGGCCCTGCTGCTCGATGCCAGGGCGGCTATGGAGGCAGCGCCGGCGGTAGCATCGCTGATGGCAAAGGAGATGAACCTTGGTGAAGAATGGATCGCCACGCAGCTCAGCGATTTTATTTCCGTGGCAAAAAACTATCTTCCTGTATCAATCTTATAACAGCAACCATATGGAGATCGTTAATGAAACCAGCTACTGGCACCATTTCCTTGGTGAATTTATGGGTACGGCCATACTGATCATGCTTGGCAACGGCGTAGTGGCGAATGTAGTGCTCAGCAAAACCAAAGGCCACAACAGCGGATGGATCGTCATTGCGCTGGGCTGGGCCATGGCCGTGTTCATTGCCGTCTTTATCGCCTCCTGGTACAGCTTTGCGCATATCAATCCCGCCGTATCGCTCGGGATGGCGGTAGCAGGTAAAATGAGCTGGGTGCTGGTGCCGGTATATATCATCGGCCAGCTGACCGGCGCCTTTGCCGGTGCCGTCATGGTATGGATCACTTACCGGCAGCATTTTGACGCCACCGGTGATGCCGACAGCAAGCTGGCCGTATTCGCCACAAGTCCTGCTATCCGCAGCAATACAAACAATATGGTTACGGAGATCGCCGGTACGTTCGTGCTTGTCTTTGCCGTTTTTCACATATTACCGCCGGCCAGTACGCTGGGCGGGCTGGATGCACTTACGGCCGCCTTACTGGTGCTGGGTATCGGCCTGTCGCTGGGCGGCCCCACCGGCTATGCCATCAACCCGGCCAGGGACCTGGGCCCGCGCATCGCACATGCATGGCTGCCCATCCCTGGCAAAAGAGACAGCGACTGGGGATATGCCTGGATACCCGTAACGGGACCGGCCATCGGTGCGATTCTCGCCGCACTGTTATTTATCCGCCTGTAATCTCAGGCCGCTTCAACAGCCTGCAGCACGATGGCGCAGGCTTGCCTGATCTGCTCTTCGCTAATGGTCAGCGGCGGGGAAATCCGCAGGCATTGCGGGGCAAACAGGAACCAGTCCGTCACAACCCCGCCGGCAATGCAGGCATCGATCACTTTCTTATTGGTTTCGAACGAATCGAACTCCACCGCCATCCATAAGCCAACCGAACGGGTAGCCCGGATGAGCGGGTGCACCAGCAGTGAGCGGAACAATGCTTCTTTCTCCTTCACCCCGGCGATCATTTCTTCCTGCAGCAGCGCCTCCATCGCAGCCATACCGGCCGCACAGCATACCGGGTGCCCGCCAAAAGTAGTGATATGGCCCAGCACCGGGTTTTCGGTCAGCACCTGCATCAGCTCCCGGCCGGCGATAAAAGCACCCAGCGGCATACCCCCGCCCAGCGCTTTGCCCAGCACCAGGATATCCGGTACGATACCGAACTGTTCAAAACCCCATAGCGTGCCGGTACGGCCAAAACCGGCCTGCACCTCGTCGAGTACCAGCAGGGTGCCGGTATCGGTACATCGCCGGCGCAGCGCCCGCAGCCATTCTTTGGAGGGAGCAATGATGCCCGCCTCCGCCTGCACCGTTTCCACGATCACGCAGGCGGCCTGGTCCGTGATCTCTTCGAGCGACCCAGGAGTATTATAGGAAAGATGGAGCACCCCGGGCAGCAGGGGCCGGTAGGCATTGCGCCAGTACTCGCTGCCAATTATGCTCAAGGCCCCCTGGGTGGAACCGTGGTAGGAATGATCGAAGCCAATGACCTGTGTGCGGCCCGTGGCCCGCTTGGCCAGCTTCATCGCGCCTTCGATGGCTTCAGCCCCGGAGTTGGTAAAGTAAACGGTGCTAAGCCCGGGCGGCAAATGCCGGGCGATCAATTGTGCATAGTGCACCTGTGGCGTTTCCACGAATTCACCGTAGACCATCACGTGCAGGTAAGCATCTGTCTGCTGCCGGATGGCCTGCACCACGGCCGGGTGGCGGTGGCCCACATTGGCTACGCTGATACCGCCGATCAGGTCGATATACTCCTGCCCGCCTGCGTCCCGCAACAAAGCGCCTTCCGCACTGACGATCTCCAGGGCCAGCGGCGCAGGGGAAGTTTGCGCCACATGACGGAGAAATAATTCCCGCTGGTTCATCCTGCAAAGAACGCAAAGATTCGCTAATGCCTGCATGCCGGCCGGGGATACCGTTGCCAATACAGAATTTGGGTAATTTGCGGGAGCACGGTTCCTGCATCATGCGGGCCGGAAACAAATAATATAAACTTAACACAGCATGGCTTTACTGCTTCCCGTCAAAGAAAAACACCCACAGTTCGGCGAAAATTGCTTCCTGGCGCCTAATGCTACCATAGTGGGCGACGTCGTTACCGGCGATAACTGCAGCGTATGGTTCAATACCGTCATCCGCGGCGATGTGAACTTTATCCGCATGGGCCATACCGTCAATGTACAGGACGGCGCCTGCATCCATTGCACGTATCAAAAATGTGGCACTACAATTGGTAATAATGTTTCGATCGGCCACAATGCCATCGTGCATGGGTGTACCATTCATGACAATGTGCTGATCGGGATGGGGGCGATCGTGATGGACAACGCCGTGGTGCACAGTAATACGATCATAGCGGCAGGGGCGGTGGTGCTGGAAAATACGATTTGTGAGGGTGGCAGCATTTATGCCGGGGTTCCCGCCAAAAAAGTAAAAGCTATTTCACAGGAGCTGGTGAAAGGAGAAATTCTCAGGATCGCCAACAATTATATAACATACGCGGACTGGTTCAGGCAGGAGGAAAAATGATAAGAGTCCGTTAATACCCGGTAAGTGGTATAGTAAAG
>JBEVLT010000171.1:0-14474 GCA_040509055.1 Chitinophagaceae bacterium
CTAACCTTATCAGAACCAGCTTCCTATAAATTTATCGTTGACAGGCTGTCCCTTCAATTTTCTTTTCCTGCGGCGTACATCGTTGGCGTGGCGGATACGCGTAATGAGCATCAGCGGGATGAATAACAGCGTCAGCGGCGGAATGCCCAGGAAGGAGATCCATTTGCCGCCATACATTCTCCGCATCGGGCGTTTCAGCCGCTCGGCGATCAGGTACATGCTCGGCACGATCAGCAGCGTCATGAAGAAGGCGAACAGGAGCCCGAAGATGATGGTCCAGCTCAGCGGCTTCCAGAACACGGCATTGTCGCCCCCAAAGAAAATATGCGGGTTCAGCTCGGCAAACATTTTCACAAAGTCGATATTGAAACCGACGGCCAGCGGTATCAGGCCCAGTATGGCGGCCAGCGCCGTCAGCAATACCGGGATGATCCGCGTTTTACCGGCCTGAATCACGGCCTCCCTCGTTTTCATGCCACGGGCCCGCAGCTCATCGGTAAACTCGATCACCAGGATACCGTTTTTCACCACGATACCCGCCAG
The DNA here is from genome assembly GCA_040509055.1 of Chitinophagaceae bacterium. GTDB lineage: Bacteria > Bacteroidota > Bacteroidia > Chitinophagales > Chitinophagaceae > JAJKIP01. The sequence continues at coordinate 544 of JBEVLT010000171.1, forward strand.
CCCCACGATACCGATACCGGTCATGACCACGGACACTTCCATTTTCGTAATGGCAAAGCCCAGGAGCACACCGATCACACTGAAAATAATCTCAGTCAGGATGATCACCGATTTGCTCACAGAGTTGAACTGCACTACCAGCACAAAGAGGATAAACAACAAAGCGATCAGCAGTGCTTTGCCCAGGAAGGCGCCTGTTTCGGCCTGCTGCTCACCTTCGCCCGTCTGCCGGATGGTGACGTTATCAGGCTTGGCGAACCGGCTGATATAGGATTCCAGCTGCTGGTTGACGGCCGTAGGCGTATAGCCCTGCGACAGCAGCACGTTCGACTTCAGGGTGATCACCCGCTTCTGGTCCTTGCGTTTTACACTACCCAGGGTGCTGGTCAGGTCCACTTTTACCAGCGAGCTGATCGGGATGCTTTTGAAACCACCCGTCGCTTCGCGGAAGCTGACGTTCATGTTCAGCAGGTCCACCAGGTTTTTACGCTGCACTTCGTTGTTGCGCAGCTGTATCTTGTACTCATCCTCACCATCCTTGATCTTGGAGACTTCGCGTCCGAACAAGGCCGTACGGATCTGCATACCGATCTGCATAGTAGATACGCCTTCGATCATGGCCCGCTGCCGGTCGATGGTCAGGCTGATCTCGGGGTTGGTGAGGTCCACGTCCATTTTCAGTTCTTCCACACCGGGTACGTTGATGGAATCGAGGTAGTTCTTCAGCGCAGCGGCCGTCTTGGTCAGGTCATCAAAATCCTCGCTGGCCACTTCGATGTTGACAGGCGGTTCCGTAGGCGGACCACCCTGTTCCTGGTTCACCGACAGCTCGGCGCCCGGCACGCCTTTCACCACGGCCCGGATGGAATCGAGGTAAGGTTTGGTTGATCTGCCGTGGCGTTTTTCAAACTCCACGAACGATACCTGGATACGCCCCAGTTCAGGCCGGGTGCTCCGGTCGCCGCTCATGGGATCGCTGGCGCCTACGGCTACGTTGGAGATCACACTCTCCACGATCGGGTTCTGCTTCCCGTTTTCCATATCCAGTACGCGGTATACACCTTTCTCCATTTCTCTTGTGATCGAATCGGTGTATTCCACCGAGGTACCCACCGGTAGTTTCATGTACACATAGATCTGGTTAGGGTCGCCGCTCGGGAAAAACACGACCGGCACCTGCCGCATGGCAAAAAACACAACGGAGAAGACCAGCATGCCAAATGTAGCCAACAGCAGCCATACCGGCCGCCAGCCCTTCAGCGCCCAGCGCAGCGAGGTCTCGTAATGTCCCATGATCCAGGGAAGTGCGTTGTTCTGGAATTTATGGATCAGGTCGTCCAGTACATACTTATTGAGAATGATCAGCAGTACGATAAAGATCAGCAGGTTGCCCAGGAAGGTGACACCTGCCAGGTCCAGCAGGATACCTACGGCTACCGTCACCCACAGGATCGGTTTTTTGAAGATGGCGCTCTTGGGCTCTTTCTTGCCTTCCGGGTGATTCATGAAGTCGACCGCAAACACCGGGTTCATGATAAAGGCCACGATGAGCGATGCCGTGAGGGTAAAGATCAGCATGGCCGGCAGGTAGACCATAAACTTACCGATAATGCCTGGCCAGAACAACAGCGGGAAGAAGGGCGCCAGGGTGGTGACCGTACCGGCCAGCACCGGCACGAATACCTCGCCCGCCGCCATCATGGCCGATTTCTGGGCTGTCAGCCGCCCCTGCGACTGTACGAAGATGCGGTGGGTGTTTTCGATCACCACGATGGCATCGTCTACAATAATACCCAACCCGAACAGCAGGGCGAACAGTACGATAAAGTTGAGCGTAACGTGCGAGCCGATGATCAGGTCGGCCGCAGGCAGGAACGCAAAGGCCACGAACATGCTCAGCGGCACGGACAGGGCCACGAAGAAGGCGTTGGTGACGCCCATGAAGAACATCAGGATGATCAGCACCAGCAGGAAGCCGATCACGATGGTATTCACCAGTTCGTTGAACGAAGTCCGGGTCAGCTTGCTTTGGTCGCCGGTAATCGAGACGTCCAGGTCCTTCGGCAGCTGCGATGCCTTCAGCTCATCCACAATTTTCTTTACGCCGTCGGATGTTTCGATCAGGTTTTCACCGGCCCGCTTGATGATGTTAAGGGTAATTACATTCTTCCCGTTCAGGCGTGCATAGCTTTCCTTCTCTTTGATGGTATCTCTGATATTGGCAATATCTTTCAGGTAGATCGGCGCACCATTCTGGTTGCGTATCACAATCTGCTCGATGTCGAACGAGGTTTTCAGCTGGCCTTTCAGCTGCAGGTTGCGCTTCATATCGCCTACATCCAGCTGGCCGCCGGAAATGTCGTGGTTCTCGTAGGAAATGGCATTCGCGATATCGTCGAAGGTGACGCCGGCAGCCCGCATGCGGAAGTTGTCCACGTTCACCTGGAACTCCCGCTCCGGCGCACCCACCAGGTCCACGCGGTTGATCTGCGACATTTCTTCGAGGCGGTCCTGCAGGTCTTCTGCATACTGCTTCAGCCGCACCACATCGTAATCGCCGCTCACGTTTACGTACATGATCGGCTGGTCGGAAAAGCTCACTTCCATGGCCGTAGGCTCTTCGGTCAGGTCGGTGGGCAGGTCCTGCTTGGCCTTGTCCACCGCATCTTTCACCTTCTGCAGGGCGATATCGGTTTTTACATCCGTATCAAACTCCACCTGGATGGCGGAATAGTCCTGCACCGAAGTGCTGGTCACTTTGTTGATCTTGGCGCCGGTGATGCCCTTGATCTGCTTTTCGATAGGCTGGGTCACCAGGTTCTCGATATCCTTGGGCGAGTTCCCTACATAGATCGTCTGCACGTAAATGGTAGGGATCACGATGTCCGGGAACTGCTCTTTGGGCAGCGTAACGAACTGGAAGACCCCGATCAGGCTGAAGATCAGCATCAGCAGGTAGATGGACGTCTTGTTCTTTATGCTCCAGGTAGTCGGCTTGAACTGCTTGAACTTGCCTGTGAATTTCTCTAATACGCTCATACAATTTCATTTTACCACATAGGCACAGAGGCACATAGTGGATGAGTTAATCTGGTAAGGCAGAAAAATATTCGTTTACCATTGTCTTCTGCCCTTCTTTGAAAATATTGGTACAATTAAAATTGATCAGAATACCCTTTGGCTTCTCCAGCAGCCTCATATAAGTCAGCAACTGCGCCTGGTGAATCGGATGTAGCTTATCCACCACCTTCATTTCCACGATCACCAGGTCTTCCACCAATACATCCAACTTTAAATCGGCATTCAAATGTCTGCCCTTGTATTTTATCGGCACATACAGCTGTGATTCATAAGCCAGCTCCCGGCTTCGCAACTCTTCAACAAAACAAGTATGATAGACACTTTCCAGAAGCCCCGGACCCAACTCTTTATGCACTTCAATAGCGCATCCTATGATCGTATAGGTAAGTTCGTCCAGTTGCTTTTTAGTTATCATCTATGTTTCTATCTGCCTATGTGGTTATACCCTATTTTACTTCGGTGGTGATCAGCTGGCCGTCGTACAGGTTCTGGAACCCTTCGGTAACGATCACATCGCCGGCTTTAAGACCGCTTCTTATTTCCAGCCTGTCGCCGTACAGCTCGCCGATGATCACGGTAGCTTTGCGGGCTACCTGCTTGCCGCCTTCTTTCGCGGCCAGCATTACGTACTTTCCTTTTTCATCGTTCTGCACGGTATTCACCGGCACGGTGATGGCATTGGCCGTCGTATAATCCCTGATCTTCACCATCGCGATCTGGTTGGGGCGAAACTCTTTGCTGGAAGGAATTTTTCCTTCTATGTAGAACGAGCGGGTAGCCGGATCGATCAGGCCGCCTGCCACCGCCACACGGGTAGTGATGGTCTTGTTGCCGGCTTCGGGCAGTGTTACTTCCAGCACACTGCCGGTTTGTACTTTGCCCAGGTAATTCTCCGGCACCTGCACCTTTACTTTCAGGTCAGATGCATTGACGATCCGGATACCCGTTTGCGGGTTGCCGGCGCTTTGAGGCGAAAAGAATTCCCCGACTTTTATATTTACCGCGTCGATCGTTCCGCTGATCTCAGCCGTTACGTTTGACATGTTGAGTTGCGCCTGTGCTTGTGCTACGCCTGCCTGTGCGCCTTTCAGCTGGCTCAGCGCAGCATCCGCTTCTGCTTTGGCCTGCAACACCTGCACTTCGGCGCCGATATGCTGTTCCCACAATTTTTTGCGGCGTTCGTATACGCTTTGCGCCAGGTTGTACTGCGCCTGTGCACCGCCGACACTCTGCTGCGCAATGGCCACTGCCTGACGGGCTATGGCATCATCCAGCTTCAGCACCAGTTGCCCCTTGCTTACCGACTGGCCTTCTTTTACATACACCGCTTTTACCACGCCGCCCTGTCCCTGCGGGGCTACCATGGCTACGTTTTCGGCTTCTACCTTTCCCTGCAGGTCGATATAATGGCTGAAGGTGTCGCTGCCGACGGTTGCCAGCGCCACCAGTTTCGGTTTGGTGGCCACCGATGCCGGGTCAAGCACGGCAATCTCTTTTTCCAGGGCCACGATCTGCTGGTTCAGGTCGGTCTGTTCCTTTTTCAGCTTTTCCAGTTTCGCTTTTTTATCGCCGATGTCTGCTTTCTGATCCTTGGCACCGCCACCGCAGGCAGCCAGCACCAGCATCACCGCTGCCAGCAATGTAATTCCGGTTATCTTTTGCATATGATTTACTTTATAGGTCATGATCGTTGATTTTGGTTATTGTAGTTTGCCGGTCGCTTTCAGGAAGTCGATCCTTGCTATCACTGCTGTGTACAGTGCATTGATATAATTGGTTTGTGCCGTTTTCAGGTCCGTTTGCGCAGTAGTGATCTCGATCTGTGCGCCCATGCCCGCTTCATATTTCTTTTTTGTCTGGTCATACACGGTTTCTGCCAGCTCCATATTTCTTTTCTGCCGATCCAGGTTGGCGATGGCCGAATTGAAGTTGTTGCGGGCCGTGAGCACTTCGTTGCCGATGGTCAGCTTCAGGGCCTCCCGCTCGTTGATGCTCTGCTGCAGCGACAGCCTGGCTTTGGCGATGCGGGCATTGGTGGCAAAGCCATTAAAGATGGGCACATTCAGCTGCAGCGTAAAGGCCGAGATGTCGAACCAGTCGCGTCCCTGGCCGCCTTTGAAAAAGTCGAACTGGTTTCGCTGCGCATTTTTATTGTAGTACCCGTTCAGGCTCAGCGTGGGGATCTTGGTCAGCTTGTAACGCTGCACATCGTATTCACGCAGCTTGATGCCCAGGTCGGCATACTGGTATTCCTTGCGCTGTGCGTAGTCGAAGTCCCAGGCCTCCAGTACGCCTGTTTTGATCTGCTCATCACTGATCGTATCGGTCAGCACCAGCGAATCGGTGACCGGCATACCCATCAGTACCTTCAACCCCAGGTAGCCGTTGGCGATCTGGTTCATCACGTTGGTCCGTTCGGTCTGCAGGTTGGACAGTTGTATCGTGGCCCTGTCCACCTCCAGCCGTTCGGCAAAACCGTTGTCGAACATGAGCTTTGTATCGTGCTCCAGCTTGGCCAACAGCGATATATTGGCATCCAGCAGGTCGACCTGCGTTTTGCTCACAGCCAGCTGGTAGTATACTTTGTAAATATTCGCTTTGATCACCTCTTCAGTCACCTCCACGTTCTTGCTGGCGAAGTCCATCACCGTTTTCCGCGCCTGCAGACCGGTAAACACCTGTCCGTCAAACAGGATCTGGCTGACGGATACCCCGCCGGTGGCGTTCCATTTTACCCCGAAGGCCAGTTCGGCAAAGGTGCCGGGAGTACCTCCCAAAAATTCGGCTGGCACGAGGCTCACCGGCAGCTTGGCGTTGTAGGTAATCGACCCGTTGGCACTGAGCTGCGGATAGGCCATACCGGTTATTTCGCGGTTGGTCTGCGCCTGTATCTGCACGTTCAGCAGGGCGTTTTTGACCTGCGCGCTGTTTTTGAGGCCGTAGTCTACTGCCTGCTGCACCGAAAACACGTGCACCGGTACGGCGGCTGTATCCGGACGCTGCGCCTGCAGCAGCACGGGCCATATGGCCAGCGCGATCATCCCTATTCTTTTATTTCCTTTCCTCATATTGCATGTTCTTTTGTCGTTGTTGATTGTATTTCTGTATCAGTTTGTGTCCTTTCACGGTAGCCAGCCCGTATACGAAGTGTGCGATGATCTTTTCAGACAGATCGGCCAGGTTGTATTTGCCCGGGGGAAACACCGATACGTTGAACGGGATCATCATGGATTCCAGGCGAAACTTGCAAATGACATCCACATCGATCTCCGGGCGGTACAGTTCGTCTTTGATGCCCCATTCGAGGTTTTCCCGGATCATCTGGGCCAGGAACTTGTCCTTGTGTTCGCGAAAACGCTGGTAAGCGCTGAAATGGAATTTTTCCAGGTCGTAGAGCAGCATCGGGTTCATGTTGTTGAACTCGTCCATGATCCGCTCCATGGTGATAAATATCTCGTGAACGGCATCCCTGGCTTCGTCCCGGCAACCTATGCAATCTGATTGTATACCATTGATATGACTGTCCACCACGGCGTGCACCAGCTCGTCCTTATCGGCATAATACTGGTACAGGGTCTTTTTGGACATACCGAGGTTGTTGGCAATATCGTCCATCGATACAGACCGGATGCCGTACTGCATGAACAGTTCCTCTGCCTTCATCATGATCCTCTCCTTAATATCCATACTCCTCCGATTTGGGGCACAAAACTATGGAAACTATTTTCGTTACCAAAGTTTCCATCTGCCTTTTTTCGCCTTTCATCCGGAAAATATCCGGTTACAAACGGTTTGCGCCGGTAAATGCACGCAAAAGACCGGTAAGACAAAACCCGTATAGCCGGCTACCCGCTTATTGCCTACTTTTGTTGTCATGAACAAAGGCATCACCCGGTACCTGCCCAAAGAACCGTTCCGGTGGCGGAAAATCTTCCAGTATTTTCTGCAGGGGCTGCTGGTCATCGGCCCCATTGCCATTACCATTTATACCATCTACTGGGTGGTATCTACGGTAGACGACTGGATACCGATTTTCCGCGAGCCGGTGTATGATTACCAGAAAAACATTGTAGACTATAAGGTGAAGAACTACGGGCTTGGTTTCGTGGTCATCCTGGGCACCATTGTTACCATCGGTTACCTGAGCTCCTTCTTTATCCAGTCGCGCATCTTCAACCTGTTTGACCGGTGGCTGGAAAAAACGCCTGGTGTCAAGTTCATTTACTCCTCCGTGCGCGATTTCTTCGGCGCCTTTGCCGGTGATAAAAAGAAATTCAACAAATCGGTGCTGGCCAGCATTTTTGCCGATGACGTATGGATCGTAGGCTTCCTGACGGACGAGGAAATGGAAAAGTTTGAAATGGGGGTTGACCATGTAGCCGTCTATGTGCCGCAGGCTTATAATTTTGCCGGGCAGCTCTACATCCTGCCCCGTTCAAAGGTGCGGCATATCCACACCATCAGCTCCGGGGATGCCATGAAATACGCGGTGACCGGGGGCGTGGTAGACCTGGATGCAGAAAGCAGCCGGCCCGAACCGGAACCTGCCCGGAACTAAGCAGGAACAGCTTTTTATTTTTCATTGGCAATCTTAAACCGAGTGACGATGAAAAGAACCCTTATCCTGTTGCTGCTGCTGTCAGCCTCACACACCTGCTTTTGCTGGGGCTTTTTTGCGCACCGCCGCATCAACTACTACGCCGTGTTCCTGCTGCCGCCGGAAATGATGGCGCTCTATAAGCCCCATATCGATTTTTTATCAGAACATGCGGTGGACCCTGACAAACGGCGCTATGCCGTGGCCGCAGAAGGTGCGCGACATTATATCGATATCGATCATTACGGCACTTACCCCTACGATTCGCTGCCGCGCCGCTGGGACCAGGCTGTGGCCAGGTACACGGCCGATACCCTGCAGCGATATGGCATTGTGCCCTGGTGGCTGCAGACGATGCTATACCGGCTCACCGAAGCCTTCAAAGAAAAAGACCAGGCCAAAATCCTGAAATACTCCGCGGAGATCGGGCACTATATGGCTGATGCGCATGTGCCGCTCCATGCCAGCAGCAACCACAACGGTCAGCATACCGGCCAGACAGGCATTCACGGCTTTTGGGAAAGCCGCATACCGGAACTATTGGCCGAAAAGGACCCGAACGGGAGCGGATGGGATTTCTTTATCGGCAAGGCGGTGCATATCGGCAACCCTGCAGCATTTATCTGGGCGCGGGTGCTGGAAAGCGCTGCTGCCGCGGACACGGTGTTGCGGATAGAAAAAGAATTGTCCATGCAATTTGCACCTGACCAGCGTTTCGCCTACGAAGACCGCAACGGGGTGGTCGTACGCCAGTATTCGGCCGCTTATGCCCGGGCCTACGATGAACAACTGAAAGGCATGGTGGAACGGCGGATGCGACAGTCCATTTTCGCGGTGGCCAGCTGCTGGTATACGGCCTGGGTGAATGCCGGGCAGCCCGACCTGACGCAGTTGTCCAACAAAACATTTTCGCCCGAAGACCTGAAGGAATTCGAAACCCTCAACCACGCCTGGCGCAATGGCAGCAGCGATGAAAGGGGGCATGAATAAAGGCCAGGCAACCCGGGCCGCAGGCTTATCGCAATAGCAGATGGCTTACCTTTGCGTTTCATTTTATGTATCAAACCAATGAAACCGCTGATAGCCGCCATGCATAATTTCAATGCCGGACCTTCCGTGCTTCCCCAAGAGGTGTTTGAAGAGGCCAGCCGGGCCATCCTGGACTTTAACGGCACAGGGTTGTCCATCCTCGAGATCGGGCACCGTACCCCCCTTTTTGAAGGGGTGATGAACGAAGCGATCAGCCTGGTCAAAGAGCTGATGAGCCTGGACAGTGATCATGAGCCCCTGTTCCTGCATGGCGGCGCCTCCACCCAGTTTATGCAGGTGCCGATGAACCTGCTGGCCGAAAACGAAGTAGCGGCCTATACCGACACGGATGTATGGGGCACCAAGGCGATCAAGGAAGCCAAGCTGTTTGGCCACGTGGAGGTGGTATGCAGCAGCAAGGATAAAAATTACACCTACCTGCCCAAAGGCTATCATGTACCCGCAACCGCCAAATACCTGCACATTACCACCAACAACACAATCTACGGTACGCAATGGCAGGACCTGGAAGCGTTTTACAAATACAATGTGCCGCTGGTAGCCGACATGAGCAGCGATATCCTGAGCCGTACGGTCGATTTCAACCGTTTCGACATCATCTATGCCGGTGCACAAAAGAATGTGGGCGCTGCCGGTGTAAATCTCGTTGTGGTCAATAAAAACATACTCGGCAAAACGAACCGGAAAATACCCACGATGATGGATTACCGCAACCACATCGAGAATGGTTCCATGCTGAACACGCCGCCTGTATTTGCCGTGTACGTGTGCATGCTTACGCTGCGCTGGCTGCACAACAACGGCGGTGTGGCTGCCATTGAAAAGATCAACGAAGCCAAAGCCCGTCTCTTTTACGACACCCTGGACAGCCTGCCGCTGTTCCGGGGTACCGTAGCCAAAGAAGACCGCAGCCGCATGAATGCGGTCTTTGTGATGGCAGACCCGGCGCTGGAAAAAGAATTTGCGGACATCTGTAAAAAAGAAGGCCTGTACGGCGTAAAAGGTCACCGTTCGGTAGGCGGCTTCCGGGTTTCCATGTACAATGCCCTGCCACTGGAAAGTGTGGAAGTCATTACAGCTGTTATGAAAGATTTTGCGCAACGCCGCGGATAAGTTCACCTCATTTCAACAATACCATTTTAGTAAGCCCATGGCGCTCATCCAACCCTTCCAGGCCCTGCGTCCGAAACCGGAACTGGCCGAACAAGTAGCTTCCCGTCCTTATGACGTGCTGAACAGCACCGAGGCCCGCGAAGAAGCAAAAGGCAATTCTTCCTCCTTTCTTCATGTTACCAAGGCCGAGATCGACCTGCCGGAAGATACCGACCTGCACAGCCAGGCCGTGTATGAAAAGGCAAAGGAGAACCTGGACAGCTTCCGGAAGCAGGATATCGTATTCACCGAAGAAAAGCCCTGCTATTATATCTATCGCCTGGTGATGAACGGTCGCAGCCAGACCGGACTGGTCTGCGTATCCTCGGTAGACGATTATTTTTCCGATGTGATCAAAAAACATGAGTTTACCCGGCCTGAAAAAGAAAAGGACCGGATCGACCACATGAAAACGATCCGCGCCCAGACCGGCAATGTATTCCTGGCTTATAATAATGTGGCGGAGATCGACAGGATCATTACCGATTGGAAAGAAAAGCATGCACCCGTCTACGATTTTACGGCCGCCGATGGTATACAACATACCGTTTGGGCCGTTGATGATGATGCAACCGTTGCCGGCATTACCCGCCTGTTTGCAGACAAAGTACCGGCCACCTATATTGCCGATGGCCACCACCGTGCCGCCTCCGCCGCCAAAGTGAGCCAGGCGTTGCCGGACAGCCAGGCCGCCCGCTTTTTCCTTACCACCATCTTCCCGGCCAGCGAACTGGCGATCATGGATTACAACAGGGTGGTAAAAGATCTCAACGGGATGGACAGGGACGGGCTTCTGGCCGCACTGGAACAGGATTTTACGATCCGGCCAACTGCAGCGCCTGTGAAACCCGCTGCCCTGCACGAGTTCGGCATGTATTTGGATAACCAGTGGTACGTTTTGACGTCGAAGGAAAACACCTATACGGATGATCCTATTGGCGTGCTGGATGTAACGATCTTATCAAATAATGTACTGGACAAGCTGCTGGGTATAAAAGACCAGCGTACGGACAAGCGGATCGATTTTGTAGGAGGCATCCGGGGGCTGGAGGAACTGGAAAAGCGGGTAAACAGCGGTGAAATGCAAATCGCCTTCAGCCTGTACCCCGTCACGATACAGCAGCTGTTCGATATCGCCGACAGCGGGAACGTGATGCCGCCCAAAAGCACCTGGTTTGAACCCAAGCTGCGGGACGGCCTGCTGACGCACCTGATCTGAGACCTGTCTAAAATATTGTTATTTTGCAACGTAGACGCTCCCCGCAGCGTCTCTCCTCTTAATTTGCTTACATGAAACGACTCACTTTTTTTGTTGCCGCTCTTTGCCTTACGGCCACCGTTTTTGCACAGGATGATGTAAAAACCCTTCACGAAACCGCCAAAACCTATATGCGTTCCGGTGATTTCGACAATGCGATCGTGGTACTGAACCGGGCTATCCTGAAGGAAAACAGCCTGGATCTGCAAAAGGACCTGGCCATGAGCTACTACATGAAACGGGACTATGCCAAGGCGAAAGATGCCATCAAGGACCTGCTGGACCGCGACGACGTGGACGAGGTGTCCTTCCAGATTGCCGGCAACGTGTACAAGGCGCTGGAAGAAGTAAAGGATTGCGAAAAGATGTATAAAAAGGCGCTCCGCAAGTTCCCCAAAAGCGGCCCGCTGTACAATGAATACGGCGAACTGCTGTGGGGCACCCGTAATAATACCGCCATCGACATGTGGGAAAAAGGCATCCAGAACGATCCTTCCTATGCAGGCAATTATTACAATGCCGCCGTGTATTATTTCGACGTAAAAGACAAGGTATGGAGCCTGATCTACGGTGAAATATTCGTGAACATGGAAAGCCTGTCCGAAAAAGCCGTGCTGGTGAAACAGATGCTGCTGCAGGCCTACAAGGAAAAACTGTTTGCCGAAGCCGACCTGCTGAAGGGGGAGGAAAAAAACAAGAGCGAATTTGCCAAAGCGTTTTTGCAAACGATGAACAAACAATCTTCGCTGACGTCCAAAGGCATTACTACAGAAACGCTGACCATGATCCGCTCCCGGTTCATCCTGGATTGGTTCCAGAACAATGCGGGCCGCTTCCCGTTCCGCCTGTTCGACTACCACCAGCAGCTGCTGCAGGGCGGCATGTTCGAAGCCTACAACCAGTGGTTATTCGGCTCCGTGGAAAACCTGGCGGCCTACGACAACTGGACGAAGACGCATGCCGAGCAATACGAAAAATTCGATACGTTCCAGCGCGGACGCATCTTCAAAGTGCCGGCCGGCCAGTATTATAAATAGCAGGCCTATAAAATACTTTAACGAAAACCCCGGACTACAACCGGGGTTTTTCTATGTTTTGTTTTTTGCCTAATTTGTTGCTCAACCACAGAATTTAACGATTGTACTATGAAAGAGCCACGCAGATTGTTCGATTGCATCACACAGCAGCTGGCCGGCGGAGGCCTCACCGATATGCTGGCAGCCAAAGAGCGGGGACAATGGAAAACCTATAGCACCGGCCAGGTAAAGGAGATCGTGGACACACTGAGCGCCGGGCTGCTCGGCCTGGGCGTGAGCCCCAACGACCTGTCCATAGAAGGCCGTGACAAGATCGCCATCATGTGCAAAAACCGGCCGGAATGGGTGATGCTGGATTTGGCCGTGCAGCAGGTGGGCGCCGTGCTGGTACCGGTGTACCCGACCATCGGGGTCAACGATCTGGAGTTTATTTTCAACGATGCCAAAGTAAAATATGCGTTTGTCAACGACGAGGAGTCGTTCCTGAAGGTACTCAGCATAAAAAACCGGGTGGAAAGCCTGAAGGAAATTTACACCTTCGAGCATGTGCCGAATGCACGGTATTGGAAAGAAGTGACCGAAGCGGCTACGCCGGAATTAAGCGCACAGGTAGGACCGATTGCCGACCGCATTGGCTACGAAGACCTGGCCACCCTCATTTATACATCAGGCACCACGGGCACACCCAAGGGCGTGATGCTCTCTCACCGGAATATCCTGAGCAACGTGATCGATTGCATTCCCTGCTTTCCGCCCGGTGAAAGGCTGCGCGCCCTGAGCTTCCTGCCGCTGAACCATATTTTCGAGCGGATGGTGACCTATCTCTACCTGTTCAGGGATACGTCCATTTATTATGCAGAGAGCCTGGAAACCATCGGCGACAACCTGAAGGAAGTAAAACCGCATATGTTCACCACTGTACCGCGGCTGCTGGAAAAAGTGTACGACCGCATCATGCAGAAGGGCAATGAACTTACCGGCGTGAAAAAGAAACTGTTCTTCTGGGCGCATGGCCTGGCAGAGCGGTTCGAGATCAACAAAAACCAGGGAATGTGGTACAACATGCAGCTGGCACTGGCCAATAAACTCATCTTCAGCAAATGGCGCGAGGGGCTGGGCAATAACCTGAAGTGCATCGTCACCGGGGGGGCTGCCTGCCAGGTGAGGCTGATCCGGATCTTCACGGCCGGCCGCATCACGATCATGGAAGGCTACGGGCTCACCGAGACCTCACCGGTGATCAGCGTGAACCGGTTCAACGAAGAAGACCGCATGTTTGGCAGCGTAGGCCCGCTGATCGATAACGTGGAAGTAAAAATTGCCGAAGACGGCGAGATACTGTGCAAGGGGCCTAATATCATGATGGGCTATTATAAGCGACCCGACCTGACCGCCGAAGTGATCCATGACGACTGGTTCAGCACCGGCGATATCGGCACCATCGTGAATAACAAATTCCTGAAGATCACCGACCGGAAAAAAGAGCTGTTCAAGACCAGCGGGGGTAAATACGTAGCGCCGTTGCCGATCGAGAACAAGCTGAAGGAGTCCATGCTGATCGAGCAGATCATCGTGGTCGGCTCCGAACGAAAATTTGCCGGGGCGCTGATCGTGCCGTCTTTCCCGAACCTGAAAGAATGGTGCAGGCAGCACAACATTCCTTATACCGCCAATGAAGAGATGATCCACAACCCACAGGTGATCGAACTGTATAAGGATATCGTGGAGAGCTATAACAAGTACTTCAACCACGTGG
>JBEVLT010000172.1:0-7408 GCA_040509055.1 Chitinophagaceae bacterium
AGCCGCCATACAGAATACTGTCTGCCTTCCCGATGGTTTTGACTTTCCCGATCAGTACCGCAGGTTCGGCCACGGTGCCCGGGTAATTCCGGTAGTTCAGGTGGAAAGCGCCTTTTTCCGACCCGATAAAGATATTGTCTGCATTGTAAGGGTAAATGTATTCAAAGCCCCTTACCAGCTTGTTGGTCAGCTCGGGAAAATACACGATCGAATACGTTTCGGAACTGGTCGATTGGTGATAGTCGATCACGCCGATCTTTTTATCGCTTTCAAACCAGATATTGCCTTCGGCATCTTCGGTCAGGTACTGGATGGCCTGCCCGTTGAAGACCGGGGGCAGCACGGCCGAAGGAGCGAACCTGCCGGCGGCGGCATTGTACTCATAGACCCCCTTCGGTGTAGCGACCACCACCTTGCTTTTGATCGCGAATACATAATTATTAAGGTCACCGGGAAGCCCGTCCTTTTGCGTATACAGCTTGTAAGAAAGGGATTTCTTATCCGGCGACAAGCGTATCCTGTATACTCCTTTGTAGGGGTGGGAGGACCAGATGGTGTTTTCATTATCCTGTGCAATAAAACGAAGGGACTCATTGATGCCCTCGATCTTACCCTTATCCGTAAAGCGCCCCCCGGAGTACTCCAGCAGCTCGAGCCCGTTATAGGTGCCGGCTACAACCAGGTTGTTTTCCGGGAAGGCCAGCGGTGCGAAGATCCAGGAGCCCAGGCCCGGCAACAAAGGTGTGGACTGGTTATCAGCGACGATAAACGTACCCTCGTGATGCCCGAGCAATACCTGGCTGTTGATGTCTTCCACCCGCCATACCTGCCCGCCGGTATTGGGAATTCTTGTGAAACTGCCCTTGTAAAAGCTCAGGTCGGGGTTGGTAAAGTCAACGGGAACGCGGTACAGCCCATCCGAAGTGCCGATGTAGAGGTGATGGTCCACGATCTTAATAGCATAGGTGGCCAGCTGGTTCCGCTGGTCAGGCAGGATGCGCCTGATGGCTGTATGATACGCGACAAGATCGATCCCGTTGTCCAGCCCCATCCATAGGTTCCGGCTTTTGTCCAGGAACATGCAAAGGATATTGTTATTTTGAAGACCTTCGGTCCTGGAGATGGTCTGGATCAGCTCTCCCCGTGAATTGATGATATAACAACCGCCGGACGTGGTGCCGATGGCGAACTCTTCACTGCCAGTATGGATGGCGCAATAAATGCGATCGGTCATGAAAACGGCGTCGGCCGCTGTTCTTTTTGGGATCAGCTGGGCGCCCTGCAGCAAAAAGATCCCGTTTTTCTGGGTCGTCACCAACAGGGTATCCCTGTGGTAATCGAGTATGCTGGTCACCAGCCCTTCTTTCAGGACAGGGTGATTACATACCGGCTCCCAGGTATTGTTTTTGAATTCGAGGATGCCCGTATTCCTGTCCTGGGCAAACAGGCGTGAACCCGCAATACGCATATACCGCCATTCCGAAGGCGCCTTAAAAACACGGATGGTCTGGTCCTTATACTCAAATATCTTTTTATTGGCCCTGAAAAATACGGCGTTGCCGTATACTTCGATATGCCAGATATCGGCAAAATCTCTTGCCCCCTCGGGGATCAGTTTTTTCAGGGAATGATACACCAGATCGCCGTTTTCCCCGGGAGAGAAAAAACCGAATTCCGCCTGGCTCCCGATATAAATATAGCCGGTGGCCGAATCGATCACCAGGGACCGGATAATGGTCTTGTTGGGCAGGGAATACAGTTTCCAGTAATTCCCGTCAAAACTCAGCAGCCCATCGTTATTGGCGAAAAATAACACCCCGTTCCCGGCCTGTTTGATCGACCAGGTCTGCGTTCCTCCATGGTAGTCCTGGTTCGAAAAATTGACGATATCAGGAAGGCCAATGGTGTTCTGTGCCGGTGAACGAAGCACGGCGAGTGAAAAAAGAATCGTTAGTAGAAATTTAGGCAATTTCCGGATGATGTAGTATAAATGTAATAAATCCTATTGATAATCAGCAAAATATGTTTTCGTGATGTAGTAAAGATGTAGTGAATTTTATTGAAAGGGGGCATGCATGGTATAGGTTTACAGGGCCAGAGAGATCGATCATGAATTGCTGCTATATGAAAAAATGTTTCATCTTTTTCCGCCTGTTCCATCCTGTCTGCACCTGCTCAGCTATACCGGTTTACTGCAATGCCGGAGCCCCGGGAAAAGTCCCGGAGATCTCTATACCGGCAGGATTCCCGGAACCATTCCACTGCATTTGTTACCCCCAACCTGTCCGGTTTATTCCAAACTGGCAATCGATAAATCACAGTTAACAATCAATCAAAACTTAGCTTTTATGAACTGCCGTATGTTACACTTTCCAAAAACACCATCCCCTGTCTTCCAGCGGATCATTCCGTTGCTGGTATTATTCGTCCTGTGCCGGGGACAAAATTGCCTGTATGCCCAATCAGCGCCACCTGTCGTCAGAGGGCAGGTAGTTTCCGACTCCGGCCAGGCTGTTGCCGCCGCCAACGTAGTGGTCAAAGGGACCTCGAAAGGGACCACTACCAATGCAAATGGCTGGTTTGAGATCGATGCCCCGCCCACCGGCGCCCTTCTTATTTCACATATCGGTTATGCAACGCTGGAAATAAAAGTGTCGGACCTGTCTCCCGGTACCCCCATCCGCCTGTCGGCCCGTGGCGAAACGCTTGACCAGGTCATTGTGGTAGGGTACGGCACGCAGCGAAGATCCGATGTCACCGGATCGGTAGCCAGTGTGCCGAAAGACCGGCTGAGCAAAATACCGGTGACAAATATCCTGCAGGCTGTGGAGGGTTCGGTAGCCGGCTGGTCGCTGACCACCACCTCTGCGGCTCCCGGCCAGTCTGCCGGCCAGCAGATCCGCGGGCTGAACTCGATCAGCGCCAGCACCACTCCTTTGATTATCCTGGACGGTGTGCCGTTTGCAGGACTGACCAACGATATCAGCCCGAACACCATTGAATCCATCGAGGTATTGAAGGACGCTTCCGCAACGGCGATCTATGGCACCCGTGGTTCCAGCGGCGTGGTGCTGATCACTACCAAAAAGGGGACTGCCGGCAAGCCCTCTATCAGCTACAGCGGGTTTACCGGGCTGGAATTTATGGCGCACAAAATGAAGCCCATGGATGCAGCAGCCTATAAGCTCAAGAATATTACCTGGCAGCAGCAAACCGGTAATAACAATGCCAATATCACGTCCGACTCTGTGATCAATGCCTATGAAGTGCCCAACAACAGGGCGCATACGACAACGGACTGGCTGGATGAAATTTCCCGGCAGGGTACCATCCAGTCCCATAACCTGAACTTTTCCGGAGGCACAACGGACCTGAAGTATTTCCTGAACGGGGAGTATGCCAAAGACAACGGGCTGCTGAAGGGCTACCAGTATACCCGGATCAGTTTTCGTTCCAATATCAGCGCGAACCTGGCCGACTGGCTGAGTGTCGGTACTTCCCTGTTTTATACCAACAACAACAATGATGGCGGCCGGGTAAACCTTACCCTGGCAGGCCAGATGAGCCCGTACGGGCAGCTCTACAATACAAACGGGAACTACGAGATATTCCCGATGTATGGAAATACCTTGTATACCAACCCGCTGCTGGGCTTGTATGTCAATACGCTTAACCGGGGCCATAACCTCACGGGGACCGGCTATGTCGATATCACTCCCCGGTTCGTAAAGGGGTTGAAATACAGGCTCAACGCCAACTATACCTACCTGCCCAGCCGCGTAAGCAGCTATACCGGCAGGCTCTCGAACAACAACCTCGGCTCGGCCAGCATCAGCAATGCGGAAACAAAAAGCTGGATCGCGGAGAACATCCTCACCTATACAAAGGACATTCAAAAACATCATGTTGATATTACGGCCCTGTACAGTGCGCAGAACAACAGCTCGTTCAGCTCCAGCATCAATGTAAACGGGTTTATCAACGACGGCCTTGGCTATAACAATACCGGCGCCGCCGCTACGCAAACCACCGGGTCCAACTCGTCGCAAACGGCGTTGGTATCGCAAATGGGCCGGTTGAACTATAATTATGACGGTAAATATTTGCTGACAGGTACAGTGCGGAGGGATGGCTATTCGGCTTTCGGGGCATTGACCAGTAAATATGCCAGCTTTCCCACGCTTGCCCTGGGCTGGAACCTGCACCGGGAACAGTTCATGTCGCATATCCCGCTTATCAATACGCTGAAGCTCCGGTTTTCCTATGGCACAACGGGCAACTCCGCCATCGGCGCCTATGGCACGCTTACATCGCAAAATGTGGTGCAATACGCGTACAACAGCACCACGGTCACCGGCCTGGTAGCTGCGAACCTGGGCAATGCCAACCTGAAATGGGAAAGTACCACCACCGTCAATTACGCCATCGATTTTTCCATTTTAAATAGCCGGGTAGAAGGAACGGTAGAATACTACCAGAGCAAGACGAAGGACCTGCTGCTGGCCAGGCAATTGCCGATTATGACCGGTTATAGCTCAGTATTGGAGAATATCGGGAAGCTGGAAAACAAAGGACTGGATATCACCCTCAATACGGTGAATATAAAGGGAAGGGATTTCACCTGGCAAACATCCATCGTCTTTTCCACGTATAAAAACAAGCTGACCCAGCTGTACGGCGACGGGAAGGACGATATCGGCAACGGATGGTTCATCGGCAAGTCGCTGGGCGCTATCTACACCTACCAGCTGCTCGGCGTGTGGCAGGCCACCGACGACCTGACCGCCCTCTCGCCGGCGGCAAAGCCCGGCCAGCTGCGATTTGCAGACCTGGATGGCAACAAGGTGATCAATAGCAACGACAGGACGATCGTAGGATACAGGAACCCGAAATGGACGGGCGGTATTACCAATACGTTCACCTACCGGAATTTCAGCCTGCGCATATTTATCCAGACCTACCAGGGTGCTATGAAAAACAACCAGATCTATGACAATGCAGATCAGTCGGGCGCCATTAACCTGCCGGCCGATGTAGGCTACTGGACGGCGGAAAATAAAAACCCGAACCGCCCGGCCTTATCCTATACCAACCCGTTGAACTATGCCTATCCTTCCAAATCCAGCTACACCCGCCTGAAAGATGCTACGCTGAGCTATACCGTTCCGCAGGCATGGGCCGGGAAGCTCGGGATGAGCAACCTGTCATTTTATATCAGCGGCAGGAATATCCATACCTGGACGCCCTGGCTGGGCTGGGACCCGGAAACCAATTTCCAGACGCTGCCGGCCGGCACCAACTACAACAACTACCCGCAGGTGGCCAGCTATGTACTCGGGATCAACCTTACTTTAAAATAATTTAAACATACCGCGATGAAAAAAATACTGACATTCCTCATCATCATCGTTGCAGGTCTTTGCCTGGCTTCCTGCAAAAAGAGTTTTTTGGATGAGCACCTGCAGTCCAACTATGCACCGCAAAACACCTTGTCCGACTCATTGGGCTTCGAAGCCAATATGGCCGGCATCATGAACCGCATCCGCCAGCAATACACTACCGATGACGACCAGGGTTTGCTGGGCGCCATGTTCCTGGGCACCGACGTGGTGATCAACGGCCAGACAACCGCCGCGATGTTCCCCTATGTGAACAACGAGACCATGAACTCTTCTGATTTTTCGGCAAGCATCTACTGGCGCTGGGCATATACCACGCTCAATAACGTGAACCTGGTTATTGCCGCATCGCAGGACCCCGGGGTGACCGGCACCAGCGCGGCCAATAAAGCCTACGTTGGCGCCGAAGCGAAATTTTTCCGGGCTTATATCTATGAGTTCCTGGTCACGCTCTGGGGAGAAGTGCCGCTTATTACTGCGCCGATCCAGACACCGAAGATCGATTTTGTGAGAGCGCCGGTGGACAGTATCAATAACCTGATCGTAAAGGACCTGACAGAGGCGATCCCCGTACTTCCCGCCAACCCTGCCAGCGCAAGAAAGGAATTCAGGCCCAACAAGGCCATGTGCCAGCAGCTCCTGGCCCAGGCATATCTCCGGATGGATAAGCCGGCCCTGGCGGAAGCGCAGTGCCAGAGCATCATTACCAGCGGCCCTTTCCAGCTGATGAAAACAAGATTTGGGGTAAAAGCTTCACAGCCGGGCGACTGCTTCAGCGACCTGTTCACATACGGCAACCAGCGCTACGGCCAGGGTAATAAAGAAGCGATCTGGACCATTGAAGAAGACCTGAATGTGCCGGGCGGGGCCACTTCCTCCTCCTCCAATGCATCTACCGACCAGCACCGGCGTATGTGGGTTCCTTTTTATGCCGGGATCACCAATATGATCATCTGCGATTCGCTGGGAGGCAGGGGTATCGGGCGTTTCAGGCTCAGCAACTGGGTGTTGTACCGTCTCTACGACCAGTATGATATTCGTAACTCCCCTTACAATATCCGCCGCATCATCCGCTTCAACGATCCTACCAAGCCGATGTATGGTGTGCAGCTGACGATCGCCCATGGAGATACCGTATGGCGGATCGCCCCTTATACCACCAAATGGAATAACTTTAACCCGGCTGATATTAACGGCTATGGTTCCTATAAAGACCTGCCCATGATGCGGTTGGGCGAAACGTACCTGCTGCTGGCGGAAGCCCAGTTCAAACAGGGGCGGCCGGCCGATGCTGCAGCCAGCATCAATGTGCTGAGGCAAAGGGCTTATCCCGATTACCCGGCGCATGGCCAGGTGCAGGCTTCCGATATCTCGCTCAATTTCATCCTGGATGAAAGAGCAAGGGAGCTGTTGGCGGAAGAAAACCGGAGAATGACTCTTTTAAGAACAGGCACCCTGGTACAGCGATGCCAGAATTACCTGAATACCTATAACACCGCGGCAGGCCAGCCGGTGACCGGTCTTGCTAATGTTACAACAAGGAAAGGTTTGTTGCCGATACCCCAGTCTGCTATCGATCTGAATAAAGGAGCCGTGCTGACACAAAATACAGGCTATTAGTATTGAAAAACCACTATGCAGTTGACGGAGAATGGTTGATGCTTCTCCGTCAACTGTTGTTCAGTAAACCCTATGTGATTATGTTTAAAAGAAAAGCAGGTATCCTGTTCCTATTCGTTCTTTATGCAGGCATTTTACCTGCGCAAAGCAGCCTGATCGCCAACATCCCGTCGCGGAAAACAACCGATCTGAACGGAGCCTGGCAATATATTATCGACAGGTATGAGACGGGCTTTTACGATTACCGCTACAGGGAACGTCAACCCGCCGATAACGACGCCTACTGGAACCCTGATACCCCGGTGAACAAGACGGCCCGGAAAGAATACGGGTACAGTGATAAGTATACATTGCGTGTGCCGGGCGACTGGAATTCACAGGACCCCGGG
>JBEVLT010000173.1:0-3161 GCA_040509055.1 Chitinophagaceae bacterium
GCTCACCCAGGTATTGATCTCCAGCCTGAAATACTGGGCCGTGACCGGGCTGGCGAAATTGATGCCTTTCACATCGGGAGCCGCAGCAGTGGTTCCTGTGGCAGGGCCTGTGCCGCGCCAGATGCCCTGAACGGTCCAGTTTGTATTATCGTTGCTGGAGGAAACGGTGATCTGTGTGGCATTCTCGGTAGTGGTCACGTAGTTGGGCACCATCAGGAACGATGACACCGTCTTCTGACTTGCTATGTTCACGATGGCCCATTTGGCCGCACTGGCCGTGTTGCTCGAGCGCCAGGCCGTACTGTTATTGCCATCTATCATGGCCGGCCCCAGTGCACCGGACGTGGTGTTGCTTACCGTCACGCTCCATCCCGTGCGGCTCATAGCCGTACCTGCCGCAGGCGCCTGGCCTGGCAGCACATTGTTGAACTCATAAGTGACGTTCAGGTATACCGTACGCTGGTTGGTGCTGATGGCTGCGCCCTTGTCCTGCCCTTCGATGGCCGTAATGGTAAAGGGCAATAAATAACCTTTGGGATCGGTCAACTGTCCGGGATTAAGGATCTCAATCTGCAGCGAATCCGATTTTACGGTACCCGCTTTTATTTTATACTTTCCCGGGTTGACGATGCGGTAATTAGCCGCAGGCAGCGGTAAAAATGCGGTGCCGTTCTTCTGATTAAAATCGGCGACCAGCGAGGCGTCGGCGGTAAAGGTTACGTCGATATCGGCCGGTACTTCCCGGGTGGCATAAGCTGCAAACCCTGTCATTCTCGAGCCTGTAATGCTTACCGGGTTATGCACAAAAGGAGTTACAACCCTGTTGTCTACGCGGCTATAATCGCCGGCCACGTATACGAGCAGCTCTCTGGACGAAAGCCCGTCGTCTTTTTTGCAGGAAACAAGCGCCGTCATCGCCAGCAGGCAAAACAAGGCGGCTCTTTTATATGGTTTCAATACTTTTTTCATGTTTGACTTTTTTGCTTTAATGATTTAGCTGAGAACAATCAATCAGGGACAACGTACACCCGTGATCCAGCTGACCGGGTTCAATCCCACAGCCGTATGGCCATGACCGGTCAGGTCGGTTACATTGTTGCCTGTGGCGTCATTGAACCGCCAGTAAGCCACCAGCCCGTTGGATGCAGGATCTACGTAACAAAGATTGTTTTGCAGCTCGGTGGCTGACAGCGCCCGGGTCCACACCCGCGCTTCGCTGATAGCACCATTCAGCTTACGCCCGCCTGCTGAAAAGCCGATCTGGAAGCCGCCGGAATAGCTGTCTGTCAGGTTGATCCCACCCGGCTCGGCATCGGTATAGTTGTCCAGCACGCCATTCACATACAGGCTTATCCTGGCCCCGTCGTACACGACCGCTACGTGGTACCACTGACCGGTGGAGAAAGTGGCTTTGCTGGTCACCGGGAATTTCTTGGTATTGATCAGCCCGCCTGCCAGCTGCATCTGGTTGTTGGCGATGCTCACATCACCGAAACGAAGCAGGAAGTTTTCCTCGATTCCTATTACCGAGCTGATAAAGGGATTAGCTGTGGTAAACTGGTTCACGAGGATACGGCACTCCAGGGTCAGCTTTGGTATGCTGGCCAGCGACGTCGTGGTCTGGAAGCTGGGTACGCTGAAGTAGTTAGGCGACAGCACAGCCGCCCTGGTGATGATCGTGCGTTTAATGATCAGGTATACCGTACGGGAAGCTTCCAGCACCGGTATGTCTCCATCCGTATTGGTAATGGTGATCGGTACGCAATAGGTCACCCCTTCCTCAAAGTCGTTCAGCGACAGTACAGAAAATTTCACAGGATCCGATACGCTGAACCCGTTTTTGATGACCACGCTGGTACCTTCCAGCTCGTAACTGCCCTGCGGCAGGAACTCGTAAGCCGTTCCTTTTTCTTCATTATACGCTTCCACCAGTTCCGGCTTCACCTCGAGATTGACGGTAATATCCCGGTCCACCTTCACAGAAGATGTGACGGAAACACCGATGCTTGACGGACCATCGATGGTGAATTTCGTTTCAGGGGACAGTTCCGTACCGGTGAAGAAAAGCGCCGGTTTGTAATCCACTCCTTTACGGCATCCGCCGAACAAGCCGGCCACAAGCAGCAGCACCGGCAATAAATATGTTGATTTTCTCATTGTATAATTAGTTTAAAGATTAGCAGAAGATCAGCGGCGGGCGGGATTGGCGGCCTGTATACCCCTTCTCATGTATTTGTAGGGAGGATTGGAGTTGTAATCCCGCACGAAATAAAAAGCACCCCATCCGGCCTTGGGTCCCTGGCGGGGTTGCCACCTGGCCATGCCTTCCAGCGAGTACATCCGGGCGCCGTCCATCGGGCTGATGGTATTGCCGCTTATTTCCGTAAAGGGAGATCCGCCGTTTTGCCACCAGTCACCGATATTTTCTGTGACCATGAATTTGCGGGGAGGGCACCAGCTGCTTACCCGGTCGTACCTCGTTTGCAGGTTGGTACCCGAGTTGGTGACCATGCCCTGCGTATAAGCCTGGTTTACCAGGTAATCGATATAGGGTTCGATAGTTGCAGGCAGCGTGTGGTTGTAATAATCCACGCACAGCAGTTTGCCGGAACCGGATTTTGGTCCCAGCCGCGCCGAGCAGTATTCTACCATTTTAGCAAAATTGCTGGCATTGGCCAGGTAGGTACCGTTAACGGGCTCCCAGTCAATATCCAGGCCATCTAGGTCATTGTCATAAACAATATCCGCCAGGCTATTGGCATATTGCTTCAGGCCGTCGTCGTTGACCGGGAAGCCGCTGCTTTCCAGTTCTACGATAAAGGGCACCACAAGCCGCATTCCTTTTACCTCCTGTACAAACCGCATTTCCCTGTAAGCCTGCGACTCCTCGGCAGGAATACCACCCCACAGGCTGACGATGTCCATGCTATCGGGCAGCCCCAGGAAGTGCATGCCATAGGAAAATGTTTGCGAATAGTCAGCATACCAGCCAAAACAAAGCTGGTGGTCCGACTTCTTATACGCTCTCAGGTTGGCATAATATTCATCGCTGTAATGATTCACGTTCTGAAGCGGCAAAGGATCGTCCTTTTTGCAGCCGGTAAACATCAGTGCTCCACTGACAATGAAAGAGGCCAGTAATAGTCCTTTTTTCATTTTAC